>JAISFV010000030.1 GCA_031263445.1 Synergistaceae bacterium | reverse complement strand
GCCGTCGTAGCCCTCATCGTAGCCGCCGCCGGAGTCAGGGCTGCCGCCTGTCTCCGTGTCCTCCGCGCCGCCCCCTGCGTAGGCCGGGTCATAGGTCACGGCGTATATCGACAGGTGATTCGTCCTGAACACGGCCTGTTTTTTGCCGCCGTCGTACCTCCTGCCTTCCGTCATCGGCTCCGTGTAGCCGTCCTCGCGGACGTACCTGACCAGCACACCCGCCCCGGCCTCGCCCTGCCCGAGCGCGTAGGGCAGCCCGACGGTCAGCCTGCCGGAGGTGCGGAAGCCGTCCAGCCTGTCCAGGCCGTCGGCGTAGAGGGAAACGTCGTAGACCTCGCGCACCTTCCCGTCGCTCACAGCGGCCCTCTGTCCCTCCGTCAGATCCAGGTCACCCTTGGCCTTGTGCTCGATGACGGCCTCGACTGTTTCCGCGTCCCCGGCTTCCGCGACGAGGTCATTGACCGCGGCCTTGTTTAGGGTGATTTCGCCAGCCGCCGACTCGATCTTTACGTTCAGCTCCCCGGCACCGTTCTTCGCCACCGCGTCGAGGTCTGCGACGGGGATGTCAACCCTTACCTCTCTTACGGCGCTGCCCGCCGACGCCGCCTTGATCACAATGACAGGGTCGCTCCCGGCAACCGCTGCCACAGTGACGGCCTGGTCTATGGCATCAGTTATTGAGCCAGGCGTCACCGTGACCGTCTCGACGCCCGTGGACGGGTTGAAGCTGTCGTTTCCAGAACTGATCTCAACGACGACGGCCGGGGTCTCCGGGTCAGTGGTGTCGACGACTGAATTGCTGTCGTCCTGGCCGGGGATCTCATCCTGGCTGACTGCGGCGCTCGCTTCCCATCTGGCCTTGAGCTCCAGCCCGTCGTACATGGTATTCGTGTATGCCGTGAATCTGATGTTCTCCCAATACCAACCGAGGAACTTGTAGCCGCCTCTCGTCGGTTCCGGGAACTTCCTTTCCGAGTCGGGGGTGTCATTGGCGAACGGCAGCACGGCGCTCTGCACCCGCTTCTCGTCAGCCGTGAACCAGCCTCCGGCTGCGTCGAGCTTTATGGTCTTCGTGTCGTATTTCCACTTCGCCTTCAGCTCCAGCGTCTCTGGCATCTTCTTATCGTCGTATTCTGAGTATTTGTCGCCCTTCTCGTCGATCCAGCCATCGAAGTCGGCACCGGCCATGGTCGGTTCCGGGAACTTCCACGCGCTTTCCGGCATGTCCGGAGTGAAGCCCATCTTCAATGTCCCGACTTCGCTGCCGTCGACTGGATCGGTCAAGAGGCCGCCGTTGGCGTCGAACGTCACGACGGTGGAATTGTCTATGCCGCCGCCATCCACGAGGTTCATGTAATAAATGCGGGGTTCTTTTTCGCCCTTCTGCACGATGACGCGGAGCATCTTGTGGTCGGGCATCTCCGTGAACGACCTTGTGGTGTCCCTGAGGCCGTTGATGTACACGTTCGTTTCATTATCAGGGACCTCGACGTTCACGGTGAACGCGCCCGTGACGGGAATGCTGCCTATGGTGACGATGCTGTCCGTCCCCAGGCTGACCGATTTGCCGTCTACCGTTATCTCGCTCGGCGCGTCTGTGACGCCTACTGCTTGGTAATCGGGCTCGGCGATGCGGACGCCGTTGATCTCGGTCGACTTCTCGCCCAGTGTCTTGCTGGCGACGTTGTTGGCGGTCTGGATCTTGACGAAGCAGATGTCCCTGTCGCTCAGGTCGACTGGCTGGCCTTGCTCGTCCACCGCCCATTTGAGGTCGAACCCGTTTACCCTGTCAATTGTCTTGGAATTTGTTTGTCCTTTGTACGGGTTACCCGCTTCGTTACTGGTGCCCCTCATCCCGGTGTCGGCGTAGCCGAAGTCCGGGAAGCGGGCCGCTGCGGTACCATATTCGTCGGCACCGGCAGCGCTCAGGGACAGGACTCCCGTCAGCGTTACCTTCTTCCGCGCGTCGTCATCCCACTTGAAGAGCGGGTAATACCGCTCATCAGGATATCCGAACGCACCGCTCCCTGAATTGCTACCGCCCTCCCACTCAGCGCTCCAGTCCGCGAAGCCGTAGTTGTTGGTATAGGTTACGCTCACGTTCCATTTGGCTATGTCCTCGTAGTGGGACGAACCAGCGAGCGTGTACCACGGCCCCTCCGCTGCTTCCGCGACCAGGACGCTGCCTGGCTCAGAATACCCCTTGTTAGCGGCGTAATTGTTCGGGTAAACCAGGAAGTCCACCCCGTAGGGGTTGTTGGGATCGTCCTCTATAGGCTCGGCATAGCGGTAGACGATGTACCCGCCTAAGTTGCCGAGGGACGTCGGGCCGTAATACATATCCCCGACCGATGCGTCCAATTCCTTGCCTCTGAGGGTGCTGATCGGGTTAAGGCCGTAAGAACCCCACATGGAACCGTTTGTGTACTGGGACGCGACAGGGAAGTATTCTACGACCTCGACGGGCATCCCGCTGTATTTCTGCTCGTAGCACGTGAACGCGTACTCTCTCGGAGGCGAGCCGTCGACTGTCACGGTGACGGTCGTCTTCGTCCCGTCCTCGCTTGAGGGTAGGTCAGCGCTAAAAATGCCGCCTTCCGTCGTAAACGTGACATTGTTATCCGCAGTCACGGTGGCTTCCTCATTGGCGCGGAATGAGAACCTTCCAGTCTTTTGCCCGTGCCACGTGACCGCGTCGTAAGCGTCCACTTTTCTCTTTAAGTCGAACCCAATCTCTATGGTTTTAAAATCCCATTCGCCGAACATCTGGCCGTTCTCTATAGTCACATTGGAGATGCTTGCGGTGGGCTGTACGGTTATCTGTAGCGTCGCGGTCTTTTTGTGTTCTCCTTCGCCGAAGGATATCGTTACATACGTGTCACTGGTAGAGAGTCTTTCGCCGCCGGTTTCTGTCAATACTTTGTAGCCAGCTATCGTACTAGCCCCTCCTTCTTTTAGCGTCGCGGTCACGACCATGCCAACCGGGTTGAATCTCTGCCCTTCGAAATACTCTGTATTCGGATTGGCGGTAACCTCAATGGACTCGACATCTTCAGGTTCAGGGTCTTCCGACGAGTCAGCCTTCCCTATACTGAAATTGAAATTATGAACGGTAATGCTTGCTTTAACTAAAGCATTATTAAGAGAGGGTTGCTGGTATACGTAGAATATCTTATTAGCTTTCCCTTCTTCCAAGATCACAGTCACTCTGTGGTAAAGACCAGCCATCTCGGTAGCTTGTGTATTATTCGTTGGTATTTCTGTTGTGATTAACGGATATTTTGCCGAATCATCATTTTGGATATCCGCCACCACCTCGAATGACGCGTTTTGTTCTGTGCCATAGGGCAGCACAACGTTGAAAGTCCTTGATGCAGGGACCGTGTTAATATCTTCTTCCCTTTTTGGAGTGGCGCTGGTATTCTTTTCTGCAACTTCTCCACCTTGATCTGTACCTTGATATTCGGTACCGTCTCTAGTGGTATATGATCGCGAAAAACTGTCCTCGTCCACATCCACGCCCACTATAGCCCAGCCGTATAACTTCCCATGATTTGTTTTAAAGTAGTAATCGTCATTTATGGGGATGTAGAAATTTACGTCGCTGTGAGTGCCGGGATTTTCTCCATACGGGCGAGTGTCCTTAGGAGCGGCTGCAAAGGACATATTGGGAAACATAAAGAATAGAGAAGAGAGGAGCAGAAAAGGCAAAATTTTTTTCCAAGCATCTCGCATACGGTCTTCGCCTTCCTTTGACTATGGCTGTCGCGTCGTTTCACGCAGAACCCACACAGCGCCGCCTCGGCTATATATGGCGGCATGAATTGGGTGGTTGTGCCGAAAAAGACGCAGCGAATCTCTGAACAAACTGGATAGCCACGTTCTTAAATTCTGATAACTGAGCATGTATATCAGGTTGTTGACACGCCAAATTCGGTAGGTGGAAAGGCGCAGTTGCACCCTTCTTATTACTCTGGAATCTCTATCTTATCGTACGCCCCGGTCAGCACAAAAAACGCTCCATTGAAAACATCCCACCAACTAGAGTTATCTGTTGTGTAATACACGGGATTGGTCTTGACAATATAGGTTTCTCCGGCTTCCAACAAGTTGCTTTGGAACGTCGCAACGGTCTGAACGACGGTCTCATTGTCGATCGTGACAGTCTGCGTGGTGGATTGTACGCCGTCCTGCACGAGTATGCCGTCCTCCGTGTAGATGCTTGCCGTTACTCCCTCCGCCCACTCACCGCGGTAGTTGTTCACTTCCAATACATAATTACTAGGATTGATGTATGTATTGTGCCCTTGAAGCTGCACGGTCAGCGTATTTGTGCCATCGTAGCCATCGTACACGGCACGGACGTACTTGGCCGCGAGATTCCCGCTGCCTCCGAAGGCGTTAGAGGGGAAATCGTAGAAGAGGTGAACCACGTCCCCGTCCGCAAGCGGCGTATCAATAATGCCAGTGCCTTCGTAGCCCTGCTCGTCGCTAGTGAGCCTGACCGGGTACTTGTCGTTGATGCGCACGGCCCAGCCGTTGAACAGCCAGGTGAAAGCAACCGCCCCGTCCACCCATTGGTTTCCGCCGTACTCCACTGCGGCCAGATAAGTTGTGCTGGCCGTGAAATCGACGAGTTCATCGTCATCTTCCCCGTAAAATTTCAGGCCGTTGGTTCCGTCAACGGCATAGAGAAGGCTGGTCACGGTGTTCGGGGCAGTCCCTCCGCCGATACTCACGTTCTTTATCTCTTTGCGGAGATAACTGGCACTAGGAATGACGTAACCATCCTCGTCAAGAGGCTGTCCGGCCTCGATGATCAGCGTGACGTTGATGGCGTCAGTCGAAACAGGCTCGCCTATTATTTCGTAAGTCGAACCGTTTGGGTTCAACGGATTTGGCGGGATCGCGTCTCCGCTCAAGTACTGTCCTGCATTTGCGGCCAGTGCCGACGACGGCGCGAAAGCCAGACCCATCGCCGAGAACACAAATGCCAGGGCAAATACGAAAGCTAAGAACTTTTTCGATTTCATCTTGTTTCCCTCCTTGATTTTTTTAAGGCGCTCGCTGGCACCCCGCAGGTTGCCTTCCAGCAACAGCCGTCAATAACAGCTTTCTTTTCGTTGTTCACTTAGCGCCAACTCCCCCTTTCACGCCCGTCAGGGCGCAATGACAGCCATAAGCCAGGGGCGACGCCCCTGAATACGGCGACCGTGCCTTGCCATAAGGCAAGAGGACTGATACATAACAACTGACGTATACGTCACTGATACCATGCGCATGGAAAACTTGTTTTGAACACAAGAATTTAAGGGATTCGTATAATAATTTAATGCCCGAGAAAATTTGCCGGCAGCGCAGCCACGGGCCGCGTCGGAGGGGGACGGTTCTGTTACGCCGTAACCCATCGCTCGCGCAAGATTGTATTGTGTCGTTCATGAGTGCGTCAATAAAAAGAGCTATTTCCGTCCACTCCTTTCCCTGTTCGTTTCAAGACACAAGGCATAAGACAACAGCACCAAGGTCGTCAGGGCTTTTAGCGTCATTGCGTTATTCGATACGTTGAGACAGTCAAAAAAAAGGACCCTCGCTGTCCGGAAGATCCAAATGCGCCTGCCAGGAGCGACGCCGTAATGTCAGGTTTTCTGACTCCCGAGGCAGATCGAAAACGATCCTCCTGCGGATACAGTAGCCTGGACTGTCCCGGCCTTGAACCGGGTTGCCCTGACATCGGTAAGTTGTATAAAGTGCGGCATAACTGGAAGCCTTTATCCTTTGTTGCTCAGTGCGTGTGAATATTACACCCGTCTCGCGGATTTGTCGATAAGTATTTTTTGCCTATATTGTGATACGTATAAGTCGCAGGCCACAGGCAAAACCCCGATGTTGTTTATAGCATACGTGTCAAGACGCAGAAATCCTAGGCCTTATCTTTAAATTTCCTTGAAATTACCATGGATTTTCCTCAAACCTCGCCCTGTTCGCAACAACAGCCCCGCCAGCCTCACGGCGTCGGCCGGTTAAGCGGGCTAAAACCCCAGGCAAATGGTTCCGAAAGGTTCCGGCATGGCAGAGCCGCCCTTGACGGTGGGGCGGCCCCGTAATGGTCACGCTGGCGGCGGGGTGACGGGCGGAGGATTATTCAACATACTCTTGATATTTTCTGCCTCAGTAATGTATCATTCCATCATTACGAGGGGGAATTCTAATGGATGAGGAAAAAGCCGTTTCAAAAGTGAACGTCACGTTCAGAAAAACCTCTTCATATAATCAATTCCCTGCCGGCGGCGTCTGGTGTACCAGGACAGTAAACGGACAAATCCTGTGTGATTTTTACCTCGAATCCGAAGAGCCGCCGGAAAGCCTGGTGCTTGGAATTTCCGACAAAGGCAAGCAGGTATCCGAAGAGGCCCGCAAGTTCAGCGACGACGCGCCCGGTTTCATGAGAACTGTCCTCACGGGAGTCGTGATGACCCCGGAAGTCGCGGAGATAGTCGGGCAATTTCTCGTAGAGACGGCACGGGGCATGAAAAATAAGGAGGGAGACGCAAATGAATGACCCCGCTTATTTTCAAGCCCTGGGCGGGAACGGCGCCGACTTCGGCGTTTTCTTGCGTCAGCCGTATCTGATAAAACGCTTCGCAAGAGATGGCGGTCACCATAAAACCGTCAACCCGATAATTTTTGACAGGTTCAGTTCCCGTGACAAAAAACTGCGGTTTAGGACGCCGGTGAAATTCACCCCGTCCTATAACGAAGCCGGGGATTTGCTGGTAATCGACGAGCCAAAATACAGCCTCCACGTCTATGCGGAGGACACGGACTCTCTGAGGGCGGAACTCGGGCAGGCGTTCGGCATGATGTGGCAGGTCTTCGTGGTCGAGAGAGACAGGGCGCTGACCGCGAAAGCAGAGAGACTTCGGAGCGTCTTAAAAGAAGAGATCATTTTGGAGGGAGAGGGCGTCTTTGGCTCTCGATAAGTCCAAAATCAGGCGTAACTTAAAACGGAAAGGATTCAGAGAGCGTCAAAGCGACCATCTCTACCTGAACTATGAAACCAGCGACGGGAAACTCTCCGACATCTCGACCAAAATCAGCCACGGAAGCGCAAAGGACATTGGAGATTCGTTGGTTTCCGAAATGGCCAGGCAATGCCGCATAAAAAAAACAGAATTTGTCGATCTGATAAATTGCTCTCTAAGCCGTAAACAGTATGAAAAAATACTGGAAAAACTTGGAGAGATCTGAGAATATCGGAACATGAAAAAGGCCGTTCGCGTCTTTCATCCTAATGGTTGGCTGGAATCGAATACATTAAAAAGATTGGCTATAACAAGTCTTTGGGAGGTATTAAAATTATTCTGTGGGCCAATTTGTAGGCCAAATAATATTTGCGCCCGATTAGGTTCCAGATCGCGGAACCTAATCGGGCATTTCACGTCTCCCTCGGCTTCGGCATCCGCCAGCGGATTCCATCCCGTTCTTTTTCAGGCAAGTAACCCTTTCGTCTCCGCGCCGCCATTCCGTCACACCGCCGGACTCTGGCATCTCGGACAGGTCTATGTCCTCATACCGCTCAAAGCGTGTATATGACAAATCCATTGGAGATTCAGGCTATCAAAAATGCTGTCCCTATACGATCATCTCTTTTAGCGGCGCGCCGGCCGGGACCATGGGGAACACGTTATAGCGCTGTGGTATAGGTACGTGTATCAGCACGGGGCCTGGCGTCGCCATCGCGTGCTCCATTGCGCCGCGCAGCAGCGCGGGGTCTTCCAAGGAGAACGCATCGATCCCCATGCCGTGCGCTATCTTCACAAAATCAGGCCGTCTTGAATATATCGTGTTGGAGTAGCGTTCGCCGTAGAAAAGCTCCTGCCACTGCCGTACCATCCCGAGGCAGTTATTGTCAAAGACGATGAGCTTCACCGGCAGGTTGTACCGCGCATATGTATCCAGCTCCTGGATGTTCATCATCGCGCTGCCGTCGCCGGCGAGGCAGACTATAGGAAGCTCAGGCTTCGCGAAGTGAGCGCCCATCGATGCCGGGATGCCGAAGCCCATGGTGCCGAGACCCCCCGACGTCAGAAACCGCCTCGGCTGCCTTGCGTCGTGGTAGAGAGCCGCCCACATCTGGTTCTGCCCCACCTCAGTGACGACGATGGCCTCCCCTTGCGTGACATGGTCCAGAGCGTCTATGACCTGCCAGGGATAGACGCTTCCATTCTCCGCCTCCCTGCGCAGCGGTTCGCCGGACGCCATATCGCGCACCTCATCCAGCCACGCCCGCCGCGCCGCCGTGTCGTGCCCTGCGGACTCGTCTGTCAGGAGAGCCAAGACATTGCCAGCGTCGCCGATGAGCCACACGTCCGCATCGATATTCTTGTGGATTTCCGCCACGTCCAGGTCTATATGGATGACCGCCGCGTCCGACGCGAAGGCCGCTTGTTTGCCGGTGCTGCGGTCGCTGAGACGGGAGCCGACGACGACTATCACGTCGGCTTTGTCCAGCGCACGGTTGGCGCCGGCGTTGCCGTGCATCCCGACGAGTCCGATGCAGTTCCTGTGCCCGCTCGGCAAGCTGCCTTTCCCTAAAAGGGATGTCGCGACAGGCAGATCCAGCCTCTCGGAAAAATCTTTGAGCTGATCGAAAGCCCTCGATATGTTGACGCCGTTGCCCGCTATGACCACTGGGCGCTTCGAGCCACGGATCAGCCGCGCCGCCTTCTCCATGCCGGAAAGATCCTCTGGAATCTCCGCGCCGTAGCCTCTGCTGCCCTTTCCCTCCGCCTTGGAGTAAACACCCCTGGCCCTCTGCACGTCCACCGGAAAATCGACCACCACGGGGCCAGGGCGCCCGGTTGACGCGATGCAGAGCGCGTCCCGTATCGTCTGAGGTATCTCCTCGGCGCTCCTCACCTGCATACTGTGCTTCACTACCGGCAAGGTTATGCCGAGGATATGGGCCTCCTGAAAGGCGTCGGTGCCGATGGCGCTAGTTGCTACCTGGCCTGTAATGGCGAGCATAGGGGACGAGTCCATGTGGGCGGTCGCTATGCCGGTCACGAGATTCGTAGCCCCTGGCCCGGATGTGGCCACGCAAACGCCTACTTTGTCGCCGGCCCTTGAATATCCGTCCGCCGCGTGGGCCGCCGCCTGTTCGTGGCGGACCAGCACGTGTTCTATAGGCGAGTCGTATATCGCGTCGTAGAGGGGGATTACGGTGCCTCCAGGTATCCCGAAGATCGTCTCCACCCCCTCGTCCTCTAGCGACTTCATCAATATCTGGGCGCCAGACAGTTCCATAAATTCCACTCCTTTATATTTTAGCCGCCACCGCGTCGCCTGCCTCGGCGCAGGACGCCCCGCCCGAAAACTCGAACGGCAGTGCCTCCTTCGGCGAAGAGGAGAGATAACGATACACGGCGCTTTCGATAGCGCTGGCCGATTTTTCGAGGTTCAGGTGCCTCATCATCATAGCGCCGCAGAGTATGGCCGCGATCGGGTTGGCCTTCCCCGTGCCCGCGATATCTGGCGCGGAGCCGTGAACCGGCTCGAACATGGAGAGCCCGTCGCCGATATTGCCGCCGGCTGCGGAACCCATCCCGCCCGCCAGGCCCGCCTGGAGGTCGCTCACTATATCGCCGAAAAGGTTCGGGCAGAGCAGCACGCCATACGCGTCTGGCTTCCTGACGAGATGGTAGCAGATGGCGTCCACGTTAACGGCGTCGCTCGTCATGCCCGGGTACTCCCTGGAGACCGTTTCCTTTGCGATGTCCTCAAAAAAACCGTACAGCGCCGGGGCGGCGTTTGATTTCGTCACGATCGTTACGCGGTTTTCCCCTCGCTTCCTGGCGGTCTCGCAGGCAAATCGGGTTATGCGCTCGACGCCGCTCTGTGTATTCAGTCCGACCTGTGCCGCGAACGGGACCTCGCTGGAAAGGTCGATGTTGAGGCCGCCGCGCAAGCTGTAGCCACCCCGTTCGAGTTCGAGCCGGATGTCGAGTTTCCCGTTACGCGTCACGCCGCCCAAGCCCATGTAAATATCCTCCGTGTTCTCTCGCACGACCACGGAGTCGATCTTCCCCTCCAGGGGGACAGGGGTCGGGACGTTGGGCAGCGACAGCGCCGGGCGCAGGTTCACGTACTGGTCGAACACGAACCTCAGCGTGAGGAGTATGCCGCGCTCGAGGATGCCTGGCTTGACGGACGGGGCGCCGATAGCGCCCAAGAGCATCGCGGACGCCTGGCCGATCTCGCCCATGGCCGAGCTGGGCAGCAGCTCGCCTGTCTTGAGGTAGTGGGAAGCCCCGAACGGGTAGTCTGCCCACTCGAACGAAGCGTTCTCTACGGAGGCCGCCGCCTCCACGGTTTTTTTAGCCTCCGCGATGACCTCCGGGCCGATCCCGTCCCCTGGGATCACAGCGACAGTAAATTTACGGGCCCTCTCACTCATGACAGCGCGCCGAGCCTTTCCCTCACGTAGGGGACGAGCCCGCCCGCAGCGAAGAGCGACTGCAGGAATTCCGGGATCGGGTTGGACGAAAAATCCCGTCCTGTCGTTTTATTCCGAATGACGCCTGTACCCAGATCCACCTCTATCTCATCCCCCTTGGCCGCCGTGATGCCAGGGCATTCCAGAATCGGCAGCCCTATGTTAATGGCGTTGCGAAAGAATATCCTCGCGAAGGATTCCGCGATCACGCACGAAACGCCGGACGCCTTGATGGCGATAGGGGCGTGCTCGCGGCTCGACCCGCACCCAAAGTTGTTGCCCGCCACGATTATGTCCCCCTGACCCACGCCGCCGGCAAAGGCGGGGTCGATATCCTCCATGCAGTGAGGTGCCAGTATCTCTGGCGCGCTGGTCGTGAGGTATCTCGCCGGGATGATCACGTCTGTGTCCACGTTGTCGCCGTAAATCCACGCTCTCCCGGATATCTTTTCAAAGGCGTTTCCGCTCATCTGTATTTTCTCCTTAATTCCGTGGGCGTTGCCCACACCCGGCAGGGGACCATCTCCCTGCGTCCTTTAGAGAACCTCGCGGGGATCCGTCACGCGGCCGGTGAGAGCGCTCGCGGCAGCCACCAGCGGCCCTGCCAGGATTATCTCGCTCTTCGCGTGCCCCATGCGGCCCACGAAGTTGCGGTTGCTGGTGGAGACGCATCGCTCGCCCTCGGCCAATATGCCGAGATGGCCGCCCATGCACGGCCCGCACGTCGGGGTGCAGACAGAGGCGCCGGCCTCCGTGAAAATTTTGATCCAGCCTCGGTCAAGCGCCTCGTTGTACACCTCGTAAGACGCCGGTATCACCATGAGCCGCACACTGTCGTGAACCCGTCTGCCCAGCAGGGCCTCTGCCGCAAGGCCGATGTCGCTCAGCCGTCCGTTGGTGCAGCTCCCTATGAATACCTGGTCGATCGAGATATCGGAACACTCCTTCGCCAGTTTCGCGTTGCCAGGCAGGTGCGGCAGCGCAACTGTCGGCTCGATGAGGCCCGCGTCCAGCTCCACCACGGAGGAGTATTTCGCGCCGGCATCGGGGTACGCCGGAGTGAAGTCACGCGCCTTGCGCGACTCGGCGTATTCCAGCGTTTTTGCGTCGGGAGGGAACAGCCCGCACTTGCCGCCGGCTTCGATAGCCATGTTCGCCATCGTGAAGCGGTCATCCATCGACAGCGCCGCGACGCCCTCGCCGTGGAACTCCAGGGACTTGTAGCGCGCGCCCTCGACACCGATACGGCCTATAAGCGAGATGATCAAGTCCTTGCCGCCGACCCATTTGGACGGGGCGCCTCCGTAGACCACCTTGATCGTCTCAGGGACGCGGAGCCACGTTTCGCCCAGCGCCCAGACGGCGGCCAAGTCGGTCTGCCCGACGCCGGTGGCGAGCGCGCCAAGCGCCCCATACGTGCATGTGTGGCTGTCCGCGCCGATCACTATGTCCCCAGGGAGGACTAGTCCCTGCTCGGGGAGGAACGCGTGCTCGACGCCGACGCGCCCGACCTCCCAGAAGAGCATACCCTGATCCAAGGCGAACTCCCTCCCCTGCTTGGACTGCACCGCTGAGGCGATATCCTTGTTGGGCGTGAAGTGGTCGAGGACCATCGCGCACCGCCCAGGGTCGAACACGCGCGTCCCGCCCATTTTTTTGAACTCCTGGGCGGCGGGAGGCCCAGTGATGTCGTTGGCGAACGCGAAATCGACCTTTACCTGGCATATCGCTCCAGGAGATGCGCTATCGTCCGAGTGGGCGGCGATTATCGCCTCGGCCAGCGTTTTTGGCGATCCTCTCATCTAAATCTCGACCTCCCTGGCGGCGGCCGAGTGGTACAGGCGGTTTACCGCCTCGACGTAGGCTCTGATCGTGGCCTCTATGATGTCCGTGCTGGCACCGCGCCCCTGGGCCTTTATATCCTTGTAGCGGAGGATGACGTGCGCCTCCCCCACGGCGTCCGCCAGCTCGCTCGTCGCCCTGATGTGGAATTCGAGCAGCTCCGGCTCGAAGCTCAGTATCTTGCGAATCGCCCTGTACGCGGCGTCGACCGGCCCGTTCCCGATGGACGCCTCCGTTATCTCCTGCCCCTGGTGCACGAGTGTGATGGATGCCGTGGGCTTGCCGCCCGAAGCCACAGTGACAGCGAAATCCCTGAGCTCGTAATTTTTCTCAGGCATCACGCCTATGACGCGGTCGATGATGAACGCCTCTATGTCCCCGTCGGAGACTTCCTTCTTTTTGTCGCACAGCACCTTGAAATACTCGAACGCCGTCTCGCTCTGCTCCTTCGTGAGGTTGTAGCCGAGGTTCTCGACCTTCTCGTTGAAGGCGTGGCGGCCCGAGTGCTTTCCCAAGTGTAGGTCTGTCCCTGGCGAACCGACACTCTCCGGCGTCATTATCTCGTATGTCGCCCTGTTGCAGAGCATCCCGTGCTGATGAATGCCCGCCTCGTGGGCGAAAGCGTTAACCCCCACGATGGCCTTGTTCGGCTGCACCAAGACGCCAGTCAGGTTCGAGACGAGCTTGCTTGTGCTGTAGAACTTTGCGGTGTCGATCCTCGTGTCCGCGCCGAAGTGGTCGGACCGAGTGCGGAGGCCCATGACGATCTCCTCCATAGACGCGTTCCCGGCCCGTTCGCCGAGGCCGTTTATCGTACACTCCACCTGGCGGGCGCCGGCGCGGACGGCAGAGAGGGAGTTCGCCACGCCGAGCCCCAGGTCGTTGTGGCAGTGTACCGACCATATGACGCCGGGCTTGTTCACCCTGTTTATGATCGTGCCGCAGAACTCCCCGAACTCCAGGGGCATGGCGTAGCCCACCGTGTCGGGAATGTTGATCGTCCCGGCGCCGCACTCGATTGCCAGCGTGAACACGTCGACCAGGAAATCAATCTCCGAACGGCTCGCGTCCTCAGCCGAGAACTCGACGTCGCCCGTGATGGAGCGCGCCAGCCTCACCGCCGATTCGACCTCCTTCAGAACCTCGCACTTGTTCATCTTCAGCTTGTATTCCATGTGAATGGGGCTGGTGGCTATGAAGGTATGGATGCGCGATTTTTCCGCGCCGGTCAAGGCTTCGCCCGCGGCTGTGATATCGCGCTCCTTCGTCCGGGCAAGCCCCGCTATGACCGGCGTCCGCACCTCGGAGGCAACGGCGCGGACAGCGTCAAAGTCCCCGGGGGACGACGCAGGGAAACCAGCCTCGATGACATCGACTCTGAGTTTTTCGAGCTGCAGGGCCACCTGCACCTTCTCACCCGTGTTGAGGTTCACCCTCGCAGCCTGTTCCCCGTCCCTTAAAGTGGTGTCGAATACAATTACGACGTCTCCGCTCTCTGCCATTTGCACCGACCTTCTCCGTAATTTATCAATAAAAACTAATTGTTTAAGGAATCACTGATAAAATATCCTTTGCGCGAAACGGGGCAGGCTCGTTCGCTTCTCAAAACGACGGTCGTAAAAATGGCCGTAGGCGTAGCTGGGCTACGTTGGAGGTCATTTTTGCGGCTGCCATGAAGAGAGCGGGCGAAGGTGCCTCGCTGCGGCCAAAAGTTATTTAATCAGCGGTTCCTTAATATTCAGGCGCCTCTTTCTTATCGAGCCACGGCATCATACCGCGCAGATCCTTACCAACATGCTCGATAAGCTGTTCCTTCTCGGACTTCACCCACTTCTTCATCTTGGGACGGCCCGCCTGATTTTCGAGGATCCAGTCCTTCGCGAACGAACCGTCCTGTATTTCGCTCAATAACTGTTTCATCGTCCAGCGGGCGTTATCGTCGATGACGCGCTTCCCTGACACGCAGTCGCCGTACTTCGCCGTGTCGCTCACCGAGTAGCGCATCCAGGAGAGCCCGCCCTCGAAGATCAGGTCAACTATGAGCTTCACCTCGTGCAGGCATTCGAAGTACGCGATCTCGGGCTGGTAACCGGCCTCGACCAGCGTCTCGAACCCAGCCTTGATCAACTCGGAGAGCCCGCCGCAGAGCACTGCCTGTTCTCCAAAGAGGTCTGACTCCGTCTCCTCGCGGAAAGTCGTCTCGATCATGCCAGACCTGCCGCCGCCTATCGCCGAACCATAAGCCAGCGCGGTCTCCATGGCCCGGCCGGATGCGTTCTGATGGACCGCGACCAGGACTGGGACGCCCTTGCCTTCAGTGTACATGCGGCGGACGATATGCCCCGGCCCCTTCGGCGCGATCATGAATACGTCGTTATCCGCCGCCGGGGTGACCTGGCCGAAGTGGACGGCGAAACCGTGCGCGAAAGCCAGCACGGCGTCCTTCTTCGCGTTCGGGGCAACGAGATCCCTGTAGATGCCGGCCTGCATGTGGTCAGGCATGAGGAACATGATGACGTCGGCCTGCTTCGCCGCCTCGGCCACAGTGAACACTTTGAAACCGTCCGACTCTGCCGTCTTGCGGGACTTGCTCCCCTCGTGCAGCCCGATGATGACAGAGACGCCGCTGTCGCGCAGGTTCTGCGCGTGCGCATGTCCCTGGCTGCCGTAACCCAGTACCGCCACCGTCTTGCCGTCAAGCACCTTGAGATTTGAATCCCTGTCATAGTAAACCTTCGCCATATCCCAACACCCCTTCAGTTTTTATAATATCAGGCCTCGCTGGACACGAGGGATTCGGAGCTCTCCCCGGTGCCGGCGAGCAGATATTTAAACTTATACGTTTCTTCATCGTTGCCCTTCTTGCCGTGTCCATTGCCTCGGAACCCCGCCCGCCCGAGCGCAACCGAGCCTGAGCCGGCGATCTCCAGGATGCCGTAAGCCCTCAGCGCCTCCGTACACGCCGCCACCTTGCCCTCATCTCCCGTGACCTCCAGCGTGAGGGCGTCGCTGCCCATATCGACCACCCTGCAGCGGAACACGTCGGCGACCTGGAGCACATGCGGCCTCGTCTCCATCGTGGCGTTCACCTTGATCAGGGAGAGCCAGCGCTCGACGAACTTGCCGGACTTGTTGAGGTTTTCGACTGAAATGACCTCGATGAGCTTGCTCAACTGCTTGCTAACCTGTTCGAGCGCCCACTCGTCGCCGTCTATCATGAGAGTGAAGCGCGAGACGTCAGGCGTCGCGGTCTGGCTCACGCTCAGTGAGACGATGTTGAAGTTCCGCCGGTAGATGAGGCTAGATATCCTCATCAGGACACCCGGGCTGTCCTGCGTCAAAACGCTGAAAGTGCATCTCATTGCAATCTCCCCTTGTCAAAAATTTTCCTTGGCTTTTCATGGCCGCGGCTGGCAAGCCCCGCGTGAACCCACAAAAAAAGGCCGGAACCCTCAAGGTCCCGGCCCGGATTTTCGGTTTATGCCAGTTCAGGCGCCAACCGACCCCAGGCGGGACCCGCAGCTAAGTACCAGAACCAGCAGAATGGCGACAACGGCGTTCTTGACATTCTGATTCACAGGCTACCCCTCCTCCGCATCGAAATGGCGTTTAACGAACGTGCACATTCTAGATAACATATCCCGATCTGTCAATACTGTCGCGCATTTTTACGGCAGGTAATTTTTGCGGCCGGGCATAATGTGCCGCAGATATGCCGTGAGCTATGGACATGAGCGCTGGATTGTCATATAATCCGCTTCGTTGACCGATGTGGACTGTTTGTCCACGTTTATGATGGCTGCGGAGAGGTGGCCGAGCGGTCGAAGGCGGGCGACTCGAAATCGTCTTAGCGGTGCTGAGCCGCTACGTGGGTTCAAATCCCACTCTCTCCGCCAACTTATATTTTTTCAACACTGATCGCGGAGAGGTGGCTGAGTGGTCGAAAGCGCTCGCCTGGAGAGCGAGTAGACGGCTTAAACTCCGTCTCGTGGGTTCAAATCCCTCCCTCTCCGCCATTGCAACAC
>JAISFV010000021.1 GCA_031263445.1 Synergistaceae bacterium | reverse complement strand
CGGGTCTTCCACGTGTCGCTGTACACTTTTCATTCATAGAGCAATCGCCTCCATGATATGATTGCCCTATTCTATCACATATTCTCACTTACTGCGATTACAACCGCTCGCCAGTATATTTTTTAATATAGTTCTTTGTTCCTATTTATTTATGAGCCAAAAGTGTTACACTGTAATTAGTAAATTAAAAAAAGCTGTGTTTTAACAGGAGGGGGTCAACATGCGGAAAATAAACTCGGGAAACGGGAGCTGTTTACCTGTCGTGCTTGCGTCGGTTTTGGTTTTGTGCGTCGCGCTTGCGTCCGTTGTTTTACCGGTATCCGGCGTGGCGTCGGCGGGTGTACGAGATACGGGGGCGGTTGTACTGGGCGCTTCACCGGCGTTTATGCCGGACGTCCCGCCGGGGGGGGCGCTGCGTCCTTTGATGATGAAAGCGCCGGAAGAGCCGGCGGCAAGTGATGATGTCGACTTGCCGCAAGCGCCGAAGTAATGGCCGGAGGATCGGACATGAAAATTTTCAGACCTTGGAAAGCGCGTTTACTCGTGGTCGCCTTGGTTGCGGCCGTCCTGCTTCTTCCCGTCTACGTGGAAATGAGGACGGCGGGGGCGTTGCTGAACGTCAAGCCCCCTATAGAGACCGTCGGAAAATCCGACGTTGCCCTCGACGAAACCGAGGACATAAAAAAAGGCGCGGAGAAAGCCAACGTGCTGATAATGCTTGATGTTGGCTCTCCGATGACGTTCACGGCCAACGGGACTATGCCCGAGTGGGGCGCCAACGCTACTACTCGGGATCAAGTCAACACTATGCTGGCTGGATCCACTTATGGGCACGGCGGTTTGCCAGTACTCGGCGCGACTGCCACGAATACGAACCCAAGAACGAGATATGGCAGAGAAGTGGACGCCTCCAATAACATGACGACCGGGAACACGAACCTCGTCGACCACCTCAACAATTACTATTCGCCGTTCGATTATGCGAACAATTCGGCTTCCCAGGCATTCGGCCGCGGCGCGGAGGCAGCGCCCTACGCCTTGGTGTTCAGGAATCCGGCTTACTGGAGAACCGGCAAGGCGGGCGCTATTTCCGCCAATGACCTTGTGCCGAACGACAGCCGCATGTACAAGATGAAGCTCGTGATGTGGCGTATCCTATCCGACACAGTGCTTATCGAAAACCTTAGGCTCGGAATGGCTACGACGTTCCAGGAAATGAACGGGCCCAGTACGGCTTACGGCGCCGATTTTTACAGGAGCGGCCCGCTCGACAACCCCAGCGTCAGTACGTGGATTCCGGCTGGGGGTGCCGCCGCAAACTGGACGGCACCAGGGTATGGCATGTCTAACCCTAATTTCCCAAATGGCAACGCGCCTTCCTGGGCCACGGGCATAGCAAACAGTGACAATTTTAACGCGGGGCAGGGTTATTATCAAGCAGCGTCCGCGTTTATGGGCATCGACAGAGATTACTACGATTACGCTCACAACACGCTGCAATGGAAACTGATGAACCGCGCCTCTCTCCACGTTCCGATAGAGGAATACAGCGAAGCGCATATCAACAAGTTCCGCACGTGGATAGACGGGCTGGAGAACATCGCGGTCAAGACCGGCGCCGCCGCGGGGGAGGATGCGTTTTACTACACGAACCCGGAACTCTTCGGGGACGGCAAGACTTACCTCAGTACCGCGATTTATCCAGGACACTCCGACCTCACCAGAAACCAGCTCGTTGGCGGCAGCGCCGCAGGCGGAGCAAACGACTATACCAGCAAAGGCGGCGTCGTGTTCTCGAGCCGCGACACCTATACCATCATGTCGATGAACGCGAATTTTAATCTCGCTAACGCCAACGGCGGAACTCTTATAGGAAATTTTTTCAGGCAAAATTCCGGCGAGGCGCTGGGCACCGTGCTGGACTTCTTCTCGCCTCCGCGCGCTGGGTACGGCGGGATGAATTACAGCGCGTATAACCTCTCCAAAGCGCCCGCGTCGAACTTCCCGCTGAAAGACCCCTGCGAGAATAACTGGGTGATAATATTCACCGCCGGGGACGACAGCGGCAGTTATTCCTCCGCGAACGCGGTGCGCGACCTCTACAATTATACGAAGAACAATCCGCTCACGAGGCATACCGGCATCAGCGGGGGAAATAACACGTTCAACGAGATTCGTCTTCAGGACGGCGTTCGGACGCTTGTGGTCGGTTTCGTCGATCCTAGGAGCGCCGCCTCGGCGAACCTCCGGGCTAAACTGAACGCGATGGCCCAGGCGGGCGATCCCGGCTGCGAGCCGAAGGACGCCGACGGGAATTACGCGTTTTTCGCCAATGACGTCGAGGGGCTTATCGGCGCGATGCGCAAAGTGCTGGCCAGAATAAACAGCGATATTCAGCCCGCGAAGGGCTCCATGCTCGAAGGCGACAGCATAGACGGCGACAGCATAGACGGTTTTGACCGCGATAGCGAGGAAATGTTCAACCTCTACAGCGCTTCCTATCGCATAAACATTTACGACCAGTGGGAAGGGAAAGTTTCAAAGTACGTCACGGCCAAGGACAACACCACAGGACAGATGAGGACGGACCTCAGTTGGGAGGCCGGCCGCAAACTCCTCAGCGGGAGGGAAACGCTGCCCGCCGGAACGTCCCGCAATCTCGTCTTCTGGTCGGGCGCGGGGAACAACGGCAAAAATTACGAAAAGCTCGAATATACCGCGCTGAACGCGACGGGCTACAGAAATCAGCATCCAGATATGACGAACTACGGCATCAACCTCATACCGCCAATCGCCTCGATGGACAATACGGTGCTGGCTGTAAATACGAACTGGAATCTGAGGATGAATCCATCTAGGGCGTTAATTAACTGGTACCACGGCTACGAGACCAGCTACGGGTATTCCACCGGGCAGGATATGCAGTATAACAGAAGGTACATGCTGACCGACTTGGGTAACTCCGGCATAGCCAAAGGCGGCCCGCCTCCTGTGCAGAACTCGCTGCCCGGTTATCGCGCTTACGCTGATGACCCGAGCCGCAAGGCTCTGCCGCACAAGCTGTATTTCCAGACGAATGACGGCCTGTTGCACGTGCTCGACGCGAAGACCGGCAACGAGGACATGGCGATTCTGCCGCCGCCGAGCCTGCTGAATTACAGGCTTTTCGGCCTCAAGACCACGCACGAAAAGACGACCGACCGCTACCGCTGGATAAACGTCGACGACTATCTCACGACGACCAGCGACGACATACCGATCACGTCGCAGCCGTCGTTCACGCTCGACGGCCCGGTACAGAGATTTTATATGGACATGAGCGGGCAGGGCACGGACTGGACGGCGAAACTCGTCGCCACGCTGGGGCACGCCGGAGGCGGCATATACGTGATGGACGTTTCCGCCCCCGCGACACCGGCTTTTCAGTGGTACCGCGAGATGTACGAGGACGAGAACAGGCAGCTGCACCTGTACCGGCTCGACAAGGACAACTTTGACGGCATAGACCCTCATGAAAACACCTACAACGGCGCGGATCAGGGGCTGTGGGAGGCCGTGACCACCAGCGGCGACCACTACCCGTTCTATCAGCTCGGCTTCAACAGCCCCAAGCCGCATTTCGGCGTGGCCAGTCACGAATCCGTCCACACGGATCCCGACGGCCATTACAATATAATAGCCCTTGGCGGCGGCGCGCAGAATTATCTGGATTTGAACCGCAACGGTACGGTCGGCGCGGCGTTTTACTTGATAGACCCGGACGTGCGCTATCACTCCTTCTCGACGGCCTATCCGACTCCCGGCATCCGCGTGTTCAACAGCGGCTCCGTGGCGAACGCCCCGTCCGCATGGAGAAGCGACGGCGAGAAAGGCGCGAACATCCCCAATCCGTACATGGGAATGGTCGTCTCCGAGCCGATATTCTTCGCCTCGCAGGACAGCAACTACGTCGCGAGGGGCGTTTTCACGGCGGACAACAGAGGAAACATATTCTACGTGTCGTTCGTGGATTACTCCACAGGCCAGTCTCTGGGGCGCGAGGACTGGGAGATACGCACAATAGCCACGCTGCGCGCGTCGGGGGATGACCCGACGGACAGCTACGCGCTTCCGTTGGGCGTAGTGGCCGGTTCTCGCATTGACCGTTCCGACAAATGGGTGGCGGGCGGCACGTCGAACGTCGGCACCAAGGGCAAGACGGACAGCATCGACACGATGATACACAACAAAGACCAGTTGATTTTCAGCTTCAAACTGCCCGAGATGGCCGACAAAGACTCCCCGGACTACGGCATGACCAGAAGGAGAGAGTGGACTTCCTTGAGCGCGGCCGACGGCGGCGACGGCATCGACCCCGGCGATAAAGGCTGGTATATCGAACTGGAACGGGCGGGCGCGAGCTACAATGACGAATACGTCACTACGGCTCCGCTGATGTTGAACGGAAAACTATACATCGCGACGTTCCAGGAGATGAAATACGAGAGCGGCAGCGCGGCTTGCGATACGGGACAGAAAAACGGCCGCGCCAGACTGTACACGGTGGCTATGGACACCGGAAGGGCGGGCATGTGGAACGGCGGAAACGATAAGTATCTGCAATTCGACGGGATTAAAATAACGGGTTTCACGCACTCCGAGAAGGGCCAAAAAGAGACCCTTATCGCCACTTATGAACTGCTCAACATCGCCGATGCCGCCAGTTCCATACACGACGCCGTCGAGAGCGAGGAATCGGTATCGTCATTGGAGGGAATGAACGCCCTGCTGCTGACCAATGTAGGCGGCAGCGTGAGAACAACGAGCGTCACCTCCAACGACCAGGTGGTGAACTACTGGAGATTCCTGGAGTGACGGGCCTAACGGCATAGGAGTCATCCGAAGAAGAATAACCGCGGCGCGGCGCAAGCCGCGCCGCCTATTTTGGCGCGCCCGGTATGGGAGGCGGCAAGAAAACGTCCGGATGTCTCAGGGCGCCTAAGTGTCGAACAGAATATCTTTCAGGATGACTTGAAAAAAATATTCATGGTTTTTTTCCGATAATTTGTAGCGTTTATAGGGCATCAGTCATACGCTCCCGGATAATCGGGCAATAACGCTCTATTACAGAATGTTTGACCTTCATGTTCCCACTATATCGTGGTATTATCTTCCTGTGAGCGGCTTAAATTTTGTCGATGACGCCGAGGTGATATGATTGCTCAATTTTGTTTTTTACAACCCGACAAAGGTGTATTTCGGAACCGGCGTCAACTCTCAGGTGGGTGAGGTCGTCGGGGGCGAGTTCAAAAAAGTGCTTCTTCTCCGCGGAGGCGGCTCGGCGAAATCGTCGGGCGTCTATGACGACGTTGTAAAATCGCTTCGCGCCGCCGGCGCGGATT
>JAISFV010000196.1 GCA_031263445.1 Synergistaceae bacterium | reverse complement strand
ACGTTCACGTTCGGGAACGCCACGTAGCCGTCGGAGTTCGCGTCAGGGTGGTCAGGCTGATACGCGAGCCTGGGCGGGGTAGGATCGGTCCCGATGTCAGACACCCTCACGCCTGAGCTGGAATACATCCCGAACCAGCCCTTCGTTATACGATTATCCTGATCCCCCACGGCCTCCAAGAGGCGCTCCTGGAAGACGGGGACGCGGCGGACATAAGGGCCGCCCTCGGGGGTGCGGGTCGTGTTGACGTTCGCCAAGTTGCCTGAAATGGTGTCCATCCACAGCCTGTGCGCCGTGAGCCCGCTTCCGGCTATGTCGATCGAGCGGAATATCCTCATCACGCGGCCCCTCCTATCGCCCTTCTGTACATCGAAATCTTGCGGCCCAGCGCCCTTGTCATGGCCTGGTGCATCATCCTAGTCTCAGCGAGGACGGCCGACTCCGTCTCGGGATCTACGTTGTTCAAGTCCAGCCTGTACACCTCGTAGCCTACGTGCCGCTCTGCGGGGCTTACCTCGCTCAGATCCTGCCTGACGTTTGAAAAGTGCTTCGGGCTGGTTCTCTTCATCGGGAGCTTGCTCGGGGCGTCGATGAGCTCCTTGAGCTGATCCTCGAACGAGACCTCCCTGCGCGCGTATCCCGGGGTGTTCATGTTGGCGATATTCTGAGACGTGGCCTCGAAACGCCTAGTGAGCCCGGACAAATCTTTTTCCATGACTCCCCAGGTAAAATCCCCCCGCATACGCTCACCCCCTTTTCTCTAGACAATATCGGCTTCCCGCAGCCCTGCCTTTAGCCTGCGGCGCTTTCATTCGCGTCAGCCCGGCTGCCTGTCGATCTTTACGCCGAGCTCGTCCAAGAAGAGGGAACTCGTGATCTTTATATAAGTACCCTTCATGCCGAGGCTCCTGCTCTCGATTATCCCGGCGCTGCCCAGCTTCCTGAGCGCGTTCACGATAACGCTCCTCGTCACGCCAACCCGGTCAGCCACGCGGCTTGCCACCACGACGCCGTTGAGGCCGCCGAGATCCTCGATGATGTGCTTTATGGACTCGATTTCCGAGAACGAAAGCGCCCTCATGGCCATCTGGACGACAAGCCTCTCGCGCCCGCGCTCCTCTATATTGCGCCCGCGCTCGTTCAGTATCTCGAGCCCTACGACCGTGGAGAGGTATTCAGCCAGGACGAGCTCCTTTGTGGTAAAGGGCTTCCCGAAACGGGCCAGTATCAAAGTCCCGAGCCTTTCGGAAATGACGCCGATCGGCACGTAGAGAGAGTGTTTGCTCGAATACCTGCACGGCATCTCGGAGTACGCGCAACGGCCGTTGTCCGTGTGGTTCAGCACGGATTCGCGCGCCAGGTTGATCTTGTCCACGTAAGCCTCCGGCATCATGCCGTCTCTCAGGAAATCCTCCATGACCTGGCAGTTGTACTCCCCGATCCATGAATATCCGAGTATCCGCCCCTCTCCATTTATTATGTAGACGTTCGCAAAGGACAGTTCCGTCAAGAGCCTGGCTATGCGCTGATAGTCCGGCATCCTGCTGCCCGTCATATTCTGGAGGACGCGGTTCACCGCCCTCGTCTTCTCCAGCAGATCCTCCATTTCAGAGACCTCGTGGCTTTTCTCGTCATCCTGGGCCGCAGCCTTTATCGTCATGAAAAACACCTTCCTCTGATCTCGCAGCAGAACTATTTATTCAAAAAAGCGCCGGCCAAGCGGCACGAACGACATTTAAGCGTCTTTGGGCGCTCGCTCCGTAGAACCTTCTTTAAGCACCTGGCAGTCAGCCTTCCCTCAAAGCAGATATTTCCTCGCGTCGCTGTCCTCTGCTAGGCTCTCCAGCCGGCTGCGGACGAAGGCTGCGTCAATATCGACCATGCGGGCCTGTTCCGGCTCGCTCGCGCTGAAGCTGACCTCCTCGAGGAGATGCTCCATCATGGCGTGCAGCCTCCTCGCACCGATGTTCTCCATCTGTGAGTTCATCTGAGTCGCGTACTTCGCTATAGACCTCACGGCGTCCTCCGAGAACACGAGTTCGACGCCTTCCGTGCCGACGAGAGCCACATATTGCCTGATGAGGCTGTTCTCCGGCTCCGTCAGTATCCTGACGAGATCTTCCTCTGAGAGAGGCCCCAGCTCGACTCGGATCGGCAGCCTCCCCTGCAGCTCAGGGGCCAGATCGGAAGGCTTGTTCTGGTGGAAAGCCCCGGCGGCTATGAAGAGTATGTGATCCGTCCTTACCGGGCCGTACTTCGTCTGTACGACGGAACCCTCGATGACTGGCAGGAGATCCCGCTGGACGCCCTCCCTGCTCACGTCCGGGCCAGAACGGCCCTGTGAACCGCCAGTGGCTATTTTGTCTATCTCGTCGATGAAGACGATGCCCTCCTCCTGAGCCTTTTCGAGCGCTTCCTTGCTGATCTGCTCGGCATCCAGCAGCTTCTCGGCCTCCTCGGCCTGTAGGATCCTGCGGGCTTCGTCGATGCGCATCCTCTTCCTCCGCAGTTTCTTTGGCATCATGCCGCCTATGATCTCGCCGATATTTATCCCCATTTCCTCCATGCCGCCGCCGATCAGGTTCATCCCAGTCCTGGCACTCTCCTCGACCTCAATGTCCACCTCGCGAAAATCGAGTTTGCCTGATTTGAGCATTTCGCGCATCTTATCACGGGTATGTGACGCCCTCTCCTCCGGGACGGGCTCCTGAAGCCCTTCGCCCTCCCCTGACGCTCCTGTCTGCCCGCCCTCCTGCAACACGCCGAAGATACGCATGATGTCCGAGATGTTCGTGGCGCTCCTGTCCTTCTTCTGCTCGGGCAAAAGCGCGTCCAGCAAGCGCTCCTCCGCCCGCTCGGCGGCCAGATCCTGGACGTCGCCGATCTTCTTGCGGCGCGCCATCTGGACGGACGCCTCTACCAGGTCGCGTATCATGGACTCCACGTCGCGCCCGACGTAGCCGACCTCTGTGAACTTCGTGGCCTCTACCTTCACGAACGGCGCCTCCACGAGCTTCGCGAGCCTGCGCGCTATTTCCGTCTTGCCAACCCCTGTCGGCCCCACCATGAGGATGTTCTTCGGCGCGATCTCGTGCCTCATCTCCTCCGGCAGCGCCTTCCTGCGTATGCGGTTGCGGAGCGCTATCGCCACGGAGCGCTTGGCGGCCTCCTGCCCGACCACGTACCGGTCCAGGTACGCCACGACCGCGCGGGGGGTCAGCGACGAGCCGTCTATGAGCTGAAGCATCAGCCTATCGCCTCCATGATTATCGAGTCATTTGTGTAGATGCATATCTTTGAAGCTATCTCTATGCTCTTGCGGGCTATTTCGTCCGCAGAGAGCCCGGTCTGGGCGATCAGGGCGAACGCGGCGGCCTGGGCGAAGCCTCCCCCTGAGCCGATCGCGGCGACGCCGTTCTCCGGCTCCAGGATGTCGCCGGCGCCTGACAGCAAAAAGACGTCGGAATTGTCCGCGACGATCATCATCGCCTCCAGACGCCTCAGATATTTGTCCGTCCTCCAGTCCTTCATGAGGGCGGAAGCGGCCCGGAGGAGGTTGCCGTGCTGCTCGTCCAGTTGCTTCTCGAAACGCTCCAGGAGCGTCATCGCGTCGGCCGTGCTGCCGGCGAAACCGGCGATCACGTCCCCTCTGTCCTTACCCTTGATCCGCCGCACCTTGCGGGCGGACGACTTTATGACCTGCGCGCCTAGCGTGACCTGCCCGTCGCCTGCCATGGCGACGCGCCCGTCCCTTTTGACGCACACTATCGTAGTTCCTTCCATCAGCGCGTGATCGTGCATTTATCTTACGTCCTCCAAACCGGAGCGCGGATGCGACTCCATATAGCTTTTTTTCATCTGTTCTGCGGTCACCGTCAGGTAGCGCTGCGTCGTAGCCAGGCTTTCGTGCCCCAGCAGCTCCTGGATCACCCTGAGAGGCGCGCCGTTTTCGAGCATGTGGGTTGCGAAGCTGTGCCGCAGCGTGTGCGGCGTCACGCCGAAAAGGTCTGCGCCCTTCGCTGCCGAGACGACCATGCGGTGTATTGTGCGCTCGGTCATACGGCTGGCCCCGGCCTTCTCGCCTGGAAACACCGGAGACGCCCCCTCGGAGATCTGCCCCCTGCCCGCAAGATCGCCTTTCCACTGGGTGAGCAGCCGTTTTGCCTCCCTGCCGAACGGCACCAGCCTCTCTTTAGAGCCCTTGCCCGAGACGCGCAGCCACCTCTCTGGTATATCCACGTCCTCCCAGTCCAGGGCGGTGACCTCGCTCACCCTGAGCCCTGATCCATACAGCAGCTCTAGTATGAGCGCGTCCCTCAGTTTTTTTTTGCCCGTCCGCGCCCCTCCGTCCAGCAATTTCATCATGTCCTCGTAAGCGATTGCCCTCGGAAGCCCCTGACGCAGCTTGGGGCCGCGCAGCCCGGCGCTGACATCCCTGTCGAGGATCCCCCTCTCGACGAGGAACTTGACAAAGCTCTTGATCGCGGACAGCTTGCGGGCTATGGAGCTGGCAGAAAAGCCGTAGCCTGACAGCTCCCTGACGAATCCCCTGAGCAGGCCCATATCGAGCGACGAAGGCGACGCGACGCCGCCCGTCTCCGCGTAATCCGCAAACTGCGCGAGGTCTACCGCGTAGTTGACGACCGTGTTGTCGGCGCGCGCCAGGGTGGAATCCATGTATAAGATAAACTCGTCGATACAGCTTGAAATATTCATTATTGTGTGGAATTGTATCACTTTTTTCGAATTCGGACAAGAATTTAGGAAATCGCCGATTAAACATCCTCCAGAGCCAAACTGAGCAGATCCGTCCGCTTCTCGAAGAAGAGAGCGGGCAAAGATGCGCATTGCGGCCAGACGGCGCCTCGCGCAGCGTTCTTAATTTGCGGAAATCACGGCCTTGACAATGGACAAGCTCACGCCGATGCGCTAAGATTTTTCCATTCTCATCTGGGAGGAATCGACATGGCGGAACACGATGACAAGGTAACTTTCCGGTTCACGAAATCTGCGGCTTACCGCGTTGTGCCGGCTACCGGCGTTTGGGGAGTGAACGCTACGAACGGGGACATCCTGTGCAATTTTGTCGTAGATTCGTTCGTTTTGCCGGTCGAGATAGATTACAGGCCAGAGACAGACGAGGAGATCAAGAGGAAGTTCGCCAAGGGAAAGAACGACATCGAAAAGGAGCTCCAGGTCGGGATCCTCATGACCAAGAGGACTGCCAGGATAGTCGGGGAATTCCTCCTCAACTTCTCACGCTCGCCG
The DNA here is from genome assembly GCA_031263445.1 of Synergistaceae bacterium. Taxonomy (GTDB): domain Bacteria; phylum Synergistota; class Synergistia; order Synergistales; family Synergistaceae; genus JAIRNC01. Next base: position 6,116 of record JAISFV010000196.1, on the reverse strand, counting down.
GACGAAAGCGAGAGCGACGCGGAATTCCAGGGAGAGGACTGAGAATGACTATTTCAGGACCTAACGGGGTCTCCGATGTATCCAGCTTCGTCTCGGCGTCCCTTGGGACGAGCCACCCTCTGACAACCGCGTCCCCCTCGGACGCCATGAACGCGGGGATGCTCGGCTTTACGGGCGTCGCCAGGGGCGGCGGGACGGGCTTTTTCGAGCAGACCCTGATATATGAAAAAAAGCGCGTGAAAACGCCCGAGATCACAGAGACGGAGACGGTCAGAGTCGCGCTCAAGCTGGAGGCTATAGATTCGCGCCTCAGCGAGTACATGAGGCGGATAGACCAGAACATCGAGCACGCGAACGACATGACGCAGGCATTGCTAGAGGCGGGCAGGAAAGAGAGCGAGCTATTCATAGAGGCGAACAGGGAAAAGACCGAACTCTTGCTTGAGGCCAACAGGAACGAGACGATCCTCAAAATTGAGACGAACAAGCGCGAGGCAGAACTACTCATAAGGTCTATAAAGGAAAGCTCTGAGAGGACGGAGACGCGCTTCCGGGAGGACAACGAAAAGGCGGAGGCTCGGATCGAACGGCTGGCGCGGGAGATAAAGGAGTCGAACAACAGGATACACGGCTACGCGCTGGCTAACGTCGTCGGGTTCGCTTCCCTGCTGGCCGCCATAGCAATTTTGGTCTGGTCGGTCAGGACGATGGAGTTCCCGCAGACCCCCGCGCCTACCGTGAACATAAACCAGACAGCGCCCGCCCCGGCACCTGCACCGAGCCTGTCGGACAGCCTAGATTACGACATCGATTGAGGGGCAGTCCATGAAAAAACCTGTCACGTTCGTCTGCTATCCAAAGTGTTCCACGTGCCAAAAGGCGCGGAAGTGGCTCGATGACAGGGGCATCGCCTACGAGCCGCGCGACATCAAGGCACAGAACCCAAGCGCCGGGGAAATAGAGGCGTGGCGCTCGCTGAGCGGGCTGCCGCTTAAAAAATTTTTCAACACGAGCGGAAACTCCTATAAAAACCTGAACCTCAAGGACAGGCTGCCTCGTATGAGCGAACCGGAACAGACAGAACTGCTGGCCTCAGACGGGATGCTCGTGAAGCGCCCGATACTGGCAGGCCCGGATTTTGCCTTGGTCGGCTTCGACCCCGACGAGTGGGAGAAGAAGGCGTTACCGTAAGAACGCGCCTGGTTCTTTAACTAATCATCGCGCTGCCCGGAATCTCGGCCCCTCAAAACAGGCATCATGCTCATGACGCTCGCGCCGATGGTGGACACGTTGTGCAGGAGCGCAGACGCGGACGGGGTTATGACCTCGCCGAGGCCCAGCGCGAGCAGCGCGGAGTTTATCGCGACGATAAAGACGTAATTGCCGTAGACCCGCCTCATGACGCCAGAGGCAAGCCTGCGCGCCGTGAGGACGGACTTCAGGTCGCCCATCGTTATCACGACGTCCGACACCTCGCGGGCTATGTCAGCGCTCTCCTTCATCGCTATGCCAACGTCTGACGCGCCGAGGGCGGGCGAGTCGTTTATGCCGTCCCCCACCATGAGGACCTTCGCGCCTGTGGCGTGGAGATTCTTGATGTACTCCGTCTTCTGCTCGGGTAGCATCGACGACCTGTAAAAATCCATGCCGAGGGCAGAGGCCGCGTATGAAGCGGAGCGCTCGTTGTCCCCTGTGAGCATCCCTATCCTCCGGATGCCCTCCTCGCGGAGGCGCGTGACCACTTCTTTCGCCTCATCGCGGAGCGGGTCTTCGATGCACAGCACGCCGGCCAGACGCCCCCCTACGGCCAAGTACAGCAGGGACTGGTTCGAGGGCAGCGCGCCGATTGCGGCCGCCTCTTCGGCTGAGACGGGAATTTTTTCGTCCTCCAGCACGAAGTGTTCGCTGCCGATTATCGCCCTGGACCCGCCGATCACGGAGGCGATGCCGTGCGCCACCGCGTACTCGACCTCAGCGTGTTCCTCGCTGTGTTTGAGGTCCTCCTCCTCCGCTTTCTTAACGACGGCCCTCGCAATCGAGTGAGGGAAGTGTTCCTCCAGACAGGCGGATGTGCGCAAAACCTGCTCGCGCGTCCAGCCGCCGAACGGGATGACCTTTGCCACGGACGGCGAGGCCACCGAGAGGGTTCCTGTCTTGTCGAAGACAACGGTGTCAGCCTCTGCGATCTTTTCGAGTATCCGGCCGCCCTTCGCCACGATGCCCAGGCGCGCGCCCTCCCTCATCGCGGACAGTATGGCCAAGGGCGTCGAAAGCTTTATCGCGCAGGAATAATCCACCAAGAGGGCGGACACTGCCTTCCGCAGACGCCCCGTCGCTAAAAACACCGCCCCGGCCAGGATGAAGCTGTAAGGCACCACCGCGTCGGCAAGCCTCTCGGCCCGCCCGTGGATGTTAGCCTTCAGGGCAACCGAGTCGTCGATCATCATGGCGATCCGCGACACCCTCGTCCCCCGGTCAAACGCCGTGACCCTCACGAGCAGCTCGCCTTCCTCGACCAGGGTGCCGGCGTAAACGGACGTTCCCGGGTACCTGTGTACGGGCAGGGATTCGCCGGTCATGACGGACTGGTTCACGGAAGCCTCGCCGCGCACCACCGTCCCGTCTACTGGTATGACCGCGCCGATCCGTATCACTACGTCGCAGCCGGCCTTGACATCCGACGCCGGTATCTCTGTCTGGACGCCGTCGCGCTCCACCCACAGCGAGTCGCACGAAAGCGCCAGCCCTTCCGCCAGCTTCCTCTTCGAGCGTTCCTTCGTCCAGCCCTCCAGCAGCTCACCGAACGTGAGCAGCGTCATGATGGTGGACGCCGTGCCGACATCGCCCAAAATTATCGAAGCGCCTATCGCGGACGCGTCCAGGACGGAGACGTCGAGCTTCCCAGAGGCGAGCGACTTCAGCCCGCGCAGCAGGAAAGGCAGAAAGCGCGCCGCGTTTATCGCGACCCTCACCGGCATGGGGAGCAGCCTGTTAAAGACGCTCTGCGCAAACAGGGCGCACGTGCCGCTCACGATCCCAGGCTCACGGTATTTTGCCGGCAGCGACTCGTTTTCTAGGTACCCGTCGATCATCGCCACCGCCGCAAGGAGCTTTTCCCTGTTCCGCCCGCCTCGGGCGTCCGGCTCATACAAGACGAGAATGCTGCCGGTCACGTGCGAGGCCGTCACGTCCAGCACGCCATCCTGCGCCTCCAGGAGGGACTCGATAACGCCGGCCTCGTCCTTTGCGAAGGCGTGCCCCTTGCGGCATTTCAGCCGGATGCGGCCGGGCAGTTCGTGCGCTATCCTGCAGTCCATGCTATTTTGAGGTCATATCTCGCATGTCTCTTCAGGGATGCAGCAGCAAGCAGCCTCGTCTCCCGCCTTTGCCTCGGCAACGATATCCTCGAAGCCCTCCTTGGCGGACCCGACAGTGTAAGCGACGCTCTCCTTGAGCTTTAGGCCCTTGCGCACGACGCTCACCGCGGCCCGTCTGCCCAGCCCGCTGGACGCAGCAGCGAAAGCGGCGCCCCCTAGAGCGAAAATCCCCGCGTACAGACCAGCCTTTTTCCAGTCCATAAGAAACTCCCCCTTCGTTTTTTTGAGACGGCATTGCCGACAAATCCTCGTCAGACGACATTTTACAGCTCAGAAAGCAGGTGCAACAAGGATATAGATCGGCTTTCATGGTCATCGCACTTGTTAGATAATATAAACTATTGCCCTATTTGGCAATAGCTAAAATCAATGGAATTTTATAACACCGATGAACCGCCGTCAGCGGGCATAATTTCGGACGGAAAAGATCCGAAATGCATATATAATTGTCTAGTGTAATCGTAGCTTTTTGCACCCATGATTTTGAATCAAAGAAAACTGAAGGAGATGCTGTGCGTGATGAAGACGAAAAATTTGTCGGCTGCGCTGTTTTTGATGGCTCTACTGCTTGTACTGGCTGACTCGCCCGGCTACGCTTATGTACTGGGCGATATCCACTACTACAGGTTCGACGACATTTCAGGGCCGAGCGGGCGGGGGGCGCAGTGGGTGGCGGTGACGGACCGCATGAACTCCGTGGGCGCGGCGATGGACGGCCCGCACAGCGAGGACATACAGGCGAGCGGCAACATTGTGAACACGCGCGACTACATATACATCAGTAACGCCGTGAATGACGGGATCGTATCTGCTGACGAGCCGATACGTTTCATCTTCGCCGCGCTCCCTGGCTTTGAGGCCGCGCCCGTCGTGGAGTTCGCGTGGAGAAACCCGGAAGCGCAGGGCGGGGTCTACGACCAGGATGTGACGATCTGGCAGGACGCGTACCGCGTCGATAAAAAGACGCTTTCAGGCGCAGCGGACCCGGCCAAGCGGTATCAGTTCAACCTGACGAAGACCCGATACACATCGCAGTACGGGACGGAGCGCACCTATATGAGATTCCACCAGAACCCCGATTACACGCCGTCCCAGACCCTCCAGATACCGCTTGTGCTGGCCAACGTCAAGGACGGCTCCGCGATAGACGAGCCGCTCCTCTTCCGGGCGGCAGTCCGCGACATGAACGACAACATCGCGGCCTATGACCAGTTCCGATGGGCTGTGGACGGGAACAAGGAGGTCGGAGGGGACAACGACTGGATTTTCGTGCCGGTGCAAAACGAGATCATCAACTCCATGGCCGTCAATTACAGGCTCGTGACCGACGTGAGGAACTTCTGCGGCATAAGGTACGGCCTCAACCGATACGACCTGCTGGGGCCTGACACGGAGCTGAGCCCAAAGAAATGGTCCATGGACCTGCCCGCTTCCGTAAAGGACATATCCTCGGACATCAGGCTCGACGAGCTGAGCCAGATCGCGCCTGGCCTCATCACAACCTACGACCAATCCTTCGACGTCGCGAGCGGCAGACACAACGTCTTTACCGTGTACGCCATCGACCCGGTCAGCCACGCTCCGCGAAACCCGTTTGACCTGACGCTGACTCACCCGCTGATCTTCGGCGTAGGCCGCGGCGCGTCTGGCGGGGACGTCTACAACGTCACCGGCTTCCAACTGCTCCCGTCCGACACGGACTTCCCCAAAAAAGCCGCCCGCAGCCTGGGCGTCAAGCGGATCGCCATGCCTTCCGCCGACGTGGTGAGCGCGACTGCCGTCACCGGCGGATTCGTGACGGCGGACGCCATCGGCACGATAACGGTGAGCGCGGCTATGCCGGACGGGATGCTCCGGTCGAACGACGTCACCGGGATCCTCCCGCTTCACGTCACCTTCAACCTCCCGAACCGCAACAGGTTTATCGGACCCAAATGGGACGAGATGGTGGAGGAGTTCAAGCGGAGCGGCAGCGTCAGGGATCTGTTCGCCGAACACTACAGCCTGTACTCCTACTCGTCGAAAGAGAAGAAGACGGATATTTTCAAGTGGCTCAGGGACAACGGCGCGCTCGAAAAGGTCGTCAAGGCGTTCGTGGACGAGGAAAGGGGCGTTGTGACGCTCAGTTTCGTAGTGATGCTGCTGGACGGGAACGCCAGGCTAAGAACGCTGCGCGACAGCAGCGCCGTATCCAGCTACAGCTACGACTACCTCGCTATGGGCGACGGGAATGAAAACGACGCTTGGGACGTCGCGTTCTACGTGGCCCCGATTGAGAGTTCGGCGGACGGCTCCGGCTCATCCGGCGACGGAGGCTCCTCTTCGGGCGGCGGCGGTTGCGACACAGGCGCGGCTAGCCTCCTTCTCGTTCTGACATTCGCGGTGCTGGCCGCGCTGAGGCCGCGCATGGGTTAATGGGACGCCGATTTATCGCGTAGCTAAAGTGCAGAGGGGACTCTGGTTAATTCGCCTAAACGTCACTGAACACTGTCGGCTAAAGCCGGCAGTGTTCAGTTATTTTATAAGCGGCATCACCCAACGCAAACGGAATCGCGATAGTGGCCGTGGGGATGTTTAACGCGGTCGCGGATGCGCTGTATTCTTCTGGCATATCCTGCACCCCTCTTTTCAATATTCTCATTCAGAAAATTACTATAATTAATACTGTATCTTGTCTTTATTACCTCTCACTCGACGCTTCACTTCAATATCTCTATCGAGTATGACTTTTAGGCCTTC
>JAISFV010000171.1 GCA_031263445.1 Synergistaceae bacterium | reverse complement strand
GATGCCCTCCGGAAGGCGCGTCATGCGCGTCCCGTCACCGAGCCTCTCTCCGACCCTGGCCACGAGGCCGGGGGCAATCTCGACCAGTGAGCCAGGAGGCAGCCTCCGTCCAGGTCGGACCAGCGCCGTCCACGATAATTCGTCGTCTGGCAACTGCCTCAGACAGAATATCTCGACCGCACCGCCGCTCGGTATTTTTTTGCCTGTGAGCCGCGCCCGAAAGACCCGCGTGTCGTTCATCACGAGGAGGTCGCCAGGCCGCAGGAGGCGCGGCAGGTCAGAAAAGACGCCGTGCGAGACGCCCTCTGGCCCAAGGCGCATGAGGCGCGAGCCGTCGCGCCGGTCGGAAGGGTTTTGCGCTATCAGTTCGTCAGGGAGTTCGTAAAAATAAGACGCGGTGAGGTCAAGATCCGGCGTGCCGCTATTTGCCAATTTTAGTCCCAGGGAAGTAGTGCTGGAGGATTTCGGCGCACTTTATCCCGCTGTCGGCCATGGCCTTCGCCCCCCATTGCGACATCCCGACGCCGTGTCCCCACCCCTTGCCGCTGAACGTGAATGCGCCCGATGACGCACCCGACGGAACCGGGACGGGGCTCGGCGGCGTGGCCTGGGGTTTCGGCGCGTCCGGCTCCGGCTTCGCCTGCGACAGCGCGCCCGCCGCCCGTTCAAGGCCGATTTTCAGGTAAGAGTCCCGCTTCCCTGGGTTCATCAGCATGTCGATGAGCTCGTCCTTGGTGAATATATTGACCTTCGTCAGCTCTAATAGCGGATCCTTTTGCGACGCTATCTCTGCTAAAGTCTGGACTTTCGGCGCCGCCTGGGCGGGCGCGGGCGACTGTGCAGACGGCGGAGTTATTTGCGGCGCGGTTCCCGCCGCAATGCCTGCCCCGGCACCGGAAATTTCGAAGTTGGTGCTGCGCAGCACGCTGCTCCCCACCGCCATCCTGAACGCGTGGGCGCTCACGTCGGCGGTGCCCGAGGTTCCACGCACCCTCAGCGTCACGGCCCTGCCGTTGGAATCCTTCGCCGTGACCTCCATCGCCGCGGCCCTGCCGACGGGTTTACCGATCTTCCCCATCGCCGCTTCCACCTGCGCGGACGAAAGGGACGTCTGCCAGCTTGAATAGGGCGACACGTAGGCAATCTTTTCAGCCTTGGGTTTCAGATAAGGGACATTGGATCCCCAGACGTGGGATATGTCGGCCGTCGCCCCGCCGCTGTCGGAGTGGTAGAAGATCTCGGCCGGCTTCCCGTTCCACACCAGTACTTGCCCCCGCGTCGCCTGTACCGCCGCGTCGGTTCGCGGATCCTCCGCGTTCATCCCTCTGTATATCTGAGTGTTCTGGGTGTTGTCGAGGTCAAACCCCTGGCGCGCGAAGCGGCCCCTGTTTTTTACCGCATATGTGCGCGCTAGTATTGCCTGGGCCTTGAGTGCCTCCGGGTGCCACTCGGGGTTCATCTCTATCTTGAGTATGCCGCGCAGGTAATCCTCCAGCCTCACCTCATTGATCACGGTGAATTTCCCCGGCGCGCCCGGAGAGGCGATCACCCTGAGCGAACCTCGGTATCTGGTGCCGCTCCACCCCAGCCCGGACGATGCCTTTATTTCCAAGGGCAGGGCGTATTTTTTGCCGCCCACGTCGAGCCCCGCCCCGTCGGACGTGACCTTTGCGCCGTCAGCTGCGCTCCCCTTGGCCCCCTTGGCGTCGCGCAACATGATTCCGCGCCCCGTGAGGTTCCCAGACGACGCGCCGATGCCGACACCGATCTTAATCGTGAAGTCCTCGACCGCGATGGCCACGCCCTGCATCGAGAGGAGGAGCGCAATTACAAGCACTGAAAGGCAAAGCTGGTTTATTTTGAGACGACAATCCGAACGAGACATCGATTCACGCTCCTTTTATATGGCTGAAAACCGTATCATTTCAAAAACCTCGACAGTACGTTAAAGATGAACGTGAGCAACAGGCTCACGATTACCATGCTCGTTATCGGAACGAAAACCTTGAAATTTTTCCCGCTGTAGGATATGTCTCCGTAAAGCCTTCCGAACGGTACGGCAATGCCCAGCCTCGAACACGCATAAAGAACCAGCCCTGCGAGGAATATCAGGCCGCCGGCTGCCATGAGCACCCTGCCCAGGCCCGAAAAGCCCGCCGTGCCGCTCATGTCCCGCGCTCCGCGATGTCGTCGTCGAGCAGCAGCAACTGTCTGAACGACGCGGACGGCGTCACGCCCATGTACTCATAGGCGTTCCTTGTCGCCCTGCGCCCTCTGGGGGTGCGCTCCAAAAAACCCCTCTGGATGAGGTAGGGCTCGTATATGTCCTCTATCGTCTGGCTGTCCTCGTTAAGCGCGGCGGCGAGCGTCGAGAGGCCGACCGGGCCGCCGTCGAAGAGTTCCAAGAGGGCGCTCAGGAATTTCCTGTCCTGTTCGTCCAGGCCGTAAGAATCAACGCCCAGCATGTCGAGCGCTATGCTGGCGAGGCCCCGCTCTATGACGCCGGCTCCCCTGACCTGGGCCACATCGCGCACCCTGCGGAGGAGCCGCAGCGCCACCCTCGGCGTGCCGCGCGCGCGAACCCCGATCTCCGCAGCGGCCTCGCGGACGATGTCAGACGCTATCACGCCGGCACCGCGCAACAC
>JAISFV010000091.1 GCA_031263445.1 Synergistaceae bacterium | reverse complement strand
TCATCTTGTCAGGAATAAGTTTTTTAGTCAGATATTGATGAAGCTGCCGCCAGTCGGATAAATCGAAGCGTTCTTCTTCCTCAAAGTTAATCGCGGTAATACGAGCTGGCTCAACGCCGTCAGCAAGCAATTCGTCCCTGAACATATGCAGCAGGGTTGACTTGCCCGCTCGGCGGACGCCAGTGACGACTTTGATTAATTCGTCGTCTCGTAGCAATCTTAATTTTTTGAGGTAGCCAGTCCTTTCAATCATAATGCAAATATTATATGCCGAAACTCATCAATATTCAATAGTTTTGGCAATGACGTTGCCAAAACTCGCAAAATTTAACAAGTTTTGGCAACAAGCGATAGTTGCGTTCAGGCTCACTGTTCCGCTTGATTCATCGTAAGCGGCAAGGTTCCCTCCGAATCTCGGCGACATGAGGCCGATCTCCCCTCCGTTTTCAAACGGCTTTAAGTCTGTCTTTCCCTAGAGGATGGAAACACCGCGAGGGGCTTCATGCCTGCCTTCATGCCTCTCGCGGCAACCAGCCCCCGCCGTTTAGCCCTTCTGCTCGTTTCTCTGCATAAAGGGCTTGATGAGATCGATGGGTATCGGGAAAATCGTGGTGGAGTTCTTGTCCACCGATATCTCCCTGAGCGTCTGGAGATAGCGCAACTGGAGCGTCATCGGGGAGCGCTCCATCGTCTCGGACGCCTGTGTCAGCTTTTCGGCGGCCTGCAGCTCGCCCTCTGCGGCTATAATCTTCGCCCTGCGCTCGCGCTCCGCCTCAGCCTGGCGCGCCATCGCCCGCTTCATGCCCTCAGGCAGTTCGAGTTCCTTGAGCTCGACGGCGCTCACCTTTATGCCCCACGGATCCGTCCGCTCGTCGATGATCTGCTGCAGCTCCATGTTGATCTTGTCCCGCGCTGACAGGACGTCATCCAGTTCGGCGCGCCCTATGACGGACCTCAGCGTCGTCTGCGAGAGCTGGCTCGTCGCCATAATGTAATCCTCCACCTCGACCATCGACTTGGATGGATCCAGCACGCGGAAGTAGATGACGGCGTTCACCTTGATCGGGACGTTGTCCCTCGTGATGACCTCCTGGACCGGCACGTCGAGCGTCACGACCCTGAGGTCGACGCGGAGCGTCCTGTCTATCCACGGGATCACAATGATAAGGCCAGGCCCCTTCGAACCCCAGAGCCGCCCGAGGCGGAATACGACCAGCCGCTGGTACTCGGGGACAATCCTGAAAGCCGACGAGAAGAAGAGGATCAGAATAAAAATTACGCCTATGAACGAACCTAGGTTGAAAACACCGTTTAAAATACTGCCCATAAGAATACCCCCTGTTTTTGTGAAATGTCCGCGACGATGATACGAACCCTGTTCAGCCCTTCCTTATCAGCTTAACGAACAGAGTGAGAGACTCCACCAGCACCACCTCCACTTCGTCGCCGACTGTGAGCTCGGTCTGCGGATCCAGGGGCAGCACCCTCCAATACTCGCCGTGGACGAAGGCCATGAAGTTCTGCTCCGTCCTGCCGCTTATCTTCAGCCTCTCGCCTGCCATAGCCTCCAGGCCGGAAGCCGGCTTTTTGCGGAGCGCCTTTACGACCAGCCTGGCGATGAGCAGGAATATGGCGGCTATCACCAGCGTGACGCCGATCACGAAGCCCGTCGAGAGGTTCAGGAGCTCGGCGCCGGGCGCGTCAAAGAGCATGAGCCCCCCCGTCAGCATGGCGGCGATCCCGACAGCCGCTATTATCCCCATACCGCCGATCACGATGTCCAGGGTTATCAGCAAAATGCCGCCCAGGAGGAGGGCGATGCCAGCGAAGTTGACCGGGAGGACGCGCATACCGTAAGCGGCCATCAGCAGGAGCATCCCGCCAGTGGCACCCATCACGAAGCCGCCGGGCGCTTTCGCCTCCAGGATGATCAAAAAAATCCCCGCCAAAAGCGCCATATAGGCTATGTCCGGACGGGAAAACAGCTCGAGCGCCTTCAGGCGGAACGTCATCTCTATGCGCGTCACGTCCCTGTTCTCGGTCGATATGATCCGAGTGTGGCCCTTGACCTCCACGACCATCCCGTCGAGCTGACTGAACAACTCGTCCTCGTCAGCGGCGATAAAGTCGATGACGCCCTTCTCCAGCGCCTCCCTGGCCGTAAACGACACGCTCTCGGTCACCATTGACTCGGCCGCCTCGACGTTCCTCCCCCGCTCCTGCGCGAAGGAGCGCATCTTGGCGGTCAGGTCGTTCGTGACCTTTTTCTTCATGTCGCCCTCCTCGATGTCGCCGCCCCCCGTCACAGGGTGCGCCGCGCCGATGTTCGTCCCGGGCGCCATGACAGCTATGTGGGCGGACTGCATTATGAACGCCCCGGCTGACGCGGCCCTGGCCCCGGACGGCGTCACCCAGACCACCACAGGGAAATCGGCCTCTGCGATCGCGCTCATTATCTCGGACATGGAGTCCACCAGCCCGCCGGGCGTGTTCATCCTGAATATCAGCACAGAGTCCTCGCCGTTGCCGACAGCGGAGAACACATTCTGGACGTGTTCCTCCAACGGTACGCCGACTATGCCGCTGATATCCGCGATGAAGAACTTCGTGCCGTCCGCGACCCCCATAGCGGACGCGTCATCTGAGGCAGCGCCCGCCTGATCGTCGGACACGGCGGCACATGCGGGCGCGCCCGCATACGCCGCAAAGGAGAGGCACAGAAGGAGCAAAGCGATAAACCGTGGCTTTCTCATTTTAAAAACCTTTCCAACATAGCTGAAACACTCCCAACTTTGATTATCTGGAAGCCATCTTGCCCGTCGGGCTTCTCCGCAGGATCCCGCGCGCTCGTGACCGCCGCCTTGAAACCGAGCCTCGCCGCCTCCCTCACCCGCAAGCTCGACTTGGCCGTAGGGCGGATCTCCCCCGCAAGGCCTACTTCCCCTATGAAACAGACTCCCGGCGGTAGCGGGACGTCCCGGAATGATGAGGCCAGGGCCGCGCAAATCGACAGGTCGGCTGCCGGATCCTGGAGCGAAAGCCCCCCCGCGACGTTGACGTACACGTCGCTGTTCCTCGAAAATATGCCGCACCTCCGCTCCAAGACCGCCAGCAGGAGCTGGAGCCTGTTGACCTCTATCCCCCTCGCAGTCCGTTTCGGATAAGGGAACGGCGTGGCGCAGGACAGTGCCTGTATCTCAGCGATGAGCGGGCGCGAACCCTCCAGCGAGACGCCTGCGGCCACGCCAGGCGTACCGCCGGAGCCGGCCGTCCCCCAGTACATCCTGCTCGGATCCACGACTGGGACGAGACCCTTCTCTGTCATCTCGAATATCCCCAGCTCGTCCGTCGCGCCATATCGGTTCTTCTCAGCGCGGAGAAGCCTGTGCGACGAGTTTCTCTCCCCCGAGAAGAGCAGGACTACGTCCACCATGTGTTCCAGGATCTTAGGCCCGGCGATAGCGCCCTGCTTCGTTATATGCCCGACCATCACCATCGGCACCGACAGCGATTTAGCCGCCGCTGCAGCGCGCGACGCCACGTTGCGCACCTGCCCCGGCGAGCCGGACCACCCGCTCTCGCCCTCTATCCTGAACGCCTGTACGGAGTCCACCACGAGGAACTCGTAGCCTGCGGCGGCGTCGAGCATCGAGAGCAGGTCCGAGTCGCAGAGCAAGTCCACGTTTTTCTCGGAAATGCCCAGCCGCCTGGCCCGCAGCGCGAGCTGCCCAGCCGACTCCTCGCCGGAGATATAGAGGACACGGCGGCCGCTTTTCGCGATAAAAGCACACGCCTGTAGCAGCAGCGTGGACTTCCCCACCCCTGGCTCCCCGCCGAGCAGCACGACGCCGCCCCTGACCCACCCGCCGCCTAGCACCCTGTCCAGCTCGGCGATGCCGGACGACACGCGCTCTTCCGGGTTTACGTCGAGGCTCGCTATGGGCTTGGCTGTGGCGCGCGACCCGGCGAACCCGCCCGACGCCATCGGGATCTCCTCGGACAGCGTACCCCACGCGCCGCAGCCAGGACACCTACCGACGAGCGTAAGGCTCATGTAGCCGCACTCCGAACACAGATACCTCGTCACGCTTTTTTTGGCCATCCTGGTCAACTCCTGGCCTTACGCCAGCTCATCCCCACGGCCACGAGACGCGCCGTCCGCCTTCGCCGCTGAGCGCGAGCCGTATCTCCCCGAACGTAGGCGCCTCCAGGTACATCTTGGTACAGTGGCCCCTGCCAAGCGCATCCAGCATGTGGGCATCGGACGATCTTATAAACGTCATCTGCGGATAACGCTCCCTCCACTCCGCGGCCTGCGCGGAATCGATGCGCCATGACAACTCGGACGCGTCAGCCGGATAATCGGCGGGGAACGGCCCCAGCACGGAAGGATATGAAAACGACGGCCTGTCTATGTGGGCCAGTATCGCCAGCCCGCCTGACGCACGTATCTCCCGCACCACCGTGTCCACGTCGTAGCCCACGCCCTGGACGAGCAACACGTCCTCCATGCGGAGGATGCCGTCGTCCTTGTCTATTACGGTCTGATAGCCAAAAATATCGGGATCGTTGGACGTCGGTGGCATTTTAGCCCAACGCTTCCAGAGCCACTCCTGAAATGCCGCAGCGTGCGCGTAATCCGGAAAAACGGCCAGGACATGGATATCCTCGGCGGTCTGCACCTCGATCCCGGGCAAGACGACAGGACAGCCCTCCGCCCGCTCCGAAATGGCCGGGAAGTTGTCTGCGCTGTTGTGGTCTGATATCGCGATGATGTCTATCCCTGCCTTCCGAGCAGCATCCACAATCTCCGGCGCGCCCATCTCCAGCTCGCCGCAGGGTGAGAGCGCCGTATGCACGTGAAGGTCTACCCAATAAGGATTCAGCACTAGCCAGAAATCCCCAGCCGCCCTAGCTTCACGCAGATGTCGAAAACAGGGTGCGCCGCGCTCACGAGCGCGATGCCTTCCGTCTGGCAGCGCTCAGTCAGGTCAGCGGCGGGCTCGCGGCCCGAGGCTATGATTATGACCGGGATGTCTTTGAGGACAGCCACCGCCGCGACGTTCAGGTGCGTCTGGACGGTGATCCAGGCCGCTCCATCCGCGTCGCTCCCCATCACAAAGCTCAGGAGGTCGCCTACGGCGGCGCGTTCGACCGCGCGCGCCATATCCCCCTCCGAGTATACCCTTGCGCCTATTTCGGCGCAGATCTCGCTTATCCGGACAGAAGCCAAACCGTCACCCCCTCTGAGCGTTTACCTTTATGCTTTTCCCTGGCTGTATCCTCTTGAGCGCGTTCGGCTGCAGGTCAGCCAGGGATATTATCTGACTCGCCAGGGACGAGATGTCCTCCCTCAGCTTGAATATGCAGTCTGTTATCTCCCCCTGCTCACGGGCCACGTCCTCTGCCATGGCTTTGCAGGACGGCCTGCCGCAAGCGCCGCAGTCGATATGCGGGAGTTCGGCGAAGATGGCCTTCATCTGCTTCAGGCGGGCCATAGCCTCCGACAGGTCGCTCGAAAGCGGGAGTCTCTGACGCGACGGGATCGGCTCACTCAGCTTCCACAGCTTCTCGTTCTCAAACATGGATTTGAGCGACGCCTCCCTCTCGGGCGAAAGCTGCCAGTTCGTCTCGATGTGCCTATGCTTCATGTGTGCCATGAAGCGCGACTCTGGGACGGCGATCCCTCCGAAGCATCCTATGTCGCAAGTCCTGCACTCCACGAAATCCACGCCACTCAGACGCCCCAGCTCGAGCTGTTCGAGCAGGTCCATAGTGTTCCGCAGGCCGGAGACGGCGATGATCCGGAGATCCCTGTTCGCGAACTTCGAGATGTGCCTCGACTCCCCCCCTCTGCTGGCCCACTCGGCAAAGCGCTTGGTATCCGACTTGCCGCGCGGCGTGTCCGACGAGACCTTGACGCCGGAGGCCATGAGCGTGTGGACGACCTTCCGCATCGAGACCACGTGCTGTATAGGGGAAGGCCGGCGCCCGACCGGGTCGCGCACCATCGTTATCTTCGCGGGGCATGGGGAGATGAGCGTGAGCGGGGCGAAGGACTTGGTCCTCTTCCGCCACATTTCCGCCGCTATCTCCAGCGGGTTTTCCACGACTACGAGGCGGCTCAGTAGTTCCGGGAACTCCAGTTGTATCAGCCTCACGACGGCCGGGCAGTAAATAGATATGACCGGGAGCTGATCTTTCGACATGCGCTCTATCGTCCTGGCAGCCGCGTAAGCGCTCAGGTCGAACGCATCCTCTATGTCGTCCACCAGCAGGTCGATCCCGTTTTGGGCCAGCACTCCCTTCGCCAGCTCAGGGTACCAGTAAGACCCGAACTGCGCGAAGAACGTGGGATCCGGGATGGCGGCTATGTCACCGTGAACGCGGATGAGATCCCAGTCATCGTCGTCGATGCCGAGGGCTTTCCTCTCACAAGCCCTCAGACACTCGCCGCAATCGACGCATAGGTCCTTTATAATCGTAATCGAGCCCGAGATGACGCGGATAGCTTCCGTCGGACACGATTTTATGCAATTGACGCAGCCGTGACATGCCGAATAGGAGATTTTGATGCTGTGCGCCAAGCCTGACTCAACTCCTTTTATGGAAGGTTGATCACCGTCCTGAGAGTAGTTCCAGAGCCGACCTCCGTGAATATCTCGAATACGTCGGCGTTACGTTTTATGTTGGGCAGCCCCATGCCGGCCCCGAAGCCCATCTCCCGGGCGCGGTCCCCCGCCGTGGTAAAGCCCTCCTGCACCGCCTTTTCCACGTCAGGGATACCTGGCCCCTCGTCGATCGTCATCAGCTCTACCGACTTCTCGTCGATATTCGCCACGATTTTCCCGCCGCCTCCGTGGATTACCAGGTTCATCTCCGCCTCATAGGTTATAATCGCGGCCCTCCGCGAAATCGCGGTCGGTACTCCCAGCATCTTCAGAGTCTCTTTTACGCTGTTGGACGCGGCACCGGCGGCCTGATAGTCGTCAGCGGCTACCTCGTACTCTAAATGGATGGGATCCGCCACTTCCCTACACCGGGGCTGAGTTCGCTGAAGTCGGTTTTACTCCCATAGCGTAAAGCAGCCCGCACGTGTGAAACATGTTGTGGCTTGACCTGACAAGCGGTATGCCGGCGTCCCTTGCCAGGCTGATGGTATCCTCGAGCGGACATTTGCCGCGAACGAACAGCACCGCCGGTATGTCCAGCATCTGAGCGGTTCTCACTATCTGGATATTCGTGAGCCCGGTAATCAGAAAAGCCCCGGGAGCGCAGAACGCAAGGACGTCGCTCATGAGGTCGCTGGCGAACGCGCCGTCTATTTCTAGCGAAGCCAGTTGCTCCTCACAGCAGAGCGTCTTCGCCTCCAGGACATTCGCAATGTCGCCAAGGGTCAATTACCTCGCCTCCCTGAATAAAAATGCTTGCCCGCATAACATGTCATTCGATAACCTCCACAGAATAAACGTCCACGCTGGAGACAGGATTGTACGCCCTCTCCCCCACCTTCAAAACGCTGAATTTGCGCGACTTTGGCCTGTTGGACCTGGGGTCGATGGACAGCGTCTCGTCCATGAGCGGTATACTGTCCGCCGCAGAGAGGGCCTTCGCCACTGACGGCGCGCTTATTACGCCCGCATTCACAAACCCATTGATAGCCCATTTGCCCAAAGCATACGCTTTCGCGGCCGCGACAGGGTCGCCCAGCGCCTTGCCGAAAAGATCCCGTACCTTTACGTCCATGACATGCTTGCCCTCGTCGTTAAAGTTCAATATGTCGTCTTTATCGACCAGGACGAGTCCGTTCGCGTCAAGGAGTATATTGTTTTTCGCCCCGGAGAAGCAGACCGTCACGTCCTCCCCGGCGAGCATGACCGTCCTCCACACGGACAGGGTGGAGAGCGAGTCCAGCCAGCTCGTTATCACGCCGGCCCCGGATGACACAGCCTCCTGTACCTGCGCGTTGAACCTGTTTTGCACCATCGCCGGCAGAAAGTAGACGTGAGCGGACACGCCGTCCTGCCGCAGCACGTCTGCGTTTTTATCGGCCCCGCGCGCGAGTTTTTCGGACAGCCTGTCCGTCATGATCACGACGGACTGCCCGGAAACGCTCTGCATGGCGAACCCGGCCAGCGCGTTGGCCCTGGCGAAGTAGGGGTAGTCGAGCGCGAAAAGGTACGGGAACGGCAGGCCGTTTACGGGGTTCTTTATAGCCATATTCTCGCCGCCCGCGAAGATGACGGAAGGTCCACGCTCGGCGCACAGGCGCTTCAGTTCGAGGTTCATCTCGTCGTCGCCGAAGCTCAAGATAGCGTAGGATTTCATGCTCCGCCACATCTCCACACGCTGTGAGAGTTCGGCTGGGTTCGCGACGGACGAGAACATGAACGTCACCTCGAAACCGCCTATAGCCTCGCGGGAGAACGAAATCTCGCGTTCTGCGGTGCGAAAGCCGTATTTTATCGACTCACCGGACGGGCTGTCCCAGCCCTCGGGCGGCTGGATGACTATGACGGGCCAGGCCCACCCTGCCTTTACCCCTGAAAGGTCAGTCTCCCCTCCGCCGAAAGGTGCGGCGGCGGCGGCGCAGGTGAAAAAGGCAAAAAAAACGAGCAGGCCGCAAAAACACGCCCTCCAGGCGACATACACGCATGAACCCGCTCGGCTCGATCTGACACCCGCCATCTGCCCGTCCCCCCCAAGCACATCTTTTATATAAACGGCCCGCGAAACTGCGCGGCTATGGCCGCCACTGTTCATAATATAGCACAACGGCGGCTGTTTTAGAGGCGCGCATACGTATTTTTAGCAGACCTGAATATAACAGCAGCGGCGCAACGGGATGCTGTCAACAACTGGCTTGCCCGGGATGGGCGCCGTGCTTTTGGCGTATTGTTTCAGACACCGATGCGATGCTCATGGGATAAATGATTTTTAAGCGAGGCAAGACGCCCATGGAATTGCTTGCTACAAGCGGTTTCGGGCTTTTTTACGTTTCTTCTCCCTTGTACAAAAATCTGTGTTCCATGCCGTT
>JAISFV010000090.1 GCA_031263445.1 Synergistaceae bacterium | reverse complement strand
CCGCGCGGTCGCCCGCGCGGGCCGTTCCGGCCGGCCCCGTCCGACTTGCATGTGTTATGCACGCCGCCAGCGTTCATCCTGAGCCAGGATCAAACTCTCCTTGGCTTGCTTGAAAATTGACTGGCCTTACATTTGGTTCGTATATTACGCGCTGTATTCTATTGGCATGGTTCGAATTTCCGCCGCGTCACGCGACAAGGGGTAATATATCATGCTTTCCCCCGATGCGCAACCCCCCAAAAAAAGGACTTTTTAAAAACCGGCCGATGGCTGTAGGTTAGACCGGCAAGACTCTCGCCGCTGACGAAAGGACATTCTGTATGCCTTGCGGGAATAAACCATAGCGAGTGATTGTCGTGGCAAAAAACAGACGGACATGCGAAAAACGGCTGCAAGCGGTCAAATTTTGGGCCGGTGGCTTTATTCGACCCAGATAACGTCATCCTCGATTTTTACGACGCGCACAAGACTGCCAGGACGCAGGTCTTCCTCCGCGTCAGAGCGGGCCGGAAGTTCGACTCTGCCCGTCCGTGCATCTACAAGCACTTTTCCGGCAAAACTTCCCCGTGCGCCTATAGTTATGTACACCGAGGCGTGTTTTCCAACGAGAGATTCCAGTTTAAGACTTCCATCCTCCTGAAACCTCAGAAATGTCTTTATGAGGAAAAAAGAGGCTACTACGAAGACAAGCCCCGCAGCCGCCCCGAAAAGCGATGCAGTGGCCTTCGATGCGCCAGACAACAGCACTGCGAGGGTTATCCATCCGTAACCCAGGAAAAACGCCACAAAATTTCGAACGGAGAGGTAACTCGACAGACCGTCATGGGCGGCAGCGTCGGTAGAAACGTCTGGGTCGGAAGAATCCGTGTCGCCCGTTGCGCCCAGTGTCTGAAAGAGAAATATCAGCGCCGCCACGCCGCCGATAGCAACGTGAGACCACTCCCACTCAGACATTCGAATTTTCGGACGAGCCTTTCCGCAGTTTTTCGGCCTCGGCCTCACTCGTTCCCAAAATCCCCGGACCGACCACGCCGGTCATCTTGAGAAGATCCTGGAGCGGAGGGAGGCTCGTGGCGTAATCCTTCACCAGATTCGATATCGCCTTGCCGTCACGCGCCCCGGAGTCCCATACGGTGACCTTGTCTACCTTGAAGTTGGAGATGGCCTTGGCTTGAATATCCATCAGATCCGGCAGCCTGTCCGCCAGCATGAGCATGAAGGCCGCGTTAGCGTCTCCGGAGGCGGCTTCAATGAGTTTTTTTATGCCCTCGGCATTGGCGTCGAATACCGCCTTCATCCCTTCCGCCCTGCCAAGCATCTCGTTCTTGACGCGCTCCCCTTCGCCGCGCCCATCGCGCGCATGGCGTTCCATTTCGGCCTCGGCCGATATGATGACGCGTTGCTTTTCGGCCTCCGCGAGCGGGATGGCATCCGCTATTCTCGACGCCTTGTCGCGCTCGGCCCTCTTTGTCTCGGCCTCCATCTCGGCTTGGTATGCGATCCGTTTCGCCTCAGCCTCTTTGGTCTTCTCGGCTACAGTTCCGCGGCGATTGGCCTCCGCCACTTTTTCCCGAAGTTCGGCATCCGAATCGGCTTTCACCTGGCGCGCCACGTTTTCGCCCCTCACCGCCTGGGCATCCGCTGCAGAAACGCCTATGCGCTGTTCCATCAACGCATCCGCCATCGCGACCTCTCGTTCCTTTTCAGCGCGGGCAATGCCGATCTCGCGATCTTTGGCGGCCTGGGCGAGGCCTATCTCTTTATCCTTGTCCGCGCCCGCAATGCCTATCTCCTTATCCCTGTTCGCGCCAGCTACGCCTATTTCCCGTTCTTTGGCGGCTTCCGCGAGGCCTATCTCTCGCTCCTTATCGGCCTCGGCAACGCCTATTTCGCGGTCTTTCGAGGCTCTGGAGACCCCTATCTCCTTTTCCTTCTCGGCCTCAGCGACACCTATCTGTCCCTTCCGTTCCTGTTCGGCAACGTCTATCTTGGCCTGGTTCACCGCCTCGGACGCCGCTTTCTGACCGAGCGCCTTGATGTAGCCAGACTCGTCGTCTATATCCTTTATGTTGACGTTGATGACCCTGAGGCCGACTTTCGCCAGCTCGACTTCGACCGACTCCATCACGGAGGACTGGAACTTCTCCCTGTCCTTGTTGATCTCCTCTATATTCATTGTCGCTATCGTCGCGCGGAACTGGCCAAAGATTATATCTTCGGCGACCTTTCTGACGTCGGACTGATTCAGTTCGAGCAACCGTTCCGCCGCGTTTTTCATGACAACAGGTTCAGTGCTTATCCCAACGGTAAAAGTGGACGGAGCGGAAATCCTTATGTTTTCCCGCGACAGCGCACCCTGCAGAGGTATCTCTATCGAGATCGGCGTGAGGTCAAGGTAAGAGTAATCCTGAAAGAGCGGCCAGACAAACGCCGCTCCGCCGTGAATGCACTTTGCTGACCCCTCGCCCGTCTTGCCGAATATCACGAGTATCTTGTCCGAAGGACACCGACGATAACGCCTTATCATAGATATGAACGTGAGGAATATAAAGAGAATGAATATTATGATAAAAACAAGGCCCGGCAACATGTCGATCACCCCTCTCGGTTGGTAGTTTATCAGATAAGCATATGCTTGCATATGATTATATATTCCAGCTTTCAGCTTTGTAAAAAATATTTGACGATTACCGCGTCATCGATGGCTGGTCTTAAAACACATTCACACTGCCCTCAGCCGATTCGGCACATTTTTTGGCGGTATTCGCCAGATGCGGGATATAATCATGGCATGGGGCCGCATGGCCTGTCAGGAGGGATTTGGGATGTCAGACAAAGGCCGTGGCGGCGCGAGGGTTTTCCTTGCTTTTTTTCTCTGCCTGCTCTTTGTGTGCGCGTATATCTACCGCATACGCGAGGAGAGGGGCGATGGCATGAACGTGCGCTCCCGCGAGTCGCTTGCCATGGACACGATAATAAGGGTGTCCCTCCATTCCTGTAAGACACCCGAAGAACTGGAGCGCATACTTGACGGCACGTTCGCTCTGATCGCGAGCCTCGACTCGGAGCTATCTATGTTCAAGCCATCGTCCGGCATAGCGCTCGTCAACGCGTCCTCTGGACAAGCGCCGGTCAAGGTCTCTCGCGAGACGTCCCGCGCCGTGAGCGCATCCCTCGCGCTCTTTAGGCTGACGGGCGGGGCGTTCGACCCGACCATAGGACCGGTTACCGCGCTCTGGAGGATCGGGGACGCCAAGAACCCCCGCCTCCGGCTGCCGGACAACCGCGAGATCGAGGAGGCGCTCGCCTTAGTGGGCGCTGACATGGCAACCGTCAGCCCGGACGACAGGGTTTATTTGAGCAGGGCCGGGATGAAAATCGACTTGGGCGGGATCGCGAAGGGTTTCGTGTCGGCCGAGGCCGGCAATTTCCTAGCGGCTGCGGGGGTGGAATCGGCCCTCATAGACCTCGGCGGCAACGTGCTGACGGTTGGAAGCCGTCCGAACGGGACGCCTTGGAAGATCGGCATCCAGCACCCGTACCGCCAGCGGGGCGAGCCGATCTGCTCCATAGAGGTGAGCGGCGCGGCGGTCATAACGGCCGGAGTCTACGAGCGTTATGTAGAGATAGACGGGAAGCGCTACCCCCATATATTCGACCCGCACACGGGACGTCCGGTCGAGGGCGACCTGCTCTCTGTGACAGTCGTCTCGGAGGATCCTACCGCAGGGGACGCGCTCTCCACGGCGTTCATGGCACTGGGGCTGGAAAAATCGAAGGAATTGCTGGAGTCCCTCCCGGGCGTCGAGGCGATATTCGTCTCGAAGGGGACAGGAGCTGAGCCGGAACTCTATGCCACCGTCGGGATAAAGGGACTCACGAGGATAGCGCGATAGTGAAACAGAAGGACAAGCGCCTCTACCTCATCCTCTTCCTGCTCATCGCCGCAGCGGCTTTCCTCACGTCCGGGCGACGCGGCGGCAATGGCGATTTATCCCTTGAAATAAGCGTGGACGGGCGCGTCACGAGAAGCCTCGCCCTGTCTGATACGGCGCCTGGGACGTCGATCATGCTGCGCCCAGGCGGCGGTATGAACGAGTTAGTCATTTCAGGGGACTCCGTGCGGATGGTCTCGGCTGACTGCCCCGGCGGCGACTGTCTCAAGATGGCGCCCCTCACGTCGGAACGCGGCGTCATAGTCTGCCTCCCACACAAGCTCGTCCTGAAGCTCCGCGCAAAGGACGGGCGCAAACCTAGCAACCCTGATGACGCCATTGACGCGGTCACGTACTGAAAAAACGGCGATACTGGCGCTTTTTTCGGCTGCGGCCCTGGCGGTCGGTGCCGTGGAAAGCTGGTTTCCGCTGCCATTCCCCGGCGTGCGTCTCGGCCTGGCCAACGTGTTCCCGCTGCTTGCGCTCCTGCTCTTCGGCCCGCGAGAGGCCGTAGCCGTCGCGCTGACGCGGCTATGCATGGCGTTCCTCTTGGCGGGGAACCCCTTCGCGCTCGCTTGCAGCGCTGGCGGGCTTCTGTTATCCCTGCCGCTTTCGATAGCCCTCTGGAAAAAACACCGGGACGAACTGAGCGTCCCGGCGATAAGCGTCGCCTCGGCCGCCGCCTTCAACGTCGGGCAACTGTGCGCCGTCGTGTCCCTCACGTCCGAGCCTCGGATCCTGGCTTACCTCCCGGTCATCATGGCCGTTGGCGGCGTCACCGGTTACCTTGTCGGCTATATGGCGGACAAACTGAGGCTCAGGATAGAAACTGCCCTCGTCAGGCGGTCTCCCTGATCTCCTCCTGGACGGGAACGATATAGCCAATGCTCTTTGTCGGGCACTTTGCCACGCAAGCGCCGCAGTTCACGCACTTCGACGCGTCCACAGACGCGAGGTTCTTCTCGACGGTGATCGCACCGGCAGGACACGCCTTGGCGCAGATGCCGCAGCCGATACAGCCTACGGAGCAAGCCTTCTTCACGTCCGGCCCCCTCCAGTTCGAGTTGCAGACGACCTGGACGTTCGACGTCCTTGGGATCAGCCTGAGGGCGGACTTTGGACATATCGCGACGCACGTGCCGCAGCCGATGCACTTCACGGGGTCGGCTGACGCGAGCCCGCCCACTATGGACATGGCTCCGAACACGCAGACCTTCACGCAGGTCCCGAGCCCGATACAGCCAAACGGGCAGGTGTTTGGCGAGCCGCTTGGCACGACAGCGGCGGATCTGCAATCCATGATCCCATCGTATACGGCGTTGCTCTTCGAGAACTCCGGGGAACCCTTGCACATCAGAAAAGCCCTGGTCGGGATCAGCGCCTCGCCCTCGACGCCCATTATCTCAGCAATGCCTGCGGCGAGGGCCGGCCCACCTGCGGCGCAGAGGTTCGTCCTCGCGCCCCCGCTCACGACGCCCTCCGCGTAGCCGTCGCAGCCGGGGTAGCCGCAGCCCCCGCAGTTGGCCCCCGGCAGCGCCTCCCTGATCCGGGACACCCTCCCGTCCGCGTCCACGAAAAACTTGATCGACGCGAACGCAAGGAGCGCGCCGAACGCCGCCCCCATCGCACCCAGTATCGCCACGGGGTACAGGACACCCGCCACGGACGT
>JAISFV010000051.1 GCA_031263445.1 Synergistaceae bacterium | reverse complement strand
TATTTTACGCTTGATTGACTTTAGCTATAATTGGTGTATACTAAAGTTCAGATTAACGAATGGATTCAAGAAGTCTCACAGGGAGGTGGGGTCTTGAACGTCGTCAGCATGAGTTCCATTGGAATGAAAGTTCTTAACGCGATGAGTTATCATCAAAAAGAGGTCTCCAAATCCCTCGAAAGGCTTTCGACAGGGCTCAGGATAAACCGTGCTGCGGACGACCCTGCAGGTATGGCTATGGCGCAAAGGATGACGGCGGAGGTAAGCGGCGCGCGGCAGGCCGCTAAAAACGTCGCGATGGGGCAGGACATGGCCAGAAGCGCCGACAGCGTTCTCGCCAATATTCAGGACGCGCTTCATCGGTTCCGCGAACTCGCCGTCTACGCCGCGTCTGACACGCTGACGGACGGAGACAGGGCTTACATACAGGACGAGGCAGAGCAGCTCACCGAATATATAAACAACCTCATCGGCGGTTCTAAGTTCAATAAAATAAAATTGTTCGCCACGGACACGCTGGCTTATTTTGAGAAAAACGCCATCTCGCTCGTCGCCAAAAACGATGCGGAGGCTCAGACACTGCGGCTCTCAGTCGGGAAACTCATTGAACAAGGCCTCGTGATGGAAAACATATACACGTCTGTATTTAGCTACCTCGAAAATTATGTCGAGGAAAAAAAGAGCGAGGACGGTTTCGAAGACCAGGAGATAAAATTTGACAAGGATAAAATAAGCCTCAAAATTTTAAACATAGACGACATCGACCTTTCGACGCTTGAGAAAGCCACGTCTAACCTGCATCGCGTCAACGATGCGCTCGCCAGGGTAAGCGATTACGTGGCGGTGCCTGACGCGCCGGCGGAAACCTCCGGTGAATTCGACGCGGCGCTCGGGCAAAATCTCGCCTTAAACTACGCATTTCAATCGACGTTCGATTCTGTACGTCAAAGCCTCGCCGCCCAGAGGACGGAGACGGAGAAATCCGAGGATGATGAGGAGGATAGCGATTCGTATGCCGCTATTCGGGACGTGACGTCCGAAGCCCGCGCGGACTTTTTAGCCGCGACGGGCGGCGACGCGCTGATTTCAGGCGTTCAATCGGTCTTGGACAACCTCGGGGCAGACAAAAAAGACGGCAACCAGGGCAAATACTGGCAACTGGCAGGGCTGCACGGGGAAAACATCTTTACGATCCAGTCCGGCCCTGATGAGGGCGAGACATACCTCCTGAACCTAGGGCGCATAAGCGCAGCTTCGCTCGGGCTTTACGGGATTGATTTCAGCACGAGGGAGACGAGCGCCGAAAGCCTTTCCAGGATCGACGATGCGCTGGAGGCGGTCTCGTCGCAGCGGGCTATGATAGGCGCTCAGATAAACGGGATGGATCATACGATCGAAAACCTTGAGAATTACGCGACGAATCTCGAAAGCGCCAGGTCGAGGATAATGGACGCCGACATACCTGCCGAGATGATGAATTTCACAAAACATTCGCTGCAATACCAAATTGCCAGCCAGATGCTCAAAGCTGTCAGCGACATTGAAACGAGGGCATTCCAGGCGCTCTTCTGATAATCATGTCCGGAAGAAAACCTCAACACGCCGCTGCGGCGCGTGGGTTTCCTGCCGCTACCGCCTGAACCTCACTATCGTTACGCCGTAGCCGCCTTCGCCGGACTCGCCCAGCCTGAAATTTTCTACGTAGGGGAGGTTCTTGCAGAGCGTCTGCACCTCGCGGCGCAGGATGCCCTCGCCCCTTCCGTGGATCACACTCACCTCGCCGTAGCCCGCCCTGTACGCCCTGTCCAGGTACTGCCCCACGATCGGCATAGCCTCGTCGAGGGTCATGCCGCGGACCATTACGGAGCCTGGCACCCCGACAGGTGACGGCGGCGGCGTGACGTTGACCCTGACTGCTCCGGTGTGTGGCGATGGCGCGGGCTGCCGCAAGCCGCCCGCCTTGCGCTCCTTCTTCGATTCGTCCTTGGTCGCCCTGCGCAGCATCTTCACGGGCAGTTCCAGCCTGGCTGCGCCGGCAGTGATCGTGGCCTTCTCCCCGGACAGGCTCTCCAGCGTGCCGACTGTGGCAGTGCCGGCCACTACTACTTCGTCGCCCGGCGAAAGCGGTTTTTCGTCCGGCGCGAACCGGCGCGTCAGGCGCTCGTCCTCGCGCTTGTCCACCTGGTCTTTTATCAGCCCGAAGTGCTTTTTCGTCCGTTCGAGCTTTCGCATGGCCGCGCCGCGTGCCTCCGGCTCTATGCTCCTGATGAGCGACTTGGCGGAAACTTCCGCGTTCTCCACGATGCCCATCGCCTTTTTGTCGGCCTCGGCGATGAGGCGGTCCTGCTTTTCTGCGAGTTCCTGCCGCTGGGCCTCGTACTCGGAGCGCATCCGCTCCGTCTCCTCTCGCATCTGTTCCAGCCGCTCGTTCTCCCGCTCGATGGACGTCCGCTTCTCCTGCAGCTCGCCGATGATGTCCTCCATCGACGCCTCCTTGCCGTGCAGGGCTTCTTTCGCCCTCTGCAGCACTTCGGGAGGGACGCCGAGCTTTTCCGCTATCAAAAGGGCGTTGCTCCGACCCGGTATGCCCACTAGGAGACGGTACGTCGGGGATAGCGTCTTGGCGTCGAACTCGACGGAGGCGGATTCTACGTCGGGACACGAGAGCGCGTAGCGTTTGATCGGGTTGTGGTGCGTCGTCGCCAGTACCAATGCGCGCTTACCGCGCAGGTAGTCCAGTATGGCGATCCCGAGGGCCGCGCCCTCGTCCGGGTCGGTGCCGGCGCCGAGCTCGTCGAGCAGGACGACGGATCCCTCCGATGCCTCTGAGAGTATTTTGGTGATCTGCGTGACGTGCGCGCTGAACGTGGAGAGGTTTTGCTCTATGCTCTGTTCGTCGCCTATGTCGCTGAATATCCCGTCAATCGCCCCGAGGGTGGAGTTCTCCTCGAATGGCGCAGGGAATCCCATCCACCCGAGGCAGACGCAGACTCCGGCGGTCTTGAGCGCGACGGTCTTGCCTCCGGTGTTAGGGCCTGTCACCACCAGGGATCTGAAACCTTCGCCGCACGATATGTCGATGGGGACAGCCGAGTCGCCTAAGAGCGGGTGACGCGCCCTGTGGAAGCTGAATGCGTGGTCAGCCCTGATGACAGGCATGTGCCAGCGGTCGCGGCGGATTTTTTCCGACAGGGCGTAGAATACGTCAATCCTGCCCAGCGCGTTCTGCGCGTCCAGTATCGCTGCCTCACGCGCCAGGATCTTTTCGGTGAGCCTGTGCAGGATGCGTCGCTCCTCCGCGCGCTCGTCCTCCGCGAGGATGGCGTGCTCGTTGTTGAGCTGGACCAGCGCGTGCGGCTCCATGTAGACGCTGTTGCCGGAGCCGGAGCGGTCCATGACGAGGCCCGGGAAACGCGAGATGGCGTCCTGCCGCACGAGGACTGAGTGGCGTCCGTTGCGGAGGGTGAGCACGCGCTCCTGCAGCATGTCTCCTGTCGACGGGTCAGAGATTATGCCCTGCCCCTTTCGGCGTATCTGGTCGCGCAGCTTGCGTATGTTCTCGCGGATACGCCGGAGCCGGTCGGACGCGCGGTCGTAAAGCCGCCCGTCCTCGTCTATCACGGAAAGGGCATTCTCCTCCGCGGTGAAATCCCGCATGTCCTCCAGCAGCGACGCAAACACCGGCCAATCCCGGCGCGCCGCCGCCAGCGCGTCCTTTAGCCTGGAGGAAGATGTCAAAACGCGGCGGACGTTGAGCAGCTCTTCACCGATCATCATGCCGGAAGTCTTTGCCTCGTCCAGTATGCCTCGCACGGATGAGAGCTTGTGGTCCCACGGCAGGTCGCCGCGCGTGTCGCGATACTCCTCCACGGCACGGAACAGCTCCATGCGGGACACGAGCCCGTCCTGATCCGGCGCCGGCTCTATCGCGGACAGCAGATCCGCGCCGAGGTCGCTTCGGCAGTCACGCCTGATTATGCCGAGTATTTTGGCTAGTTCGAGGGAATTATAGGCCGAATCGTCGATCTTCATGACAAATAATCAGTTATGACTGCAAGGCATGTCATATAATCAATTGATCCCCCTATTTCAGTAAAAAATCGAGCATCTGATTTTTTGAGGGGGCTGGGACGGGGTCTTGCGGAAACAGGGCGGACGGCACTCTTTGGTCGCCTGAAGGGCCAGCGGCATCCGGAGAGACGCCGGACAGGGCCTCTTTGATGTCTGCGGAAGCGATGTCCGTGCTGACGGGGACGCGCGTGCCGAAGTCCGTATTTGGCCCGTACAGTCTGCCGGCCGCCTGCCTGACGATATATTCGCTCGCTTCGCCCTGGAGTTCCGCCAAGTCAGGCAGAAGCCCGGCAGCGTCCAAAAGGGGATAGACGAACGGCCACGTCCGTGCCGTCACAGTGAGCGTCTTGCTCTCCCTGATCCACTCTTCGCCGGTGACGGGCGAGATTATCGCCCCCGACACGAGCAGCAATAGCGCTACGACGTACGCCTTCACGAACCCGATAAACGCCCCGCCGAGTTTGTCGGAGAGCGACAGCCGCGTGACGGCGAGTAACTTTTTTATGATCTTGTCGGCCACGGCGCAGAATAGATTCACTATCAGGAAGATGGCAAACATGCTGAGGCCGGTCGATACCAGGTGGTTCAAGCCGACCCTCTCCGAGAGCATCCGAGCCGCAGGGGCGTAAAACCTGGTCGCGCAGTAGAACCCCCCGACGACGCTCAAGAGGGAGAATATCTCGCCTGACGCGCCCCTGAACAAACCGCGTATTATGAGGAAAGCCCCCGCCAAGAAGAGCGCTATGTCGGCGATGCTCATGCTCCCTCCCTCTCCTTTTTCCCTAGGCCGCCGTCGTCGCCCGAGAGGACGGACAAAATGCCGTCCAGCCGCAACGAGGTGTTGACGAGCGCGTCGGCCAGTCGTATGCACGCGATAAAGAGTCTTTGGTCCTGATCGAAGGTCTGCGGGGTGGAGGCTATGGCGTCCTTCAAAACGCCGTAGACGACCCTCAATTTTTCATCGTCAAGCGTCGTCAGCAGGGGATACGATTTATTTCCGACAAGGAGCGGAATGGAGCGGCTCTCCATTTTTCTGCCTCACTTCGCGGTTTTGCGAAAACGCCGGCTGAATCGGACCCGTGTCGCCAGGCTCTCTCCGGAGTGCGGATATGACAAGGCTTTCGGGCCTTCCTCAGTCCCCGCTGAAATTGACGTCGTTATCCCCGGCCGCCTGAGATGCCGCGCTGTCCGGCAGGAACGAGACAAGCTCCCTGACGCGCACCGCTACGCTCTCAAGCCTCTGTTCTGCCTCGGAGCGCTCCTGCTTTATCACCCGCAGTTCGTCCTCGAAGCCGGCTATCGCTCTTTGCGTCTCCTCGTCCATCTGCAACAGCTCGAGTTCCCTTTCGTCGAGCGCCTTCTTTACGGCCGCGAGTTCATCCACTGCCCGGTCCCGCTCCTCCCGGAGTTTCATGATTACGGTTTCGAGCTTGTCGATGATCCCGTCTATTTCAGTAATCTTTGCGATCATGGCCAATCCCCCAAGCGTGATATTTTGCCTGGCCATTATCTCACGTCACGGGCGATTGTTAAAGTGAGGTTTTGACACCGGGCCGCGCGTAAATGACGGGATCGCGGTAAAGCGGAGGTCTATATACCCCGATAAGCCTGGTGCTCTGCTTTAATCGTATCAAGCAACCCTGGCGTTGTGCCGAGTGCGTAGGCGTACTGTGCCAGCACAGAAGTTCCGTCGCGGAGTGTGCGTCTGCCCTGGTCGCCGTGCATGGCCTGTTCAAACTCCTTCGTGTGAAAGCCGCAAAAACAGTCCGTGGCAGCGATTTCAAGGTGGAAGGTGGGGATGATCAGGTCGATGTTGCCCGCGTCGGTCGAACCCTCGGGTCCCTGCATCTCCTGCCACGGTTGGCCGAGCGCGTCTAAAACGTCCGTGATCGTCCGGATCGCGGTCGGAAGGTAGCTCAGATCGGCATAGGGCTCTAACTGGCAGTGATCGATCTGGTACGTGCAGCCGGTCGCGATGGCCGCGCCACGTACGCAGTTCTCGAGTCTCTCCTTAAGGATTTTCAGATGATCCATCTGCGTCGCGCGATAGTAATAATTCAGCTCGACGTGGTCTGGCACAGTGTTGGGGGCGGCCCCTCCTTTGGCGACGATCCCGTGAATCTGGCAGCCGGGCGGCAGATGCTGGCGTATCGCGTCACTAGCGTGCATGAAGATCTGGGCAGCGTTCAATGCGTTGACGCCGCCCCACGGATTCGAGGATGCGTGTGCGGAGACACCCTTGAAAGTTACGTACATACCGTCGCAGGCGAGTACTTTGATCTGGGGCACGTTGACGTTGTCCGGGTGTCCCATCAAGGCGAACTCGTAGCTGTCAAAGGCACCGTTTTTCGCCATCAGAACCTTGCCGCCATATCCCTCTTCATCGGGCGTCCCGACCAAGTCGAGCTTAAGCGGGAAGTCAGGGTGCGCTTCTCTGACTGAGAGCGCCGCAAGAACGCTCATGGCCGTGATCATCGAGTGTCCGCACGCGTGTCCGACTTCCGGGAGCGCGTCGTATTCGCACAAGAGTGCTGCCTTCGGTCTGGCTGTGTTTTTTGAATCTTTGTCGACGGCAAGGAAGGCGTACCTCATGCCACCATAGTCGTTTGTGATCTCGTACCCCTGTTTCTCCAGAAACGACGTGATTCTAGCAGAGGACTCTTTCTCCTCTCCGCCGATCTCTGGGTTGGAGTTGAGCCAGTCAGCTAGCTCAAAGACCGAGGAGAGATTGCGTTCGATGCTCATTTGAATTTTTTCGTCGATTTTCACCAAACCCGTCTCCTTTCGGTACATTGTCCTCATATCATCTCGCTGTGTCTCGTGCTCCAGTGCGTTTTCATCAGGAAATTGAAAAGACCTTCCGCATCCTTTTTTTTGAACAGTGATACGATGTGCCGATGATCGTCGTTCAGCTCTTTAAAGACCTCGAAGAGTTTGTCTTCGTCTCCGGCGGAGTATGTGTGTGGCACGAAGCCCTCAAGCAGACCGCTCAGGAGTTTGCGCACAACGGAGTTGCCGCACTGATCGCGGTAGATGTCGTGGAATTTTTTCTGCAGGGCGCAGTAGTCAGGGTAATTTCTGTATTTGATGGCGATGTCGATCATGTCGACGTACTTGTTCATGGAGCGGATCATCCTGTCATCCGCGTGTTCGACGGCCAGTTTTCCTGCCAGCGCGTCTAGAACCTCGATGGCGGCGTAGACCTCCATCTTCTCTCCAGGGCTGAACTCCTTCACGCGAAAACCCTTGCGCGGTGTGTACTCGAGAACACCTTCAGAGGCGAGCTGCAACAGTGCCTCCCGCGCGGGAGTCCGGCTGATTCCGAGCGCTTCGCACACCTTAAGCTCGCTGATCTTATCCTTTGGGAGCAATTTGCCTGCCTGAATTTCCTGGGCGAGGAGGTTTCTCACGTGTTCCCGCATGATCTGGTATTTGCCCATGGCTCGCTCCTTTCTTCGTTGTCTGTCGTAACGGATACATTATACCATTCGAAATCTGTAGATGTCCAAGCTATTGACACGCATGAACGAATTAAAATATACTGTATTCATTAGTTCTGTAATATCCCTGAGAAGTAGAGCTACTGGTGTTGGGAGAGGCTACACTTTTCAAAGCCTCATTGTTGCTCTTTCTACTTAACGAACACAGATGGAGCCGGCCTATCTCCGCACCATGCTGCTAAAATAAAATACATATAACGAAGGGAGGGGGCGGGTCGATCCGAAAGCGCACACGATCAACGTAACAACCTGATAGAAAAAATAGGAGGTATCGAGATCATGAAGAAAAAACACTTTGTACGCTATCTTACGCTTTTTGCGCTCGTCCTGTCCGTCCTGTCCGCATCGCTGGTCGCACAGGCGGCGACTAAAGACACGCTCACGATCGGCGCACAAGCCGACGCTAACACGATGGACCCAGTCGGTATGGCTGACGGCTATTCGAATACGGCTGGCCTTCTGGTCTATGAAGGGCTTCTGGCCATGGACGACAAAGGAGATGTAGTCCCGCGACTGGCCGAAAGCTACGAGCAGATCGACGAGCTCACCTACAGATTCACCCTGCGCAAGGGTGTTACATTCCACAACGGAGACCCCGTCACTGCAGACGATATCGTCTACTCCATGACGAGGGCGCTCGGCCCCAAGGGTGCCATGGTTCACTACCAAAACGAGGGCGTCGAGAGCGTCGAGAAAAAGGACGAAAACGCGATCGTCATCAAACTGAAGCACCCCTTCACAGCATTCTTGAGCGAACTCACGCAGTCGTGGGGCTGGGTGAGCAGCAAGAAAGCCATCGAGGAAGCCGAGAAAAACGGCGGTGCCTATGGCACGGAACCGGTCGGTACAGGCCCATATATGCTCACGGCGTGGCGGCGCGGCGACCGCATGACGTTCAGCCGCTTCGACGGTTACCACGGCAAAAATGCGGGCATCAATCAGATTATCCTCCGGGCGATTCCTGAATCCAACAGCCGGGTCATTGAACTCCAGTCGAGCGCGGTCGACATTGCCTGGCCGATCCCTGCGCTCTCTGTGAGGAGGGTCGAATCGGACAATAAGCTCTCAATCGTGAAAAAACCGAATTACGTTGTATTCTACATGGGCTTCAACTGTTCTAAGAAGCCGTTCGACAATCCGAAGGTCAGGGAGGCGATTGACCTCGCGCTAGACTTGGAAAGCATCGTGAAGTCCGTATTCCGTGGCGAGGGGCAGGCCTGCTTCGGAGCGTTGCCTCCGAACGCGAAGTACTATGACGAGACGTACAACAAGCATGAATTCAACATCGAAAAAGCGAAAGCACTCCTAGCGGAAGCGGGACTTCCAGATGGTTTCAAGTGTGAAATATGGACCAACGACCGTCAGGCGAGAATCGACACGGCGACCATCATGCAGAGCCAGTTGAAGGCGATCGGCATCGATATCCAGCTCAAGGTCATGGAGAGCGGCGCGTACTGGACGGAGCTTGAAAAAGGCACGCACGACATGTATCTCGTCGGTTACTACTCGGCGACTGCGGATTTTGCGCCCGCGATGTACAGTACGTTCCACTCCTCGCAGAACGGCATCAACACCTACACGAACTATAAGAATCCGGAGCTGGACAATCTGCTGGAGGATGCGAACAAAACACCCGACGGGAAGCAGCGCGAGACGATTTTCAAGGATATACAGAGGATACTCGCAGAAGGCAAGACAATGCTGTTCATGCAGGTCGGCGAGAACGTTCTCGGCGTGAATAAGAACGTCAAGGGCTTTGTCCCCATTTCGACCAGCGAGCAGGACTTCAGTATGGTCCACTACTAGGAACAAGACAGTGCTGGCAATCGTAAACGGCAAAATTTACACGATGTCCTCCGTCGATCCTCAGATCGACGGAGGCACCATCCTCATGGATAACGGACGGATAACCGAAATCGGACGCGACATACCTGTCCCTTCGAACGCATACGTCGTCGACTCGGCCGGCGCATTTGTCACCCCAGGTCTGATCGACGCACACAGCCACCTCGGCGTCTACAGCCAGGGTTATCCGGACGCAGAACAGGACGGGAACGAGATGATGAGCGCAATCACGCCGCACGTGCGCGTGATCGACTCGATCTACCAGAACGACGAGGGGTTCGCTGACGCCGTTTCTGGTGGCGTCACCTGTGTCCAGATTCTGCCTGGGAGTGCCAACGTCATCTGCGGCCAGGGCGCGGTCGTGAAGACGAAGAGCGACATTGTCGACCGCATGGTTGTCAAGGCACCTTCCTCCATGAAAGCCGCATTCGGCGAAAACCCGAAGGACACGTATCAGGGGAGCGCGAAGACGCACTTCACGCGCATGGGCAACGCTGCCCTCATGCGGGAGGCGTTCGTGCAAGCGATCAACTACCGTGAAAAGCGAAATTCCGCCTTTATCAAGGGGGAATACGCCGAGCGAGATCTCGTGTACGAGGCGCTCCTTCTGGTGCTCGACGAAGGCCTCCCCTTAGCGGCGCACGCCCACAGGGCCGATGACATCGCGACGGTCGTCCGCATCGCGGAGGAGTTCGATATAGCGTATACCGTTGAGCACTGCACGGAGGGGCACCTGATCGCAACGTGGCTCGCAGAAAAGAAAGTGCGGGCTGCCGTCGGACCGACCCTCTCGGACAGGGGCAAGCTGGAACTGCGCAACAAGAGCTGGATCACCCCCGCCGCTCTCCACGAAGCGGGCGTGCACGTCTGCCTGACGACGGACCACGGCGTCATCCCCATCGAGCATCTGAAAGTATGCGCCGCGCTCGCTTGCTCTGCTGGGCTTCCATACATGGAGGCGCTGCGTGCAGTCACCCTAAACGGCGCCGAACATCTCGGGATCAGCGACAGAACGGGCAGCTTGGTGCCAGGCAAAGACGCGGACATCGTCGTGTGGAGTGGAGACCCTCTTGACGCGAGGAGCGCAGCTAAAACCGTCATCATAGACGGGGAAATCGTCCGTTCGGTCTGAGACCGAAGCCTCGGGGGAATCCTAGGGGGAGGTAAAAATTTTGATCAAGTATATCGTGAAAAGAGTCCTTTATCTGATCCCCGTTTTGGTCGGAGTTGCGCTGATCGTATTCACCCTTCTGTACATCACGCCTGGAGACCCGGCGCGCATGATGCTCGGAGAACGGGCGAGCGAAGATGCACTTCGACAGTTCCGGGCCGAACAAGGGCTGGATAAGCCCTTCTTCATCCAGTTCGGAAATTTCCTCTTCAAGGCCGTGACGAAAGGGGACGTCGGCAGGTCATACATCACGAAGCGCCCAGTCACTGAGGAGATCATCGAGGCCTTCCCGCAGACGCTCAAACTCGCCGGGTTTTCGATGATCATTGCTCTGTGCGTGGGAATCCCATTCGGGATCATATCCGCCATCAAGCAGTACTCCATTTTCGATACAACGGTCATTGTGATCGCCATGATCGGGATCTCGATGCCCGCGTTCTGGCTGGGGCTCCTTCTCATCCTGCTCTTTTCGGTCGAGCTTGGCTGGCTCCCGTCATCCGGCTTCGACTCCTTATCTGCGATGATCCTGCCGTCGGTCACCCTTTCGACGGGCAGTATCGCCATGCTCACCCGCATGACACGTTCTTGCATGCTCGAAGTCGTGCGACAGGATTACATTCGCACGGCTAGGACAAAGGGACAGAAGGAGCGCGTCGTCATCATCAGACATGCTCTCAGCAACGCGTTGATACCTGTCATCACAGTGAGCGGCCTCCAGTTCGGATACCTGCTAGGTGGGGCCATGCTGACCGAGACGATCTTTGCTGTTCCAGGCGTCGGACGGCTCATGGTAAACGCGATCATGATGCGCGACTTTCCGATGGTGCAGGGCGGAGTGCTTTTCGTGGCGCTTGCCTTCAGCGTCGTAAACCTTCTGGTCGATCTGCTTTATGGCTATGTCGATCCTAGAATCAAAGTACAGTACAAGTGAGGTATCTGAAGAGATGAGTGCAGAAAACGCAACGCTCACCGCACGAAAAGGTTTTCGGGAGTTCGCGCATCGCCTGCGCAAAAATCCGCTCGCGCTCTTCGGCTTTATCGTTCTCTCACTATTGGTGCTGGTTGCCATCTTCGCGCCAGTAATCGCGCCATATGGCTATTCTGAACAGCACCTAGAAAGTGCTTTTGAGCCACCGAGTTCGAAATTCCTGCTTGGTGCCGACGAGTTCGGCCGGGACATCTTGAGCCGCCTGATCTACGGCGCACGGGTCTCCCTGCAGGTCGGATTCGTCGCAGTGGGCCTCGCGCTCGTCGTCGGCGGTTTCTTGGGTGCACTTGCAGGCTACTACGGTGGCTTCTGGGACAATATCATTATGCGGGCTATGGATATC
>JAISFV010000199.1 GCA_031263445.1 Synergistaceae bacterium | reverse complement strand
ATCATAGACGTCATGGCCCGCTACGGCGCGGTCAACGCCGCGAACCTCGACGGCGGGTCATCCACGGTGATGTACTACGGGGGCGAGCTGATAAACTCCTGCTGTTCCCTGTACGGCCCTAGGGCGATGCCGACCGCGTTTGTAGTGAGGGGCGACGGCTACGGTGGCTGAGGGTGAATTGGAAGCGTGCGCCAAAAAGATTTCGCTCTTCTGGCCTCTGTACTGCGTCTTTGTCCTCCTGTCCCTGATTTCAATGACGTTCGGTTTCTCATACCTGTGGGATTTGTTGGAGGATTACGAGCGGAGCACGCAGGAGTACGCGCTGCGTTGTTATCTCGCGCCGTCCGTCCCGAGCGGCCTGCCGGCGCTGTTTGGCGAGGGGATCCTGACGCCTGGCGGGTTCGAGGACGCTTCTGACATGGAGCGCTTCGCGAGCGGCGTCCTGGCTGGCGGCGAACTGTCCGGCAAGCGCGTTTCGGGCGCTTCGCCGGACGGAGCTAGCGTCTTTGTGTTCAGCGCAGGTTCGAGGGACGTGGCCGCCGTCGCGCTCAGGCGCGTGAGCGGGGGGCGTTTCGGGCGCTGGGAAGGCGTGAGCCTCGACAGCCGCCTGGCCGTCTTCGGGGATCTGCGCGTCACTGCCCCTGCGGACGCCAGTGTTTTTGTAAACGGCCGGGTTTTGTCGGAGTCCGCCGCCGTCAAGACTGTCAGCTACGACGTCCTGGCCGGTCTGCCGCAGGGCGCGGGCGTGCCTGTGCAAAGCGAGTATCTGGTCAGGCGCTTGTACAACGAGCCGGCGGTGAAGGCCTATGACGCCTCGGGCTACGAGATGCAGTCGGAGTGGAAGGGGCGCGGCGCGGCGGAGTTCGCCCCCGGATGCCCCGAATCAGAGAAGGAGGCCGTAAGGCGCATGGTCGCGTCGGACGCCGAGCTGTACTCACGCTACACCTCGCATGACGATGGCTTCGCGAAGCTGGCAGCGAGGCTCCTTCGCGGCGCGCCCATATACAATCACATGAGGACGATGGACACGTCTTATTATACGGATCATACTGGCGTGAAATTCAAGGACGCCGTAGTGGGCAATATCAGGAAATTCGACCCCGCCCACCTGGCGGCGGACATCGATTTCACCTACCAGGTATTCCGGAAGGGCAACAGGGTGCACGACTTCCCGACGAAGGCGACCTTCGTCTACCGCAAGAAAGACGGCGCCTGGCTGGTAGCCGACATAAGGATCAGGTAACGCCGTCTGCGTAGGGATTGTCGAATATCCTGATGTCGCTCTCGCTTCCGTCCGAGAATACGATCTTCATGAAGACGAACCATATCTTTTCCTTCGAGTCCGTTACGAGGTATGATTGCAATATGTCTCTCAGTGCGTCAGGTAATCCGTCTTCGGTTTCGCCTTCTGGCAGGAAGGTGCGCTCCATGTCCGGCGTTTTTCTGTTCACGCCGTACATTACCCGTTCCACGATACCACGGTCACTGAGGGAAAATGCCAAATCGGATACTACGTTCGTCGAGACGCTGGTGCCGTTTTCGCCCTGCGAGAATTCGACCCATTCTATATCCTCGTCCAGCATCTCGTGCCGCCGCGTCGCGCTCCCCTCGCAGGCATTGTAGTCCCTTACGTAGCTTTCCATCCTGTTACGGATCTTAACGCGATCCTCGCGGAAGGATGAGAATTTATCGGCCATGCGCGAAATTGTGTCCTGTGACAGGAGCTTTAAGAAAGGCGCGTCCTCGCGATCAGATGCAATTGATTCCCATCCCGCCGCCATATATCATTCCTCCAGTCGAGGCTGTCCCGCGTGTGGGCGCAGCAAGCCTGTAACCGTCACTCCCCGGGTTCGATCTGGCGCGGCAGGCCGCCGTATCTCTCCTCGTAGCGCCTGATCTCGTTTTTGAGCGAGCGGACGAGGAGCGCGTTGAATGACTCGCCGTAAATGGCCGACAGCACCTTGCCCTTTGCGTATGTCTCCTCGTCGAAGCGCGTCTGGATCGCCACCCTCCCAGGCTGCTTCGCGGTGAATCTGTCTGTCTCCGTAGGCATTTTACCATCTCCCAAAACTTCATTGAGAGAGGTTAACGGGTTTTAAAATAATATTTCCAGTATCTATAATATATATAGTATCTTTAGATGTTTCTTGATATAATGGCAGATGGCTCCAGTGAAACCAGAGTGACCAGGGCAAAAGGGCAAAAGGGCAAAAGGGCGCACCTTTTCAAATTTTGTGACGTTACGCCAGAATTGAGGTTGTTTCGCAACGTGCCATAATCCAGAGGAGGTAGAGAGTAATGAGGTTTTCCATGCGATTGAAAATTGCGTCTCTTTTAGCGGCGTTCGCGGTGCTGATGGCTGCTTCTGCGTGGGCGTCTGATATCAGATCTTATACTACGTTGTGGCATCATACGTACAGCAGTATGGTTAATGGCAAGCCCGATTACTCTGATTACCCTAATGAGGATTCACCCCCGTTTTTTGTAGGCGTTACGATCTACACGGAAGCATGGGAAGTAAATGTCGACGGGGATGATGAAAATTTAATAGGTTTATCTGGCGGAACAATGACCCTCAATCCGGTAGATAAAATCGTAACTACCTATGCGGGTGAAGGCGGTTACGAAGATGATCCTGCTGACGGGCCTGTGACGTTTTATCTGGTCGATGATGAAGGCGAAGCCGCATTGGGCAACGAGAACGGACTCTATGCGGAGTTTAGGAGCTATTCTACTAAAACTGGTAATGAGACGAAAAACGAGACAGCCTTTTCAGGTACGCCTTACCATATTGAATCTGGTAATATTGAGATAAACGGCACCTTTGGGGTTGTCAGGAGCTTAAATTATTACATGGAAGAATTAAAATGCGCGCCTTATGTTGAGACGATTCTCAATAGCGAAGGCAAAATTTCCAAAATAAAATATCGTTTCGTAAATCCTGAGACACTGGAGACGGTTTCAAATCCCGACATCTATATGGGCCGCAATGATGTAAGGTTTTACCTCAATAACGGCGACCGTATCGTCATCGGCGCGGACGAAGGGGCACGTTATTATGACGGAAAGGAACACACTATTGCCATTCCTTCAAACCTAGGTCCCTTTGAGCCTGGCGATATTGATTATCTGTCTATAAGGTTTTCATATAAAAGCGACAACCCAAACGGAGAATATCCAGACGCAGTTGGCCCTAATTTTTCCTGGACAAAATACAAATGGGATTTTTTCGGGGATCTCCGCGGAGAATATGAACCAGCATCAACGACACCCCCTGGATCAACTCCCGAACCGACTCCAGAGCCAACCCCTGTCCCTATACCAGAACCGACGCCAGAGCCATCGCCTGCGCCGGACATTATAACCCTGCCAAATAATGAAGATGTCCAACAGGCAGAGTCTGTGGCGGGAACCAATCTTACCGAAACTCCGGCTGTATTTGAGGCTGCTGAAAGCGTGGGCATCAAGACGAACAGCCAAGTCAATTTCGCTGGCGAAGAAATCACCAGGGAGCGCACGATATCAGCAATATCGATCGAACAGGAAATCGAGGCTGGAGGCGCTGTATTGCTGGGAACAGTGACGCTTCCGCTGGCCAGCGAATCTCTCGGCGGGATAGTCATGCAGGATGTAAACGATTTCGATGACCTGGCTGAAAAATATAGCGTCATGAAGGGTTTTGACGGCGGCGGCGTTGTAGATCTGCTCAGAGCGTATGGCCGCAGGGCCTTTGATTACGATAATGGAAAGGTCGTCATAAAACCGGCAATAATCATAATTGACGACTCAGCCCCATCAATAGACGCTGATATAATCAGACCGTTTGCAAACGATGTATTCGGAGTCAAACTGAGCAGCGATAACAGCTACCTATATATTTATGACGGGGACAAAAATGGCGTGGCGCAAGACCCTATAGCCCTTGTAGCCAGGGCAAATGACGAACCTGAAAATGTATCAAAACCAGACGAACCGGCGAACAGCGGCAGAGGTTGCTCGGCTTCTGGTTATACATTTGCCCTGTTCGCTCTGATATGCTTGCCGTGCCTGATCAAAACTAGAAGAAACGGAGCTTAAAATTAAGAGCCAGCAATAACCATTAGCGGATACGCTGCTAACGACATGATGGACTGGAGCCGTTGGCATATTCCCATGCCAATGCGCCTCTTGCAGTTTCGTTTGAAAATCAGCGTAATACGCAGTTTGTCCCTGCGCGCTGCGAGGGATTATATTGTAAAATTAGAATCGTTACAGGCAGAGCTGAACGAATCGTGTTTACGTAATTTTAAATCGAGCCACGATGCCTGTTCAGCAAGGAACCGTCATTTCCACAAAACCTAAGGAGGTATGCTCGTTATGGCTAAAATTCTGCTCATTGGTTCGAACCATGCC
>JAISFV010000182.1 GCA_031263445.1 Synergistaceae bacterium | reverse complement strand
CTGATTTTCCGCGATTCACCTGCGTGGCCGCCAAGGTAAGCGCGGGGCTTGACAAAATATCACGGAGAAAGTAGTATTCTGTTAGTTTGGTTTCTCTAACTTAAAGTCGCGCTGCGGCTTATTTTTAAGCGGCTTCGACGAGTTAGTAATAACTAACTATTACCGCCAGCCGCACGCGGCGGCCCTCTAAAAATTTGGGAGGTTTCTTATGTTGTTGCAGAGATTCATGATGTATCTGGAGACGCAGGACGACGCCGTATTCATCGAGTCCATGATAAGATGCTTCGCGGCGCCGGTGGCGCGGGGGGTCAAGTGCGGGTCGCTGCTCAACCTGCGCAGGAAGGGCAGAGATCTGCGCCCTGCGTGGGCCAGGTCGAGGAGCGCGCTGGAAAGGGCGCTCTCGCTCAAATTCGCCGAACTGTCTCCAGACGGCCAATCGCTCCTCCTCCTCATATACAGGGACGCTCCGCTCCTGGAGGCAATCTCGTCCGGCGGGGCAGGGGAGATGCTGCTCGAATACGGCTATGACTGCGGCTTTCGCTCGCCGGCGCCGTATATCAGGGAGATTGCCCGCCGCTTCCGCACAGGCGCAATCCCGCACGAGGTGGGCCTGTTCCTCGGATACCCGCACGTGGACGTGCGCGGGTTCATAGAAAACAGGGGAAGGGATTCGAAATTTTCCGGTTACTGGAAGGTTTACGGCGACGTAGCGGGCGCTTTGAAAAAGTTTGACGAGTTTAAAAATGCCGAGGCGGAGAGCCTGAGCGATTTGCTCGAAAGGGCAGGCCGCCTGAACCCTGCCGAGGCTGCATAAATCAAGGAGGAATTGTCATGGCAAACGTTGGAATCGTCTACTGGTCCGGCACGGGCAACACGGAAAGAATGGCGGAACTGATCGAGCAGGGCGCGAAGGAGGCCGGCGCGGCGGTGACCAGGAAGAACGTCGCGTCCGCCTCACAGGACGAGCTTGCGGGGTATGACGTGGTCGTATTCGGGTCGCCCTCCATGGGCGCCGAAGTCGTAGAGGAGAGCGAGATGGAACCGTTCGTCACGTCGGCCTTGCCCGGCTTGAAGGATAAAAAGGCCGCGCTCTTCGGATCCTACGGCTGGGGCGACGGCGAGTGGATGCGCAACTGGTCGGCCCAACTGAAATCAGCCGGCTTGAAGCTGCTCGACGACGGGCTTATCGTAAACGAGACGCCTGACGGCGACAAAGCCGACTCCTGCGTGGCCTACGGCAAGAAAATAGCGGCGTTTTAGAGGGCCAGGAATGGCCTCTGTAAAAATTTTGGATCGCTGATCAAACGTTCTTTGCGCGAAACAGCCAAAGGTTATTTCATCAGCGGTTCTTAATCCCGTCCTTTTTACGAAGGCACCCGTTCAAATCTCCTCCGAAAACTCCACGCTACACAGCACTTCCTTTGACCTCGAAAGGCCCGGGCGAAACCCCGGGCCTTTTCCTGCGCTGTTGACCGCGCGCGGCGAAGGACATAGTATAAAATAACGAGGGGTGATTCCGGATGCGTGATTTTCAGAAAAAAGCGGCGCGCCTGGTCATAGCGCTTTACGCTGCCCTGTCGTTCAACGCTCCGTCAGGCGCCGCCGATTCGACGCCCGCTTCTATCGGGACCGGGAGCGCGGACCTGAGCGGGGACGCCGCGATTTACGGCCTGGAAGGCGCTTTCTCGGACGACATATACGTCAAGATCTCACTCTCCGGCTATAGGGTCTCCGACGGGGCGCTCCAGATAGAGGGGCTTATCTCGAAGATGGCGAGCTACGTCAGCTACGTTATGGATGACAGCCCCACAGACCTCTCCCTGCGCTTCCCGGCGTCCCTCCTCAACGACCTTCCGGGCGGGGTTCATGACATCACGGCGTCATCGTGGGATTTCCAAAGGCGGAGCGTGGTCACGATACCCCATACGACGGTCGGCAGGCTTTTCATAAAGACGGCGACGCCGGGCGCGGCCATAGATTACGTCACGGAGAAGCTGACAAACCTGCGCCAGAACGACGGCATACCATACAGGCGCGATACGAGGCGCCAGGCGTGCTACGCGTTCAAATGGGGAAACGAGACGGTAATCGGCGCGCCGGACTTCCGCAACACATTCCCCATACCCGAAGAGCGGATGACCGGGGAGAGCGTGACGATCATCCACCTGAACGCAACAGAAAGCCTGAACAGCGAGCCGCAGACCGTAAGGATACCGAAGCGGCCCAAAGCGCCTTGGTGGGTGTTCGCGCTCGACGAGACATCCCCAGGCAGTTGCGACGGCATGATACTCGGGGTGTCGGAGGCTATGGAATACAGCACGGACGGCGGGATTTACTGGACTGACTGCCCGACGTGGAAGATAGAAGGCCTTAACCCGTCAGCGCACTACCGCGTCCGCTTCAAGGCGGCAGAGGGCGTATCGTTCGCCAGCCGGCAGAGGAAACTCGCCATAAATGCCGCCGCAGAAGAAGCCGCCCCGTGAGGGAATACGTCCACGTCATGGATTGCGGGCCGCAGCGCGCCAAGAGCCCTTTCCGGACGGAGGCCGCGCCTGCGGCGGGCTCCGTATAGAAGGACGAGAGCCTGTTCTCCGCCAGAAGCTCGGCGAGCACCGGCAAATCAGCGTCAAACTCTAGTTTAGACAAATTAATCAACGTTTCCTAAGTATGTCTCCATACGAATATATCCAAATATTTCCATTCGGGCCTTGTTTTGTGTATAATCGTTATTAGGGGTGATATCATGTTTAAGAACCTTAGTCTTCGGTCAAAGATATTCTCGTTGGTTTCAATCGTCGTCATCGTCTCATTTCTGACGCTCACGCTCGTGGTCTCCAACAAGGCTTACGAGATGGCGAAGAAGGATGCGTTCAGCCTGGCCCAGGAAACGGCCGACAAGTACAAAAACGAAATAAGGGCCGAATTGCAGGGCGCCAGGATAACGGCGGAAACCCTCGCCTCCGTGTTTGAGTCGTTGAAAGCCAACGGCATCACCGACAGGGATATCATGAACGACCTCCTGAGCCATGCCCTGTCGAAAAAAGAGTACGTCACCGCATTTTGCATCGCTTATGAGCCAGACGCCCTGGACGGCAAGGACAAACAGTTTGCCGGAGTGGCGCCGGCCTACGACGAAACGGGACGATACGCCCCCTACTGGAACAAATTCGGCGACAAGATCGACGTCGAGCCCCTGTACGACATCGACATAGCGGATTGGTACATCGTCCCAAAGAGCACGATGCACGAATATATCACTGACCCATACCCGTACCATATCCAAGGGCGTCCCGTGATGCTGGCGAGCATGATATTCCCCATCATAGTGGACGGCGAATTCATCGGGATCATGTCTTCAGACTTCGTCCTCGACAAGCTGCAGGAGATGATCTCGAAGGTCAATCCGCACGGGCAGGGCGGGCTGGCTAAGATAC
The DNA here is from genome assembly GCA_031263445.1 of Synergistaceae bacterium. GTDB lineage: Bacteria > Synergistota > Synergistia > Synergistales > Synergistaceae > JAIRNC01. Next base: position 22,041 of record JAISFV010000182.1, on the reverse strand, counting down.
TCTCAAACGCCGGCGCTGTCGTCGCCGCGCCCGATAAAGAACACCTGGGGGAAGATCTGTCGGAATCGCTCGCTCATGAGATGCTGACGCTGGATCACGGCAAGGTCAGCGACGCCGTTAAATACGCGGGCGATTATCTGGCCCGGAATCCCGGCGAAGACGGCTCTAAATTTATGGATGCCTTGAATGATTTCGCGAAAGACCCAGGCAAAGCCAGCCTGGATCTTACATTGATGACCCCTGAGACCGCCATGGCAATCCTCCAGGCGGACCCCGCCAGGCTGAACTCCGCCGTCGAGGCCAAGGCCGCGATCAAAAGCGGGGAGATGTATATAGTGAGCGACAAACAATTTTACACGGTATACATGCCGATTCAATTCAGCGAGGTGACAACGCCCTGGTCAGTCGCCGTGAGCATACCCATGGCGAAGATCCTGGACAACGCTAGCGGCATTCGGAATTACGTCGTCACGGTATCGGCGGCCGCGATATGCATAATCGCGCTCATACTCTACATGATCGCTAAGAACGTCACGCATCCGATCCTCGTCCTCTCGAATGCGGCGAAAATCCTCGGGGAGGGCAATTTCGACGTAGAGACGCCTGTTATCGAGAGCAATGACGAGATCGGCGCACTGTCGAGGGCGTTCGACTTTATGGCTAAGAAAATAAACAACCTGATCAAAGAGATGCAGGGGTACGCAAAGACCCTCGAAGAGAAGAACATATACCTGAACAGACTGAACGACCTGAAAGACGAGTTCCTGGCCAATACGTCGCACGAACTGAGGACGCCGATCAACGGAATCATCGGCATCGTCGAGTCAATGATAGACGGCGCGACCGGCTCGCTCACCAAAGAGCAGAAGTACAACCTGACGATCGTCTCCAGCAGCGGGAAACGGCTCTCTAACCTGATAAATGACATACTGGATTTCACAAAGCTGAAAAATAAGGAAATAGAGCTGAAGGTGAAGCCGATAGACCTGAAAACGATAGCGGACGCAGTCATCATCCTGTTGAAGCCGCTTACGAAGGGAAAGGACCTGGCGCTCGTAAACGGCATCGACGACTCGCTCCCTGCCATAAGCGCCGACGAAAACAGGATCCAGCAGATATTGCACAACCTCATCGGAAACGCCATTAAATTTACCGAAAAAGGACAGGTCAGGGTATCCGCCAAGGTTACAGATGACATGATCGCCGTTTCGGTCGAAGATACGGGGATAGGCATCTCCGAGGATAAATTCGACAGGATCTTTGAGTCGTTCGAGCAGGCAGACGGCTCCACGTCGAGGGAATATGGCGGGACAGGGCTCGGCCTGTCGATAACCAAAAAAATCGTAGAGCTGCACGGCGGCACGATCTGCGTCGAATCGCAGTCTGAGAAGGGTTCTGTCTTCACCTTTACGGTACCCCTCGCAAAAGACGCGGCCGGGGATATCGCCAAGGCCGAAATGCCGCAGACGACCATAGACGCAGAGAGGTTCGAGGAAGAAAGCCCGGCAGACGGACACGTGACAGACGCCGACGACAGCAGGGGCTGGCACAGGATCCTAATCGTCGATGACGAGCCCGTAAACATCCAGGTTCTGTCCAATCTCCTGTCGATGCAAAACTATACCGTATTCAAAGCGTACAGCGGCGCTGAAGCCCTGGAAATGATGGAGAGCCACGGAGGCTTTGACCTCGTCCTCTTGGACGTCATGATGCCCAAAATGTCGGGGTACGAGGTCTGCCGGCGTCTGCGGGAGAACCACACCATGTTCGATTTGCCGATATTGATGCTGACGGCGAAAAATCAGACACAGGACATCGTCCTGGGTTTCCAGTCAGGGGCGAACGATTATGTCCAAAAACCATTCGACAAGGACGAACTGCTTGCCCGCGTGAGAACGCTCCTTGAACTGAAGCATGCCATGTCGGAGGCGATGGCGGCCAACAAAGCCAAAAGCCTTTTCCTGGCGAACATGAGCCACGAGGTCCGCACCCCGCTGAACGCCATGGTAGGGCTGACGACCCTTCTGCTCAAGACCCCCATGGACGACCGCCAGAGGGATTACACGGAAAAAATGCACCGCGCTTCGACGACGCTCCAGGGGCTTATCGACGATATCCTCGATTTCACTAAGATCGAGGCCGGCGATATGAAACTGCAGTGCATATCCTTCGACATAAAGAAGCTGTTCGACGATCTCTTTGTATTTTTCCAGGAGCAAAACGCCGGCCCGGACGTAGCCCTCCGCTTCCAGATCGACCCCGCGCTGCCGTCCGCGCTCATGGGGGACCCCGTGCGGCTGCAGCAGATCTTCATCAATCTCGTCGACAACGCTTGCAAGTTCACTGAAAAGGGTTCAGTCACCGTGAGCGTCACCGCCTCAGAACTCGGCCAGGACAGCGTGACCGTCGGTTTCGCAGTGGAGGACACGGGCATCGGCATGAGCCAGGAGCAGATTGAAGGCATCTTCGCCGCCTTCAACCAAGCGGACAACTCGTCGACCCGAAAATACGGCGGAACCGGCATCGGGCTTTCAATCACCCGTCAAATGGTTGAGCTGATGGGCGGGGAGATTTCGGTTGAAAGCGAAGAGGGCAAGGGCACGAAGTTCAGCTTTTCCTGTAAATTCGCGCTGGACGAAGACGTTTCAAAAACTAAAGAGCCAGATGAGGGAAAGGACGTCAGCCTGAGCGGAATGCGCGTTTTGCTGGTAGAGGACAATGAGATCAACGCCATGATAGCCTCGGAGCTGCTTGAAGCCGTCGGAGTCATTGTCACGACGGCGGAAAACGGCCAGGAGGCACTGAACAGGCTAGCGGCATCGCGCGCTGACGCCGGCGGAGGCCAGCCGTTCGACCTCATACTGATGGATCTGCAGATGCCCGTCATGGACGGCTACGAAGCCACAAAGATCATAAAGGGGATGCCAGAGTACAAAGACATACCGATATACGCGCTGACGGCGCACGCCTTCCCGGAAGAAAGGGACCGCTGCCTGTCCTTGGGAATGGGCAAGCACCTCACAAAACCCATTGACGTGGAGTCGTTCTACGCCGCCCTGCGCGATGCGGCCGCGGCAATAAGGATGTAATATTTATAAAGCAGAAACCGAAAACGCCTTGTCGAGGTCGGCTATCAGGGAATTCAGCCCCTCTATGCCGACAGAGAGGCGGACGAGCCTGTCCGATATGCCCATCCTGACCCTCATCTCGGGGGGGACAGACGCGTGAGACATCGTGGCCGGGTGGCAGACAAGCGACTCTACCGCCCCTAGGCTCTCGGCAGGCGTTATTATCTCCAGCGCGCCGAAAAACTCCTTGACGGAATGGGCCTCGCTGAGCTCGAACGACAGGAGCGCGCCGGCCCCGGTCGCCTGTTTCTTCAAAACAGCGTGGCCTTGGTCGCTCTCCAGCCCGGGGTAGTATACTCTGTCGACGCCTTCCCGGCCGGAGAGCCATCTGGCTATCGCAGTCGCATTCTCCGTCTCCCTCTCCATGCGGAGGCCGAGGGTCTTAATCCCGCGAAGCAGCAGATACGAGTCGAACGGGGCAAGCACCCCGCCGGTGGCCTTCTGTACCTCCAAAAAACGCTCCGCCAGCTCCTCGTCTTTCACCACCGCTAGCCCGGCCAGCACGTCGTTGTGACCGCCCAGATACTTCGTCGCGCTGTGCACCACTATGTCCGCGCCCAGCGGCAGCGGGCGCTGGAAGTACGGCGACAGGAACGTGTTATCCGCTATGACGAGCGCGCCGTGCCTGTGCGCGACGCGTGAAACCTCTGCGATGTCGCTCACCCGCAACAACGGGTTTGTCGGCGTCTCGAGCAGGACCGCCCTGGTATCGGACGAAAACTCCCTTTCGAGCGACGCCGCGTCCGTGGTGTCCGCAATCCGCCACGATATGCCGAATTTCTTGAAATAGACGTCAAGGAGCCTATACGTACCGCCGTACAGGTCGAGCGGTATGAGTATCTCGCCGCCTCCGTCGAACAGGAAGAAAACTGCGGTTATCGCGGCCATCCCTGAGGCAAACGCGAACCCGGCGCACCCCTCTTCCAGCAGGGCGATCTGACGTTCCAGTACAGAGCGGGTAGGGTTTGCGGCACGGCTGTAGTCGAATGGGATTTCAACGCCTATCTCCGGCTGACGGAAAGTGACCGCCTGAAAAATCGGCGCCACCAGCGCTCCGCAAACCTCCTCCGCGTTGAATGCCCCCCGCACGAGGAGCGTCTCTAGCTCGTCCTTTGTCATTTCAGCCCACCCACTATGATTGAAATAACGGCATAGTACCCTCAAACGCCGCCATTGTCAATCCGAGTAAACATAGAGTGTTATAGGAATAATCACAGAAGGCTGACTTATTGCAGGGGGGCTGCTGATCAAATGACCTCTGACTGAAATAAGCATTTTGCCCGTCTGCCTAAACGGCAGGATACCGTTTAGGCAGACGGGCTCGAATCAGCCGGCGTTTCCTTAAAACACGCGGATCGGGATCTCGGCCGGTTCGTTCAGGAGAGATTCGATCACGTAGTCCAGCTTGAGCATCGTGATGGAGAAGCCCTCCATCTCCAGTGACGTGCAGTAGTTGCCGACGTAGTTTTTCGCGATCGTGAGGCCCTTTGCCTCGGCTTTCTTGGCCGCAAGCCCATAGAGCAGATAAAGCTCGCTGATCGGCGTGCCGCCCATGCCGTTGATCATGAGCGCGATACGGTCGCCCTTCTGGAACGGGAGGTCATCGTGGACTGCCGTGAAGACCTCCTCGATGATCTCGGAGGCCGGGCGTATCTTGTCGCGCCGTCTGCCAGGCTCGCCGTGAATGCCGATGCCTATCTCTATCTCGTCGTCGCCTATATCGAAGATGGGCGCGCCCTTCGCGGGAGGCGTGCAGGAGGTGAGCGCTATACCCATCGAGCGGACGCGGCTGTTGACCTTGTTGCCCAGCTCCACCAGCTCGTCGAGCGACGCGCCGTTCGCTGCGGCGGCGCAGACGGCCTTGATCACGAAGAAGTTTCCCGCGACCCCGCGGCGCCCTACCGTGTAGAGGCTGTTCGTGACGGAGACGTCGTCATCGATGATCACGACGCCTACCTTGATGCCGTCCGCCTCTGCCATCTCACGCGCCATGTCCCACGCCATGCGGTCTCCCTGATAGTTGTTGATGAGGTGGAGCACACCGTTCTCGTTGTCCTTCGCCAGCAGTTTCGTGCACTCATAGACGTAATCCATCGGAGGCGCAGCGAACACGTTGCCGGGACAACAGGCGTCGAGCATTCCAGGGCCGACGATCATCGAGTGGGCCGGCTCGTGTCCGGAGCCGGAACCCTGCATGACGACGACGCGGTCTTTCGGGAGGTCTGCCCTGTAGAGTATATTGTATTCTGGAACCCACTTCAGTTTGTCCTTGTTCGCCAGGTAAATGCCTTCAAACATCTCTTTCACGAAATTTGCCGGATCGTTTACGAATTTTTTCAACGCTTATTCCCCCTCTGATTATGGTTAAGATTTAAATCTTTGGGCCGAGCCGTCATTTGCGCGCGTTGATCAGCCTTCCCGCCCGAGCGCCTCGACGATTGCCTTCGTCATATCCCCGACCGCCACTATCCCTGGATCATAGGTGCCTATGCTGCGATCACCTGTGAAGGACTGGCGTCCTCTTTTGGCTACCCAGTCCTTTGTGGTCTCCCTCATCTCGACCGCCGCGTCCGAAGCCTTCTTAAACGCGTCCGTCAGCGACTCTCCTGATTCGAGGGATTTTTCGAACGACTTTACGATAGCGTCGAGCGCATCCACGAGGGTCTTGTCGCCGAGCTGCGCCCCGCCGCGCTTCATGATGCCCTCAATGGCGCTCTTGAGCGCCGTTATTATCTCGTCGAGCCCTATCTCGTCCTTCCCGCGAAACGCCATGCCGCACCGCATAAAGAGAGTGCCCCATACAGGGCCTGAGCATCCGCCCGTGTTGCCGGTGATGGCCGTGGAAACGTTGAGCAGAAAGCTCCCGATAGAGGACATGTCGAACTTTTCCCACTGGCTCAGGACGGCCTTGAAACCCCCGGCGAGCGAAACGCCGAAGTCCGCGTCGCCCATGACAGCATCAAGCTCCGAGAAGTACGCCTCGTTCTTGATGGCTGTGTCAGCCATGGTCCTGACGATGAGTTCTGTCTGCTTTTGAGAGAGCTTATCCATCAAATTCCCCCTTTGTTTTTGTGAGTCCCTGTGGAAGCGTTGATCAAGGAAACGCCAGCGGGTCCGCCGGCAATCCCTCGCAGCGCCGGCGAAAACACGACAAACGACCTTCTGGCAGTCTCGAAATTATCCAGCTTGATCAGAACTCACTCTTTAACCAATTTAGTATAAACACAAAAACCACAAAAAGCAACATGCATACGGTCATATAATAAAAACACTAGCCGTCTGGCGCGTCTTCGCCGGCACTGCGGGGCGCTTGCTTCGCTCGCAATCCCTTGCATTGCCGGCAAATCCGCGCCAGACGGCTAGTTCTGCAATTCCTCACATTGCCGTTAAAGATGCGCTAAACGGTCTTTTTTCACAAATTATTATTTCGGCATGTGCGGGAAATCCACGTCCGCAGGAGGCTGGTAGTTCTCCTTTATCGCGCGCGGGGTGAGCCAGCGCATGAGATTGAAGACACTGCCCACCTTATCGTTTGTGCCGGACGCCCTGGAGCCGCCGAAGGGCTGCTGTCCCACCATCGCCCCTGTCGTCTTGTCGTTGATGTAAAAATTCCCTGCGGCGTATTTCAGGATTTCGCTCGCCTTGACCGACGCGTATTTGTCGCGGCTGAAGATCGCGCCCGTGAGACCGTAGACGGAGGTTTCGTCGCAGATTTTGAGCGTCTCCTCGAACTTGTCGTCGTTATACACGTACACGCTCATGACAGGGCCGAAGAGCTCGGTCTCCATCGTCGCGTACCTTGGGTCGCGGCAGAGCAGGACAGCAGGCTCGATAAAATACCCCTTGGACTTGTCGTGTCCGCCGCCCGTGATGACCTCGACGTCCGGGGATCTTTTGGCCTCTTCTATGTACGATACGATGAAGTCGAACGACTTTTCGTCGATGACCGCCCCCATGAGGTTTTTCGGGTCGGCCGGGTCGCCTGTTTTTATCCTGGCGACGCGCTCTGTGATCTTATCCCTGACTTCCGGCCACAGGGAGCGCGGTATGTAACTCCTCGACGACGCGGAACACTTCTGCCCCTGGTATTCGAACGCGCCCAGGACGATAGCCGAGGCCAGCTCGTCAGTGTCGGCGGAGGCGTGGGCGAAGATGAAGTCCTTGCCGCCCGTCTCCCCTGCTATGCGGGGATAAGACCTGTAATTCGCGAGGTTGTCGGATATCTCCCGCCACAGCGTGTTGAACGTATCGTTCGAGCCAGTGAAGTGAAGCCCCGCGAAATACCTGTGCTTCAGGACTATCCTGCTTATCAGCTCGCCGCTCCCCGGTATGAAATTGATCACGCCGTCCGGGAGGCCCGCCTCCCTGTAAATCTGCATGAGGTAGTAGCTCGACAGTATAGATGTCGTCGCCGGCTTCCAGACCGTGACGTTGCCCAGGATTGCCGGCGCCATATTGAGGTTGCACGCTATCGCCGTGAAGTTAAACGGCGTTACGGTGTATACGAAGCCCTCCAGCGGCCTCATCTCCACCCTGTTGAGCGTCTGGCACGACTGGGCGGGCTGGGACGCGCTGAAAATTTCCGACGCGTTGAACGGATTGAACCGCAGGAAATCCGCCACCTCGCAGGCGGAATCGATCTCGGCCTGCCAGATATTTTTGCTCTGCCCCAGGATCGTCGCAGCGTTGAGCAGGTCGCGCCGCTTCGTGCTTATGAGGTCGGCCGCCTTCAGTGAGACGGACGCCCTCTCTTCCCACGGCAGCGACGCCCACTCCTCGCGAGCCGCCATTGCCGCCTCTATCGCCATCTCGACCTCTTTTTCGCCGACCTTATGGAAAAATCCCAGCTTGTGCCGGTGATCGTGCGGCATGACGACATCGGCGACGTTGCCGGTGCGTATCTCTTTCCCGCCGATGATCAAGGGGATTTCTACCTCGATCGAGCTCTGCCTTTTGACCTCGCCTAGCAGCGCCCTGACCTCTTCGCTGCCCGGCCTGTACTCGCGGGGCGGTTCGTTCACGGGGCGTTCCAACTTGAATACTGAATTGTTCACTTGAATCAAAATCCTCCTCTGGCATATATGAAATTTAAGATAGCGGCCGATGGTTTCGCCGCGTCTACCGGAGGGATATGATATCATAAATGCAACAAAGTTGCATATATAAAACACCTAAGATAAACTGAGCCCCCCGCAATCACGAGGGGCCCGGTTTATCCAATTATCTTTTTAGCGGGTTGCTATGCCTGTCAGACTAGAACTCCCACTCGAACCTCAGCCCGGCGGAAAAACCGTTGTACGTGCCGGTGTAACCCTGGATCCCAGCTTCGAGCGAGTAGTGGTGATCGCCGCTCTTCGCAGTGTCGGGGCGGATGATTACGCCGATTTCGCCGATGCCGGTCGTGCCGCCCAGGTCGTAAGCAGGGAGCGTGAACTGGCTCGTCCTGGCGTGGATGCCGCCGGAGAACTCGTGCTCCAGCGCCGCGCCTATGTACCAGGAGCGGCGGTAGTCGTGCGCCCTCGTGAAGCGCGCGCCGATGCGCGCCCTGTGCGAGTCGTCATGGCCGAAATCTATCCACTCGCCGCTCGGCAGCGTCACGGTATCGCCGTTCTGCCTGCTCCAGTAGTACCTGAGCAGCAGATCCAGCCTGTCGCGCGGGTTGTTGAGGACAAAGGTCTTTCCGACGCCCAGGTGCAAGCCGTAGTACGGCGCGTCTACCGTGTACGAGAGCGGGACGCCGCCCCATTCGTAATCGTGCGCCGTGAACTCGTTCTTCAGTTTCCCGCCGCGGAGAGAACCCTCGATCCTGAACCCGTCCTCCCACTGCTTCCGCGCCATGACGCCGATCCCGTAGCTGCGGAGCTTGCCGTCACCGTGAATGTCGTCTATCATCAGTTCGTCCATGAAGCTGTCGTATGTGTCGTAGTTGGCGTGGCCCATGTCGAAGAAGGCTGCCCACAAAAGCGAGCTGTCCGGCTTGTCGTTCCCCTGCTCATCTTTGCCGCCGTCTTTCCTATCCTTGCCGGCGTAGCCGATCATCAGGTTCATGCCGTCGATATCGACGTGCGATCTGTCGTTGTCCACGCGCAGCCACGCGCCGTCTATGCCGGCGAACACGCCGCGTGAGCGTCCCAGCACGTCGTCGCTCAGTATGTCGCCGCTCAGAGCTATTTCGGCGGATTCGTAGCTGTGGTCAGGCAGCCAGCTACCGCGCGCCCCGACGAACGCCAGCCCGGCCAGGCGGCCGTTCGTGATAGCCCTCGTCTCGTGGGCCGGGTCGCGGTAACCATCGCCCGGATCCGTCTTAGGCGGGATAGGAGTCGGGTGCGGCGTGGGGCCTGGCACAGGCTCTACCGGAGTGGGCGTAGGCGTAGGTGTAGGCGTTACCGGAGTGGCCGGGTCGACAGGGTCTACCGGGTCGACAGGATCTACCGGATCCACAGGGTCAGGCGGATTGACCGGATCTACCGGATCAGGCGGCGGATTGACAGGGTCTGGCGGTGGGCCTTCCGGATCGACAGGAGCCGGGAAAAACGGATGATCCGGTTCAGGGGTAATCGGTTCGATGACACCGGGATCCGGCTCCGCAGGGAAAGGAATACGGGCCACGAGGTACTGATCCGTCGCGTGCTCTCCAGTGGCACTCGTCGGCACATCTTGGAGGTTAGAGCCGTCAGCCACTCCGTCCGGCACACTGGTGTCGATGATGAAGTTATACGTAGTAGTATACCCTGCGCGGGCGTAAGCGCTCGCAGCCCCGCCATTGCTCGGGTTGCCGAGGATATAATTATCATCGCCTGTGGCGATTAAATAGAAACGGTCGCCAGGCAGCAGTTCAGTCTTGCCATTCATGGAATCCGCGGTAATCGCAGTCAGGCGGACGGTACTCCCGGAAATGTCCACAAATCGCTCCGGATTTGCAGTATCCGTATTTATCGTAAGCAGGGCGTCCGTCGGATTGTTGACTGTCGTGCCTCCCAGGCGGAAGATCAGATTGCCGTTGAGATTTGCCTGCGTAAGCCTCATATCGTTTCTACCCATCACCGTCAGCTCTCCGCCCTGATTCAGGTTGAACGTATGGGCGGGAGCAAAGAGCGACATGCCCTCCATGATCTGGGTATGGCTGCCGGAGAGCAGGTTGACTGTGCCGGGCGCTGCTACATTGAAATTATTTGGGCCGTCCCACAGCAGATATCCTCCGGTGCTGCTGCCGGCAAGCGGCGCCACGTTCATCTCGAAGGTCTTCCCGTTGTCCTGGTTTACCTCTATCGGGTCAAAGAGGAACACGTAACCGCCCTGCCCGGTCTGGACATTGAGTCTCGCGTCCGCGTCGGCGGAGTCTTTGACGACAGTGATGCCGCTGTCAGTGGTCGTCATGCCGTCGATCGTGCCGAAATAGAGCGAATTGGTCCGCGTAGAACCGGAGTCGCCTTCAACGATCGTGTTTTCGCCGAAATACGTGTAGTGTCCGCTCGTCGCCTGGAGGTTCAGCGTGTTAGTCGAAAACGCGGTGTTTCCCGTATCAATCGTGACGGTTCCGTACACCTTCGCTTGTCCTGGCGTAGAGGGGTCATAACCTACGCCCGTATACTTGGAAGTGAACGTGTTACCGCCGAAATAGCTGTCCGTGATTGTCATGCCGTCTACACCGCCGACGCCGTAGCTGTAGACGAGGCCGCCGGCGACCGTGCCGTTCCGGGCTGTAACCTCATTGCCGTTGAACGCGCTGTTTACAATGTTTTCAATGCCTAGGGTGGCGGAGACGTTTGACGGCTGCCCGCTCGTCACGCCCAAAATGCCGCCGCCGTCGATGTATGTCCCGGCGGTGACCTTTGAGTTCAAGAAGTAGTCGTTGTTCACATTCTCGATTACTCCAAGGTTATTAGTGCGCAGCCCGACGAGCCCGCCGCCTTCGATGTAGCTGCCGGCCGTCACCGTCGCGTTGTCGAACACGTCATGGTTCACGTTGAACATGTTGGCGTTCCCGGTATCGGAATATACGCCGAAGATGCCGCCGCCCGATATGTACGTGTCCGCTGTGACGTCGACGTCGTATACGCGGTTGCCGCTGAGGCCGGTGTAGCTGTTTATGTTATTTCCCCCAAACGCCGCGAAGCTGGTTTTCCCCTGCGCCCCCACAACGCCGCCGCCCTCTATGGCGCCTACCCTCACACTTATGTCGGTAAAGCTGTTATGGGCTATGTCATTGCCCGATGAAAAGTTCGGATCCGTGCTTTCCGCGTCGGACTGAATCCCTATTATTCCGCCTCCCGCCAATTTTCCGGCGACTCTGACGTCGATTCTGTCGAAGTAATCCTGGCTCACCTCTCCGATCAGGCCCGATTTCTTCGACGAGACGCCTACGATGCCGCCGCCCTTCAAACCGTATCCGTCAGCACCGTCAGTGCCTTGGGTAGTCACGTTCAAGTCCCTGAAAAGGCTGTTATCGAGCGTCCCCAAGAACGTCGTGGCCTCCGAGGAGTGCAGCCCTACGATGCCGCCGCCGTACAGGTATGTGGCGACGCTTACGTTCGAATCAAGGAACAGGTTACCCGACGAGCTTTGAAGGAACGCCCAGGGGCTGTCGGTCAAATTTGCCGTAATGCTCTCGAAATCAGGCTGGTCGCCAAATTTTTCGGTATCTTTGCCGCTATCCGTGAAATTCGTCTGAAGCCCGACAATGCCCCCGCCCTTGACATAGGACTTCTCGGTCGTCACGTTTATACCGGAAAAGATATTGTTGTTTAGCTCGCTGAGGCCGGCGCCTGAGGTGGAAAGCCCGTTCAGGCCGATCACGCCGCCGCCTCTGATGGAGTAGCCGACGTTTACGTCGATATCGCCCGCGAACACGTTGCCGCTCGCCTTGCCCAGTTTAACGGACGTATCCGTGTCATAATAATCAGAGGCACTCCCAATATGCTTGCTGTTGTTGTTCAGGCCGACAAGGCCGCCGCCTATCAGGATGTCGCCCGTATTTATGTTTATCTTTGTGAAGAGGTTGTTCGTGAGCTCCGTAATTTCGGCTACGCCCCTTCTGTCATCCGGCGACGAAGCCGCGTCGACGCCTATCAGCCCCCCGCCTTCGAGGTAGGCGCTCATATTGGGGTTTGTATTAGGCGTAGTGTTGACGCTTACATCGCTGAAATAATTACCGGAGACTTTGCCAATCGTGGCGGACGCGCTCCCGGCGCTCGTATTTGGATTCTCGCCTGTTGAGCGGACGCCTATAATGCCGCCGCCTGCCAGGTAGTCGGTATCGAACTGTCCCTTGAGCGTAACGGACAGGTTGGTGAAAGCGTTGCCAGTGATGTCGCCGAGCGACGTATCATATGTAGCATTGTTGACGTTGCCGATCAACCCGTTAGCCGGGCCTTGTTTTGCCCCAGTTATCAGGTACTCGGCCGATACATCGGCGAAGTGCAGGTTTTTAAGGCTCAAGCCGTTATATATGCTTCGTGAAGCGCTGCCAATAGGCACGTTAAGCCATTTGTTCTGGTTTTGAAAAGGATCAGTCCTTATTGCCCGTACTCCATTCCCTCCTGTTATCCCGTCCATCTGAGACACGCTTCCAGCCGCGCCGGCTATATAGCCGCTCGCGAGGTTCTCGGCCTGTGTCTGCAACGACCCGAGCGAGGAGGGCGACAGCGACCCGACGAGCCCCGCGATCGAACCGAACATGTCTGCCTGCACTCCGGCAGCGCTACCGCCCTGGATGAGCAGCCCCTGCTTTTGCACGTTCAGCGCCGGCTGAGTGTTTGAAAATACAATGTTGCCGTTGATTGTGATTGCGTCGCTGCCGCTTGACAGCGCGCCGCTCAACCCTGCAAAGTCAGTTGCCGTCGCATCCGCCGCGTCCGCGCCAGCCGGCGCAAAGACAGCGAGCGACAGGGCGAATGACGCTGCGGCTAAGAGGAAAACGGCGCAGCGCCTAGCGGAGACAACGCCGCGAGACCCCCATACCCCAGGCACCGCGCTGCCGCGCCCGATACGGCAAACCCGGCCTGTCAGGCCGGACCAGTTGAATTTTCCGCTCATCGCTCCACCGCTCTCATGCCACACTCGCATAAAGACCGCCTCCCATAAAAACCATCAACGACCTTGGGGCGTTGCCCCAAATCCCGCCAAGGAACGCCGTTCCCTGGATCCTTTTATATAATATATAAAAAACTACAACGCCTCGCGCGCTCGCTCCAGCCACGCGTCGGCGTCGGATTCCGCCTTCTTCCGCTGCTCGCCGGTCAGCTTCGCGCTCAAATCTGACTTCACGGCGGACAGCGCCTGCGCCGGATACCCGCACTTCTCTGCTATCGTGTACCACTTCAGCGCCTCAGCCGGCGACGCCTTCACACCAAGCCCGTCCTTGTAAACGACGGCGATGTTCTTCATCGCCTCCACGTTACCAGCCGACACGGCAATGTTCAGCATCTTCATGCCCTCGGACGGATCCTTCTTCTGGCCGCGCAATCCGTTCAGGTATACCAGCCCCATTATCCCCGCCGCGTCAGGGTGCCTGGCCTCGGCGGCCTTCGCCATGTACTCGATCGACGCCTTCTCGTCCCTTGCGACGCCAGAGCCGGAATCCAGAATCACCGACATCTTGAACAGAGCCTGCGGCAGGTTCATGTCGGCAGCCCTGCGACAATACCCGGACGCGCGCTCTGCGTCAGCCGCGCTCCCCATGCCGATCTCCCAGCAAACCCCGACGTTGTATACCCCCTCCGACGACCCGGCCTGCGCCGCCTTCTCGTAACACTCGCGGGCGAGCGAGAAGTTCTTCTGCACGCCAAAGCCCTCCGCGTAAAAACCGCCCAGCGTCACCAAGGCCCCTGCGTCGCCGCCATCCGCCTGCGCCAGGACAGCCGAAAACGCCTGCTCCGGCGTGACCTGCTGCCCGTCGGCAGCGGCGGCGGCCGATGAAAACGGCGCGGCTGACAAGAGAGCAACCGCCAAGAGCGGCGCAAGAACCGCCCGCCGCTTCCCAGCCACGATAACCCCACGAATCAAGCCCGAGATAATCGCCATCGCCGTAACCAAAACCCCCGCATTATAAAATTTATCCGCAAAAAATACTTATAAAATGCATCTCTATATTTTTTACGAGATGCGCTTTAAATGACCAGCTCGAATATATGACAAGAAAAGCAATATGTCAAGTTTAGTAAACGTAATTATCACAGGGCAGTTAAAATAGTGCCGCCTTACGGAATTTTCAGGCGGGGACGGCGCCGTAAGGCAAATCTATAGTCAGGGGCCTGAATGGCGAAGATGTAAATCTGCGGATTTCGCGGAAACGCACAGGCGTTCGACCAGCAGGGCGCACTCCGACAGTGTCCAGGCTTTCGCGAGATCGGCAGTCTCGGCATACACGCAGAAGTCGCGCTCGATGGCGGCGGCCAGGTCGAACAGCGAGAGCGAATCGCCCCCCATCTCCATGAAGCGGCTGTCTTTGGAGACGGCCTCGCGCGGGATTTCGAGTATTTCGCTCCAAACGCTCGCCAAGGCGGCCTCGACGCAGCTCAGTCCGTCCACTCTCGTATCCTCTCCGTTTGTGTCCGGAGCGAGCGCCGATTTTTCGTACAGCCCGCTCTCCCAGCCGACGGAGAGGGCCAGCCTGTCCACTGTCCCCTTTACCGAGCGCGGCAGATCTCTGACTTTCGCTATCCCGGCCACCGGCAGCCCCCACTCCTCCGAAACGGCCCGGGCCGCAGCGCGGAGAGCGCCGTCAGGGCCATCGGCCGAGAAGAGGACGGCACCGCCCGTGGCCTCGGCGAGCGCTATGCCGATCCCGCCCGCAGCGCGGGACGCGCTCTTTTCGATGTCGAGCAGAGGGTAGTTCAGCCCGTTGCGGCAGATGACCTCCTTGTGCCGCGCGAAGAGCGAGAGACGGCCTTGACGGAAATATCCTAGGTCTCCCGTGTCGAGCCATCCGTCCGCGTCGGGGTTCGGCGGGGACGCCTCCGGCTCTAGGCGGGCGCAGACGTTGCGGCCCCTTATGCGTATGACGCCCAGATGCCCCTCTGGCAGGGGGCATCCTTCGAGGTCGCATATGACGGCTTCGTTGCACTCGTCCAGCACGCCTAGGCTGACTCGCTCTATGGCGGTGTCCGCCCCGTCGTCACCGAAGAAGTCGAGCTTTCTCCCTATCGCGGTGCTCTGCGGCTTTATGCGATCCACGCGTATGTCTTCGCCAGGGGGCTTGTAGGAGACGCCCATAGCAGCCTCGCTCAGCCCGTAGGCCGGGCAGAGCGCCCCAGGGCGCCAGCCGTATGGGGCGGCGGCGCGCTCGAAATCGAAGAGCGCGCCCGCATCGAGATTCTCGCCGCCGCAAAAGCAGACGTTGACGGAGCTGAGATCGGGCGGATCCGAGCCTTCGGGCCGTTCGCGCAGGGCGCGTTTCGCCAGGCCAAGCCCGAACGGCGTCGCCCCGGTGACCGTGCAGCCCCATTCGGAGCATTTTTCGAGCCAGACGGACGGATTTTTCAGAAATGCCCCGGTGTCGATGAGGAACTGCCCGTAGCCTCCCCACATCGGGACGAGGTGATACCCGACGAGTCCGAAGATGTGCGAGAGTGGCAGCCAGCTCAGGTAACGCTCATCCACGCGATCCCTCGTCACCACGGAGCTGGCCGCGGCCCCCTCCCAGAGGTTCGCCCCGGTGAGGACGGCCATGCGCGGACTCGACGCCGTTCCGGACGTGTATTGGAGGAGAGCCGTGTCCCCGTCGTCCATCGCGCGAGACTTTCCGTATCGTCCGCTTTTGAGGGAATGATAGTAAATCGCCGCCGCGTCTCCGCAAGAAGCGTCATGAGGCTCCGTGAAGGATTCGTCCAGAGTGTCAGTGAGAACCACAGGGCCGTGGACCGCCGCGCTTCGCAGCCCCTGGATCGGAGCGACGTTGCCCAGCCAGCACGCCCAGAGCGCAGTCACCCTGTTCCGCAGCCCCCTGAGGTCGAGGTAGAGCCTGCGCGACCTGAAGCCCATGTCCTCCAGCGCGCCCAGCAACAGAAGCGCGTTCTCGTAAATCGCCTCGTAACATGTAACAAAATAGCTCCCGTCCGGTTCCAGGAAGCTGACCTGCGCCTTGCTCCCGCGCAGACGGCAGAGGGCGTCTTGAATGTTCATGCGCAGCCGGCGGGGCGACGCTCAGGCGGCCTCTACGCTTCTAACTCCGCTATCTTCTCCCCGACCTCCACCCTGTCCCCCTCGTCGGCGAGGAGGGCAGTGACCTTTCCGTCCGCCGGGGACTCTATGTCCACACTGATCTTGTCGGTGGCGGCCTCCGCGATCACGTCATCTTTCTTTACGGAGTCGCCCGCTTTGACGAGCCACTTCTTAAGTTTTATGCTTTTGGCCCCCTCAGCGAAATCAGGCACCAGGATATCGACCATTGCCATTCTGTTCACCCCTTGCAGTCTGAAATCGTCGAGGCGGGAAATCCTGCCCGCGCCACCCCGACGCCAAAAACACCGGCGAATTCCTCCAGCCACGCGTCACGCGCCTGGCCGTAGGAGACGGCACACCCCAGCGCCGCGAGCGAAGTCACACCGCTTTCGTACAGCCCGCAGGCGACGATGGCCTCAAAATGCCGCATGTCCGGGTCGATGTTGAGCGACATGCCGTGCATAGTGACCCCGTGGGATACGGACAGCCCGGCTGACGCTATTTTATCACGCCGTCCGTCCGCGCCGCAGCACACGAATACCCCGCTCTTGCCGCAGACCCTCTCCGCATTCACGCCAAACCTCCCGAGGAGCCGTATCATAACCTCTTCCAGCGCGCGCAGGTAAAGGTGCGCAGTGCGGCAGTACCGCGTGAATCGCAAAAGCGGCGATACGATGATCTGCCCCGGGCCGTGATACGTGACGCCGCCGCCCCTCTGAACCTCCCGCACCGCGATCCCGGCCTCCCGCAGGAGTGAGTCGCCCCACAGGATATGATCCCTGTCCGAGTCTACGCCGCACGTGATGAGCGGCTCGTTCCGCTGGAAGATCACAATGTCGCGGCGCAGCCCCCTCCAGCACTTCCCATGCAGCGAGAGCTGTATGTCCAGCGCCTCGTCGTACCCGATTTCCCCGAGATCGAGCCAGTCTACGGTATCCATGCCCTAACCCGTAAAAAGGCCCGGATCCCACTTGCCGCGCACATACGGCGCGTCATTGCGCGTCCTCTGGCAGTGTCGGGATCCAGGCCTGTAAAAACCCTGCCTACTTCTTCGCCATCTCCTGCAGGTCAGTGTTCAGCTTGGAGAAGATGTACACCGGCGCGCAACCAGGATAGAGCGTGACTGTCTTGGCCAGCTTCTGGGCCTCCTCTATCTTCGGCTTGCTGGGGAAGAGCTTCCAGCAGTCGCCGCAGACGAAGAGATTCTTGCCCTTTGCGCACTGCGGGTCGAAGTCCGGGACGCCGCCCGCCACCACGACTATCTCGCCGTTTTTGTTCAAAAATTCCTGCACGTCTATGCCGGAGTTGGCAAAGCTGTCCAGCGCGCCGCGCACGTTGACGTAGCACCCGCCGCACGTCTGCTGGAAGTAGCAGTCCATGCCCCTGTACATCCCCATCGGGTTGTCGTTGGGCCTGCGGAAGTGTACGGCCACGTCGCTCAGCTTCTCACCGACGATGTTGATGTTCTTTATCTTCGTCTCGCCCAGCCCTTCCGTCCCGGCGCAGCGGACAGCCGGGATCTCGATCGGGTCGAACCCCATTACGGAGCAGGTCACGGCGTCCACCGCGCAGGTGTCCTGCCCGGCGATGATCAGGTTCATCTCTATCGGATCCCCCGCGTGAGGCCCCTGGCCCTCCATCCCGATTATGCCGTCAACTATGGTGAGGTCGGCCTTGCGCACCTTGTATAGGTCAGCCATCTTCTGGCCCAGGTCTATGCGGTGCGCGCCCTGCTGCTGGTCGCTCGGGTGGACGTTAGGTATGATACCGTTCCAGTTTTTGAGTCCGAGCGTGACTACCCCGGCTATGTGGACTTTCATCTTAGGCAGGTTGATGACGACATCGGCGTCCAGGAACGGCTTGAACACGGCCGCCTTCTTGAATATTTTAGCTCCTGGGATATCGACCTCGACTACCTCGCACTCGTCGAAATAGATGACGTCGTCCGCGCCGCCGAGCCGCGCCGCCTCCTCCATGCCGGACACCTCGAACGCCGGCTTCGCGCGCCCGACGTGCATACCTAGCGACGGGTTGTCGCCCACGACCACCTTGCCGGCCTTCGAGTTTTCCTTGAAATAAGCCACGACGGCCTCTACGGTGCGCGGATCCACGACCGCGAAGCTCTCCGGCGGCGCCTGGAAAGCCAGGTTCGGCTTGATCAGGACCGTCTGCCCCTCCTTGATGATCGCGTCAGGCGACCCTATCGCCGCCTCGACGGCCTTCGCGACGGCCGCCTTGATCTTGACTATGTCGCCAGGGTCGCGTTCGTACTTGCCCTTGATGAACTTCTCGTTGCCTGCCGGTTTCTCACACTTGACGATAGATACTGTGGGCTTGCTCATTTCAACAGACCTCCCCTTCAAGAACACTCATCCACGCAGTGTGCCGTTTGACGACACACAACCACAAGCGCGCCCCCGCACAATCGAACGAAAGAGCCGCTACAGATGAAACGCTTTCAGGATCTATTTAACTCAATAAGCAAGGAGTGTGGTCCTCGTTCCACACCACGCAGAGATTATCATAAATTCAATGTTTTGAAAATAGGCTTACGGAAATTTGAGGAGGCCAGAATACGCGAGAGGGGCCAGTTCGGCCCCTCTCGCTTTAGTGGCTTGTGACTAACTGCTAGTGGTCAGTGGCTGGTGTCAGCCCTTCCTGCGGAGGAGCGTCACCGCGCCTGTCGCCGCGAGCAGGCCGAAGAGGCCGAAGCCCGCGTCGCAACCGCCGCCGTCTGAGCCGCGGTTTACGTCAGGCGCAGTGACCGTGACCGTCTTGCTCTGGTCGGACTGAGTATAGCCAGCCGGCGGGGTCACGCCGCCCACGACTTCGAGCGTGTAGGTGCCAGCCGCGAACGTCGCGGCGTCCGCCGGGGTGAAGGTGACGACTATCTTGCCGTCCGCAGGCTCGCCGAATGTCTTCGTCTCGACCTCGGCAGCGCCGAGGGAGAGCTTCACGTCCACGCTGGTCAGCGCGACCGGCGTGGTGCTCGCGGGAAGCGTGTGGACATCGTTGAGCGAGAGCGTGGCCCTGAACTCCGTGGCGTCAGCCGTAGCTACAGGAGAGACAGGGCCGTCCCAGACCCAGCCGTAATACGGCGCGTCCACCGTCGGATCCGTGCCGCCACCGCTGCCGTCGGGCTGCACGGTCAGAGTGAAGTCCTCGAACACCGTGATCCCTGCCACAGTGCCGGCCGTGTTGCCGCGGCTGGCGATATACGCCCTGAACGGTATCGCAAGCTCAACGGCGGTCGAGGGCGCGGTGCCAGTGATCGTGATCGTCTTGCCGGTTATCGTCGCCGGGCCGTCAACGTACGGGTCGAGACCGTACACCGCGAGCGAGTTCGCGTCGATATCCGTAGCGGAAGTCACATCGATCGTGATCGTGAACTTGTCACCGGAAGTTACCGCCGCACCAGCCGGCGCGGCGAATGCCGGCACGTCGAAATCAACGTCGGCTGTGAAGAACAGCTCCTGATTCTGCGAGATCTCAGTGATATGAGGGGTAAACGGCAACGCGTTGCCCGAGAAGTCTGTCGCGAAGACCGAAGTCGGGACAAGCGACGTCGTCACGTTCACGCCGTTGATGCCTCTGTCAGCCTGCAACACGTAAAAGCGGTCGCCTGCCTTGATCGCCGTGCCAGACTCTGCCTGCATAGCGAAGTTGAAGTTGAGGCCGCCACCGTTGAACGACTTCGTCGTCCTGAAGGCCGGCGTCTCGATGTCCTTGTTGGCCTCCCTGAAAGTGGTCCCGACAGCGGACCCGCTGAGCGCCGCAGCCGCTACGTTGATGTCGCTGTATATCGTAAGGCCGTTCTCCACGTGCAGGAGGGCGCCGGCGTTCAATTGTGCCGGCGCGAGACCCAGGGCGTGGCTGTCAGATATTTTGACGGTCCCCTGCCCGGGGACGAATCTCACGGCCGGAAAACCTCCGGGCCCTACGTTGACGCTGCTGCCAGATCTCGCTATCTCAAGCTCACCGAGTCCCGCCTTAACCAACGTGCCGTTGGCGTAATTAATATGCCCCGGCTCCGTGATCCTGAGCAGCGACCTCTGAGGGACGTTTACAGTGCCTATATTGCCGGCGGCGCCCAAAACTATTACATCGTTGGTGACCTCCACGAATCTCTGCCCCGGCAGAAGCGCAAGAGTGCCGCCGGGAGCGCCGCCGGCTCCAAAACTGATCGCGCCGATGCCGAAGTTGCCGCCGGAGGAGAAGTTGAGCGTCGCGTTAGTGGTAATGGTCGTGCCGCCCGAGTATGTGTTGTTCGGGTTGACGAGCGTGACTGTAGGGAGCAATACGCCATTGCCTATCGTCAGCGCTCCCGGTCCTGTTATGTCGCCTGAGACGACGGAGTTGGCGTTGATCTGGAAAGTATTCCCCGTGCCTATGTTCACCGTGCCAAGCCCGCTGAGCGTGGCAACTACCTCGATCGGCACAGGAACTACCGTGTTTGCTATGAACGTGGCGCCAGCGTTCACAGTGAGGTTGATCGTAGCTGGGAAAGCTATTGTACCAGCAGCAACAGTGTTGCTGTCTATGACGGTCCCCTCGGCGACTACGAGATTTTCAATTGCTCCAGCTATCGAACCTTGCAAGGCAGGAGTGCCGAACGCCAGAGTCCCGGCGCCGAGCTTCGTTATCGTCTGGCTGCCAGCGGCTCCAGCGATTACGCCACCAGTATTTACATACACGAGCGTACCATACGTATCTGTGACGCTGATCCTTCCGCTTGTCGTAAAGGTGAACAGAGCGGCGTTAACGTAGCTCCCTGGGCCTGTTACTTCGAGGGTTGGGTTCGCGTCCGCGACGCCCTGGCTGTTGAACGTCATAGCCCCGACCGAGAGTGCTGCTGAGTTGGCCGGGAAGGAGACCGTGCCGGCAGCGATGGTCAGGGCAGGAGGGGGTACTGCGGCGACTGGCGCGTTGAAGGCGAGCCTACCTTTATCCAGCTTCCTGTAACCAGATCCGACTGCTGCCGTCGTGCGCGCCGGGACTTGGAACGTGACGGTTTTCCCTTCTTTTACAGTAAAGTCTATTCCCAAAGGAGTAGCGAGGTCAGTGAACACAACGACTGCGGCTGCCCCGGTACCGTTATTATCCGCGAAGACTACGTCGGTCCCGGCATACAGCCCTGGGGTTCCAGGGCTTATTGGAGCAACGGCAATAGCCGCTGCGGCAGTAATATTGAGCGCGGCGTCCAGCTCGAAAGTTACCACTCCGCCGGCACCAGTATCTTGAATATATAGACTCCTTTTAGGGTTAGCCGATGTCGCGGCGTCTACCGTGATAGTCCCTGCCGTGGACGGGATGATTACGTCGTCACCGCCAGCTGCAAAACTGGGTTCTCCGGCTGGAGACCAGTTACCGCCGGTACTCCAATTCCCATCGCCGGCCGCTCCTGTCCATGTCTTTACAACCGCCGCTGACGCCATGCCCGTGAAGCTCAGTACCAGAGCCGCCACGAGGGCGAACAGAATGAATCTCTTCTTGCTCAAAAAATACTCCTCCTTCCAAAACCTTCCGGGGTTTTCGGCCTGGCGGCGGTTCCGAACGAACCCGCCGTCCCGCCATGTCGCCCCGCAAGCCCTTCGGCGTCAAACCAGCAAAGACGCCCTCCGACAAACTCCGCGCTCCTGAATCTTCCCTCTACCACCCCCCGGCTCCCGTTCGTTCAGTAGTAACGATGAACCATAGTCATGAAAGGCGGTGGTTCGATGTCAGGGGGGGCGGACTGGGGCCTCTGGGACAG
>JAISFV010000176.1 GCA_031263445.1 Synergistaceae bacterium | reverse complement strand
ACTTTAGTCTCCTGATTGCAAAAATAGTGTATAATACCAGGTCGATTGCAGATTGGAATTATGCACAGGAGGGATTTCGTGGCTGACATGCCGGCTGCCAAAGGGGATACAAAACACGGATCCGACGCGCGGATGTTGGTCTCGGTCAGTGCCTTGCACTTCATAAACGACCTCCACCCCACGTTGCTCCCGACGTTTTTGCCTGAGATCGAGAGACGGCTCTCCCTCTCGCTGGGCGAGGCCGGTTTCCTGAGCGCGCTGTTCGGGGTGCTGAATATCGTCGTGCAGCCCTTTGCAGGGCATATCGCCGACAGGCTCGACAGGCCGGCGCTGGCGCTGTGCGCCCCGCTCCTGACGGCCGGGGGCGCGTACCTCCTGCCCATAGCCCCGTCATACGGGGCCGCCCTGCTGATCGTCTCCATGATCGGGTTCGGGACGGCCAGCTTCCACCCCCAGGGGCACGGGCTCACTGGCATAGCGGGCGGCAGGGGGCATCTTGGGTCGTACCTCGCCGTGTTCTCGGCGGCGGGTGCGCTTGGCGCGGCGCTGAGCCCTCTTTACGGGGTTTTCCTGCTGAAAAAGCTCGGCCCGCCGCTCATGCCTTTCGCTATCTTTTTGGTGCTGGCCGTGGTCTTGGTTGCCAGATGCGGCCTCCCGAGGCGGTTCGTGGACGAGGAAAGGCTGTCTGCGAAACAAACGGGCGACGGGAGAGGCGCAGCTGGTGATGGAAAGGCGTCAGGGGGGTTTTTCCGCGTTTTCATGGTCTGTCTGCCGATAATCCTCATATCGATCATCCGCGACTCCACCTCGCAGGGCATAAGGGTGTTTTTGCCCCTTCTCGTCACCGGGCGCGGCGGGAGCATAGAGTTCGGCGGCACGCTCCTCTTCGCGTTTTCCGTTTCAGGCGCCGTCTCCAGCCTGATGGGCGGCAGGATGGCAGACCTCTTCGGCAAGAGGCTGCTCATCTTCGCCATGCTCGCGATCTCCCCTCTGCTCCTGTTCCCTGCCGTGGTCACGAGAAGCGCGTCGTCGGTAGTGCTTTTCGTCTTGGGCGGCGCGTGCCTCGCCGCGACGAACTCCGTGACGCTCGCCATGGCGCAGGAGTACGTCCCGGAGTCGCGCAGTACGGCGAGCTCCCTGGTAATGGGCCTCTCCTGGGGCATCGCGAACGCGGTAGCCTTCCCGATAGGGAAGCTAGGCGACGCGATCGGCCTGGAAAGCGCTCTCTGCGTCGTGTCGTTCCTGCCGCTGCTGGCTGTCGCGGCCATGGTTTTTGGGGACGCCAGGAGGCGCTTGCGGACGCTCAGGGGCCGCTGACAGAGTTCCTTAAAACTCAATCCCTGCGATTTTGGACAGGGCCCTCATGCTCGCCCGGACTCCAGGGGTTCTGTACGGGTGTCCGATGGAATCCAGCTTTCCCATCCACCGCGAGCCGGACAGTACGACCTTGATGTAGTAGTGCTGTTCAAAATCCTCGTCCGAGGTTATCACCGATATAAGGGCCGCGTCGCCGCCCGACGTGAACAGCTCCTTGAAAATCACCACGTACCCGTCTTTGCGTATGCTTTCGCCAAGAACCGGCCGTAGCCTGTCGCTGAGGCTGAGTCGCTCGATGTCTGGGTCGGCCTCTATATCCAACGTCTCTTCGCCCTCCTTGCCAGTATCGGATTCCGGTACCTCCGCCATCTTGACCGCCCTGGTCACGAACGTTTCGCGTCCCATCTCGCGCCACTTGCGCTCGTACTTCGTGACGTATTCCCGCTCGGGGTTGCGTTCGACCGGACCCGCGCTGAAACAGCCGTTCGACAAAAATGCCTCCCGCGTCTGCTCTGCGTACCACTCCACGTCGGTCGCGAGCGTGAAGGCGGCGCCCTGCGCAAGGCGCCCGCCTATGAGGGCCGCGAAGCGCGGGCTCGTGACCCTGCGCTCCGTGTGCCTTCTCTTGGGCCAGGGGCAGGGGAAGTTCATGTATGCCCCGCTGACGCTGCGCGGTTCGAAGGCGTAGCGGAGAAGGCCCCTGGCGTCCCCGTGAATTAGGCGGACGTTCCGGAACCCGGCGGAGAGCGCCCTGCGCGCCGCCTTCGTCACGCACCACCGGGAGATTTCGATGCCGACCACGGTACAACCCTGTCTCGTCCGCGCCAGGTGTTCCAGATACTCCCCGTTGCCGAAGCCGATCTCGACGATGACCGGCCCGTCGGTGCCGAACGGTTTATCAGGGGGCGTCAGTATGTCAGTGAAATTCCAGTTCATACATCACGCCTTCTGTCTGATATATCTGCCTAGCTTTTCCATTAAGTCGTCAATGTCGATGGGCTTCCCGATGTGGTCGTTCATCCCGGCGGCTATGCATCGCTCCACGTCCTCGCGGAACACGTTTGCTGTGATGGCTATTATGGGGACGGACGCAGCGTGCGGGTCGTCCGTCTCCCTGATGAGACGCGTGGCCTCGTAACCGCCCATCACCGGCATGTGAATGTCCATGAAGATCACGTCGTAACGCCCTGGGTCCTTCTTGAAAAGCTCGACGGCCTCAAGGCCCGATTCCGCGCAGTCTATCTCGATCCCTGTCGGGCGGAGGAGTTCCCGCACGATCTCGCGGTTGATCTCGATGTCCTCCGCGAGCATGATCCTGTGGCCTAGGAAGCAATCGGCGTCATATCGCGGCCGCTCGCTGCGTTTGTCCTCCGCGCCGCCGGGCCCTAGGCACTCGTTTACGCAGTCAGCCACGGCGAGCGTGAAGAGCGGTTTCTGCATGAACTTGCTGATCCCCGCTTCTGCCGCTTCCTGCTCTATGGCGCTCCACTCGGCGGCGGTTATCATTATCACGACCGACTTGCCGTTTTGATAGTCTTGGATGCGCTTTGCCAGATCTATCCCGTTCATCCCGGGCATCTTCCAGTCGACGAAATAGATGTCGTAAGGGCCGTCGCGCTCTATCTTGCGGCAAGCCTCGCCGCCGCTCGCCGCTACGTCGCACGAGAGCTTCAGCCTGCTCGCGATTTCCAGGAAGTAGTCCCTTGTGTCCTTGGAATCGTCAACCAGCAGCACCTTCATATTGTCCCAGTTCACGCCGGTGTTGAGCAGGCTCTCATGAATCGACGGGTCGCCCCTGAGCGCCTTGACGGTGAACGAGAAGGTCGAGCCCTTGCCTGGCGTGGAGTCGATCCAGATGCTCCCGCTCATCAGCTTGACTATGCGCTTCGATATGGCGAGCCCCAGCCCGGTGCCGCCGAATTTCCTGGATATCCCGCCGTCAGCCTGTTCGAACGAGTTGAAGAGGCGTCCCTGCTGTTCCTCCGTTATGCCGATCCCCGTGTCGGCCACGTCGACGCGGATCGTGCATATGCCGTCGGCTTCGCCCGCCATGCGCGCGCTGAGTGAGACGGCGCCTTCCTCCGGCGTGAACTTGACGGCGTTTGACAGGAGGTTCGCGATGACCTGGCTCAGCCGCTGCTCGTCGCACACTATGGTCTCCGGTATGTCGCTGCTGACGCGGACGTTGAAGCTCTGCCTCTTCTCCTCTACGCGGGAGTTTATTACGCCCGTTACCTTCATCAACATCTTTTCAAAGTTGAACTCCGAGAACGACAGCTCAAATTTGTTAGCCTCTATCTTCGACATGTCCAGTATGTCGTTTATCACCCCGAGCAGGTGCTTCGAAGCGTCGTCGATCTTCTGGAGGCAGTAGTCCTTCTTCGCGCTGTCCTGCGAACCCAAGGCTATGTTCGTCATGCCGATTATCGCGTTCATCGGTGTCCGCATCTCGTGGGACATGTTAGCCAGGAAGTCGGACTTCGCTCTGGACGCCCGTTCGGCCTCTTCCTTCGACCTCAGCATCTCGGTGATGTCGTGGAAGAACATCATGGCCCCCTCGACCATGCCATTTTCGTCGAGCATCGGGGTGAAGTGTATTGAGTAATCGAGCGGGTTGCCGTCCCTGCCTATGTCGGCCCTCTCGTTCAGCTCGACTGGCGTTTTCTCGCTCATCGACTTCCGGAAGACGGCACACACTCTGTCCGACCAGTCCGGTTCGGAGAAGCTGTCGAATATGTCCTTGTAAAGGCAGCCGTTGATCAGGCTGAACGTCTCTACGTGCGCTTTCTTGAGGAACGTGTCGGTGCAGTACGCCAAGCGTCCTTCCTGGTCGAGGAGTATCATCATATCAGGGCTGTTCTCGAACACCAGCCGCATGAACTTCTCCTGCCTCTGCTGTTCTGCGGAGCGCAGCTCTACCAGGTTCGCGGCAAACGAGGCCGTCGCGTCCTTCCTGTCGATGGTATCATTCAGACGCTTTATCTGCCTCGTAAGTTTTTCGTTTTCCTTGAGGAGTTCAAGCGCCCGTCCGCTCAGTTTTTCGTCATGATCCGTGTCCGGCTGGCCGGATGCCTGGATCGCCCCGTGATCGACGTTTTTTCCAGCCATTTCGTTAAACACCCCTGGCAGGCGGCTGCCGCCTAAAAAACGCAGGCCACATAAGAGAAGTTGTGAAACCTGTTGAATGTGCGCCCTTCCCTGCCGTAGACGGGGCAAATTTCCCCTCCCGCATAGGCGATATGGCACGGCGCTTTGCTTCCGACAAGCTCGGCCGCGCTCCTCATCTCTAAGCCCGGGTCTGAGCCGAGCATGAGGCAGCGCGTGAAGCCCGAGAAGCTGATCATACCGTTTACCTCGTCAGTCTCCAAGGCGTCCTTGACGGTTTTCTCCGCCGTCCTGACCGCTTCCCCGCCGTCGATCGATCCGATAGCCAGCGCGGTGCCTGCGGGCATCGCCCCTCCGAATATGGCGTGTCCCTCCTCAGTCAAGCCGACTATGGTCCGCGCCACCGGCTTGGTTCCGTCGTTGTAGTCTGCCAGGAACGGGATGGCGCCGAACATCCGTGTCGCGCACCCTGAAACGAACCCCTGCGCGGTGAGGTACTTCATGAACGGGATGCCGTTGACTCTTTTTAAGATACAGCCGTCCGAATCGCTTATTATGCCGCTCTGCTTGCTTATCCTGCTTTCGGAGACGCAGTTCGAGAAGAACCTCGGCTTTATGTTGCCGCTGGCCACGACAAGCCCCAGCGCGTCAGGCCGGAATTCGCCGTTGGCAAACGTCCTGATCCCGTCGTAACGGAGGGTGTGGTCGCACGCCAGCGCGCCAAAAAGCGGCAAGCCGCCTGAGATCTCGTCAAGCTGTGAGAAGATCGTGTTTCCGCTGATATCGCTCATAAAGGGCGCGAAGGCGAACGCGAGCCTGGGTTCGCCGCGCAGCCCCGACAGGGCATTTTCATACGCGTCGCTCAACTGCCCGCGCGTATCGCTTGCGGTGAGGGGCGCGGAGTAGACGGCCCCGAACGAAACGTCGTCGGCCGTGATGACAGAGATACTCAGGCACTCTACGCCGTACTTGCCGCAGGCCGAGTTGCCGAGCGTCGTGGCGCCGACCACGTCGAACGGCAGGTCGCGGCAAAGCCTGGCCACCACTCCTGACTCGATGAATTCAGAGTGGCACGAGACGATCCCGACAGAGCTGCCAAGCAACGCGCTTTCGAGATCCAGTTGTCCGAGGATCTCGGACACTGCGGCGTCTGGATCGTCTATTTCCGCAGTAAACGCGCAAATCATTCTGATCATTTTAACACTCCCGCGCCTGTTGAAATTCATCGCCGCCAGACAAACTAAATTGTTATTATTTTATCCGAAGTGGAAACGCAAGGCAAGTTTTGATATCGGCTGCGTCAAGCCGGCCCGGGCAAAATTTATCCGGCTTGCGATACGTCATGGAACGGCTAAGATTTAAACTCTCGCGGCAACCGCCTCTCTGAACGGCAAAAACGTCGTTTAGGCGAGTTAATCTTTCATTGGTGTATAATGGCGAAATACCCATGCCAAACATATCGTGAGTGTCAATTTATCCCGTTGGGAGGAGCGTTTCGATGAAAAAAGTGATGGCCATAAACGGAGGCCCCAGAAAGAACTGGAACACTGCGGATATGCTCCGCAGCGCGCTTGACGGTGCCGCGTCGGCAGGGGCCGAGACAGAGATGATCCATCTGTACGACTTGGACTA
Organism: Synergistaceae bacterium; assembly: GCA_031263445.1. Taxonomy (GTDB): domain Bacteria; phylum Synergistota; class Synergistia; order Synergistales; family Synergistaceae; genus JAIRNC01. The sequence continues at coordinate 14,979 of JAISFV010000176.1, read as the reverse complement.
CAGGGGATGCGTCAGCTGTTTTTCATGCAAGCGCGTGGAAAGCTACCGCGACGGGAAGTGCGCGATGCGGGACGGCCTGTCGCCGGTATTGGATCTAGTCATGGAATCCGACGCGGTGGTCATGGGCTCGCCGATCTATATTTCGGACGTGACGGGGGCGTTGCGCTCGTTCTGGGAGCGGCTGATATTCATGAATCTGGCGTATGACATGGAGGAGAGGTCGGTCTGCACGAAAAAAATATCGTGCGGCCTCATATACACGATGAACATACCTCAAGAGATGATGACAGAGTGGGGCTATGCCGATATGTTCGAAGAACATATGCGTTTCTTGAGCGTCCTTGGCGGGACATGCGAGTACCTGGCGGCCTGCGATACGTATCAGTTCGACGACTACTCGAAATATCACGCGCCCATGTTCGACGCCGATCACAAAAGACGGCGCCGCGACGCGGTATTCCCGTCCGATTGCGAAAAGGCCTACCAGATGGGTGTCCGCCTCGCCGGCGGGCCGCCATGCTGACCGTAACAGGACGTACAGGCGCGATGAACGTCCTTCCCGCTCGGGCCTCGGCGCACGAAATATCATGACATGCTCCCGTTGCGTCAGCATCAGTATGTCATCAGCAACAGCGCGGTCTTGAATTTTTTGTTCGTCAGGGCGGCGTCAAAAGGCGTTTTCCCTGCGTCGTCCTTTGCGTGTTTGTCGGCTCCGGAATCTAAAAATAATTTAGTGATGTCATAGTCTATTGCCGCCAGATGCAAAGGAGACGTGCCGTCCTGAAGCCGCGCGTTCACTTCCGCGCCGGAGTCGAGAAACAGCTTCAAAATCTCTATACGGTTTTCTTTCCCCTTGCCCTGATCAGCCGTGATAGCTGCCAGCGCCCAGAATATCGGCGGCATCCCGCGCCCGTTGTCCTGGGCCGGGTTTATTTCTGCGCCCGCCCCCAGAAGTTTTTTAGCCATATAGAGGGACGGTCCGTAGTGAACACCGAGCGCCGCAAGCCCCAAAGGAGCGGCGCCGAACATGTTCTGATAGTTCACGTCCGCACCGCGTTCGAGAAGCAGCTCGAATATCCGGAGCGCGTCCGCCCTCCGGGCAGGCGTGTATTTGTCGGAATCGGGCATGGCGGCCCATGTTATCGCGACAAAAAGAGGCGGCATGTCGTCCGGCGTCCTGACGTTGACGTCCGCTCCGTCGTTGAGCAAGGCCTTCGCCATATCGAAACGCGACAGTTTGATTGCCTCAATCAACGGGATTTTTTCATCTCCCGGCCCCCCATAAACCTTGTTTATCTCAAACCCGCCGCTTACGGCTTGCCTGACAGCGGCAATGTCGTTTTGATCCAGCGAATTGAAAAAATCATCTGCCGTCACAGCGGCGAACGCCGGCAGCCTGTGCGTCGCCGACAAGAAAAGAATGAGAATAAATATTTTAAGGTTTTTCATTCGTTGCCTCCGTTAACTGGCGCAAGCGCCGGATGAACGTTATTATAGTGCATGTCTCGATAGGGGTGTCGATTACTGGCAGACTGGACGACGCAGGAGGCAAAGGATTCAGGTGCTAGCCGTCGCGGCGGGCAGCGGGACGCCGTATGCGGCCAACCGCTCCCGCGCCATATTGGATAGCAGCCCTCTAAAGAGAGCGTACACAATACGTTCAGTTAAGGTTTTGAGTGTGATAAAATTCGTGATATAGTCTATTGATGTTTTTGCCTAAAAACCTGACAGATTGCTAACGGATACAGGTTATGTATTTGTCCTGCTCGCGCATAGATGGAGTTGTTTTGTGTCGGCTCTTTTTAAATGAAATCAGAACCCAGTATGTTTGTTTTGATATTGCGTTACGGAAACATTACCATATTGCATATATCAGTCTCTTGTCGTATCTGGTGCCGAGGCAGGTTTATTTCCAATCGGAGAAAGGACTTACGGCAAATGAAGCATCTTTTGGTTGAAGAAAGACAAAGAAAGCAAAATAAAGACAAATATCCGAAATTTTCTATATTCCATATGTGGTTTTCAGCAGGGGCATTCTTTTTTCACTTGTGGCTTTTCATCTTAATGCTTAGGGAACGCGGGCGTCGTCCTTTGAATGTGTCTGATAATGAAATGCGTATTTGCATTGTTCTCCTGATCATAGTGTTCGTCATTCAAACGTATAGTTTCAAGTCATTCTATGACAAAACGCGCAAGAAAAAATATGTTCGAATGCTGACCGCAATCTTTCTGCTATGGTTAATCTTCAATTTTGGCCAAATTTGCCGATGACGAGACCATTCAGTGTGCGTTTACTTTGTATCCACTAACACAACTAGGGCTTGATTATGAGGCGAAACCGGAACCGGAAGTGTTCATTCGGTATCTAGCCCGTGATCAAGTTCAATTTCCGATTTTTCCTTCGACTAAAGAGCAAGCAGCGAGTTCGCTTGAAGTAAAACTTGATCATTTGTTGAAGAATGACGCAATGGTCACTGTATTTCAACCTGATACAGGCTATCGCATAATTTACTTATTTAGAAAGAATGGTTGTTGGAGACTGAGGCGAATTGAAAATTGGTCGATGTAACTGAACAGGAGGGAAAGAAGTGACATTTGCAGAAGTGATAAAGATAATTCTTCCACCATTAGACGGGAAAGAACCTAAGTTAACAAGTGGTTGGCATAGAAACGATGGCAAAGCATTCCATGGTTCTTTTGATTTTAACTATGGAGTCGGTCAAACCAGTATAAATTTGACTCATCCGACCGTCTATTCACCAGTAAACGGTGAGAAAGTGTGGACGGACGTCAACGGGGACGGGGCATTTGACCATGAGCTGTTGACGCTCGTAGAAGCAGGGGTAGACAGCATCGACGTAACCAGCCTTTCTAAAGTGGCAACGTCGAGGGCGACGGTTCTGTCACCGCTGTGGATTGGCACAAGGGATAATGGGAAAGTTGTCGAGTTTATGGGGCAGACTATCGAGAATAGTGGCTCAATTAGACTGAGTAGTGTATCAAATTCATCTGGCTCGGCTGATCCCGGCGACAAGAGAAGTTCTTGATGGAATGAAGTCATGATCCTTTTACTCAGCCCATTGCTTATGATAATTTTTTTCGTGTTTGTGTCTATATGGGTATTTATACTATTTGCCACTGGTAAGATGAAGTTGACTTGGGAAAAATTTTTAATTGGTTGTACTGTTGTCGTTGTTTTTCGGATATGTTTTGTTTTTTTATTTTTTCAGTCTGCCGATATAGATTTAAGAGAAATACCAGCCGGGATCATTTTTAGAGATTTAACACAATTAAGACGGGGAGCGTTGCCCTACATTGCGGAACATGAAGAAAATAACCGCAATTTACAAGATAAGGCCTCATTAGATATCAATAAGATATGTACTTACACAGATGATTATGCAGATAGAGAATATATTATAAAAAACTATAGATTTTATTATTCAACGGGGCATTATTGGATAGGACGAAGTGTCAGGGATTCCAATTTCTTTTTGAGATTAATGTCAACTTCGGAACATGTTATTAGGCCAGAAGTTCGGGAAAAATTAGAAAACGCAGCAACTAAAAGAGCTTTATATGGTACGGATAGCTTCGATGATCTGCCAATATTCAGTTTAGAATATAAATTTAAACGAGACGACAGAGTAATTTGGATATATATTAAATAGGAGGTTTGCGAAAATGTTTTTCACTTGATCAGAAGTTCATTTTTTTACACTGTAGAAGACATATTCGCCAAAAATGACGAAGAACGCCGCCTGTACGAACTCCGCGAAAAAGGCAGGAGGATATGTGAGAGCGCGATCCGTAAGGCGAAGCTCGACGGCGAGGCCAGTGGTGAAGCCAGGGCGAAGAGACAAGTGGCGCGTTCTATGTTGCTCGACGGGATGTCTGCCGGAACAATCTCGAAAGTCACAGGTTTGAGCATTGAAGAAATAAACGATCTGTCCTCGCAGTCGAAAAACTCTGGGAAATAAGGCCAGAAAATACAAAGAAAAAGCCCCGCCGCGCCGTATGGCGCGTAGCCCTGATCTCAGAACTGCCGCTTTCCAGATGATTGCCGGCGGCTAAAGCCAGAGATCTGGGGTATTGTAAATTCGCGACAGGACATAGCCACGTACATGCTGACCTGGATGGGTAGCCAAAGGAGTATTCTGTTTTTTTATTGAGCAAAATGGACGAGAAAGCCAACGGCTGAAACCGTTGGCTTTCTCGTCGCTATGCCGGGGTAGAACCGGCAGCCGTGTCGCCGGCCGCAGTCTGTCTTCGATATAGCCTCTGCCGATTTTACGGAACGGCCTTTGAACGGTTTTTATGGTAAAATATAATACAATATTAAGAAGGCAACGGCGAAGGAGTTTTGCTGATTGACGGATTTTGAGCCTGGCACGTTTGACGATTTGCTTGAGTTGATGAAGAGGCTCCGCGCCCCAGGAGGCTGCCCGTGGGATGCGGAGCAGACGCTGGACAGCCTCCGCAGATATATTCTGGAAGAATCCCACGAACTGGTAGAGGCCATAGAGGAAGGATCGTCCCTTGACATATGCGAGGAGTGCGGGGATCTCCTGTTGCAGGTCGTGTTCGTCTCCGAGATCGCCGGGGAGCGGGGATGGTTCGGCATGGAGGACGTGACGCGGGCGATATGCAAAAAGCTCGTGTCGAGGCACCCGCACGTATTCTCCGACGTCGCCGTGAGCGATGCGTCGGAGGTCAGCCGCAACTGGGAAAAAATCAAATCTGGCGAGCGGAAGCGGCGGGAGGCTGACTCGTCGGCGATGGCAGGGATCCCGCGCGCCCTCCCTGCTCTCCTCCGTGCGTACCGTATGCAGGAGCGCGCCGCGAAGCGGGGTTTTGACTGGGAGACGGGGGACACGGCGCCGGTGCGGGCAAAGGTCATCGAGGAGATGGACGAATTCAGAGCAGAGCTCGAGTCGTCTGATGACGCGGCGATGAAAGAGGAACTGGGCGACATGCTCTTCGCCATGGCGAACCTGGCGCGGCACCTGGGCATCGACCCTGAAAGCGCCCTCCAGGACGCCAACGGGAAATTCGCGAAGCGTTTCCGCGAAGTGGAGCGCCAGGCCGCCGAACAGGGCGTCGAGATGGAAAGCCTCGATTTAGATGAGCTTGACGCCATGTGGCGGACAGCCAAAGATACGATAAAAAGGGGGAAATGAAAATGTCTGATGTCACGGCAAGGATCGAAAAGGTAATAGAATCGGATGTGCGGCCGGTGATAGAGTCCCACGGCGGCGGCATAGAGTTTTTAGGATTCGACGACGAGAGCGGCGTCCTAAAGGTGGAGCTGACCGGCGTCTGCTGCGGCTGCCCCGGCGCGGCGGCTACGATAAGGAACATGGTCGAGGGCGTCATCCAGAGGAGCGTCCCGGAGGTGAGAGAGGTCGTCCGGGCTTGACGCCGTGAACGGCTCTTTAACGGTATCGGTGTCGTCGGAGGAGGTTCTGGCGCGGCTTCTGGGAACCAGGGACGAGATTTTGATGTCCGTCGAGGAGCGCCTGGGCCTCCGCCTCGTAGTGAGGGGCAGCGATATCATCATACCTGACGATGACCCGGCGCTCGCTGCGGCCCTGGCGGATCTTCTCGGGCAGTTCGCCGAGATGGTCCGCCGAGGGAACAGGCCTTCCGTCGCTGAGATCCGTTGCGCCCTTGACCTGGTGGCGGCGGGCGAACGGCCCGACCTCCTGCCGCTCCTGGACTCGGCGATATGCGTCAGCGGCAGGGGCGGGATAATACGCCCTTATACGCGCGGACAGAAGGAGTACGTGGACGCGATAAACGCCAACGACGTGGTTTTCGCCACAGGCCCTGCCGGGACAGGCAAGACGTTCCTGGCCGTCGCGGTGGCCGTCGCGGCCCTCAAGGCCGCCCGCGTGAACCGCATAGTCCTGGTGAGGCCGGTCGTCGAGGCCGGCGAGAGGCTGGGCTATCTCCCAGGGGATCTCATGGAGAAGATAGAGCCATATATCAGGCCCCTCTACGACGCCTTTTACGACCTCCTTCCGACGGACAGGTTCAACCGCTACGTCGAAAAGGGAGTGATCGAGATAGCCCCCTTGGCATATATGAGAGGACGGACGCTCAACAGCAGCTTCATCATACTAGACGAGGCGCAGAACACCACTAAGGAGCAGATGAAGATGTTCCTGACCAGGCTGGGCGTCGGCTCGAAGGCGGTGCTCACCGGGGACGTCACCCAGGTGGATCTGCCGAGCGGCAAAGAGTCCGGCCTCCGCGCCGTCGAGGGGGTTTTGAGGGGCATAGAGGGCATAGCCTTTTGCAACCTCTCGAACTCTGACGTCGTGAGGCATGACATCGTGCGCAGGATAGTAAAGGCCTACGAGGCTTATGAGGCCGGGACGGCGTTCGGAAAGTTCGGCGAAAATGGACAAGATTCCCAAACCCTCGTTTCTTGAGGGGCTGAGGGGCAGGATATACGGGAACCAGGACAAGCGCTCCGGCGACAACCTGCGGGCGACGTACTGGCTCTTCCATCTCTCGCTCGTAGTCTCGTCCGCCATGATCGTCATATTCGGGTGGTATTTCATCGACAGGAACGAGAGCTACAGGGTGGGCTACCCCTCCCCGCGCGCGTACCTCGCGCAGAGTTCGGCCAGGTTCCTCGACGAGGAGGCCACGGCGGATCAGAAAGACAGGGCCAGCGGGCAGATAGTGGACGTGCGGGTCAGGGACTTCGCGGCCACGGCGCTGGTGGAGGGGAGAATCGCGTCCCTCCGCGGCCAGGGCAATATCGATTTCGCGCCGCCCCAGCTCATGGATCTCGTGGGCGCGCTCCCCGCCGAGAACCGCGCTGACATACTGGCGGCCGTCCTCAGCATAGCGGAGGAGAATTTCGACAAATCCGTCAACGCTTCCGAACAATCCGCCAGGATATGGGACAGCCTCAAGATGTCGGATCTCTCCCAGGCCGACAAGAATCTCGCCTATCAGTTGCTGGACGCCATGCTCACGCCGACAGTCGTGGAGGATCCGGAAATGGCCGGCAGGCTGAGGCGCGAGGTGAGCGGCGGCATATCGCCTGTCGTGAGGGAGATAAGGCTCGGCAGCGTCATAGCGGAGACGGGGCAGGTCGTCACCCCGGAGATCGCGCAGATACTCCGCAGCCAGGGCTACCCGGACGCCGCCGTCCCGTGGAAGCATCTCGGGTTCGTGATGCTCGCCGTCCTCGCGTGGTCCACGTGGCTTACGTGGATCGCGGACAAACTGGGCGTCGCGTTGAAGGCGACGGAGTGGACCTACGTGGCCGTCCTGCTCATCATAGACTGGGGCGCTCAGAGGTGGTTCGTCAGGTGGAGCGTCGATTCGCTTTCCGTCCTGGCCCTTACGGGGTGGCTCTTTCTCACCATACGGCCCGCGCTGGCGTTCCACATAGCGCTCGGCGGGTCGCTCCTCGGGTACCTCCTGGCGTTTCCAGGGATGACCTACGCGGTGGCGGTCGGCTGCATCGTCTGCGGGGTGGCGTCCGGCGCGAGCTTCATGTTTATAAAGGAAGCATCCAGCCGGATAATGATCTGGCGCAACATATTCGGCCTCGGGCTCTTCCTCACCGCGGCGTCGATATTCATAAGGTGGGGCTTCGGACTCCCGGTCGGCTTCGGCGTCCTAATGACCTATCTTTTGCTCTGCGCGTTCTGGAGCAGCATCGTCGTGGCGATCCTGCCTCTCTGGGAGTCCGTCTTCGAGATACTTTCGCCGCTGCGCCTGCTGGAGATGAGCCACCCGTCCCAGCCCCTCCTGAAACGCCTCCAGTTGGAGGCGCCGGGGACGTACCACCACACGATAACGGTCGGCACGCTGGGCGAGGCGGTGGCGGACAGGCTCGGGATGAACGGCCTCCTCGTAAGGACGGGCGCTTACTACCACGACATAGGCAAGCTGAAACGCCCCCATTACTTCGTGGAGAACCAGTCTTTCGGTGACAACATCCACGACAGGCTGGCGCCGAGGGATTCGGCGCGGATCATCCTCCAGCACGTCAAGGACGGCATGGATCTGGCCCTTGAGTACAAACTCCCGGAGGGGATAAAGCGCTTCATCGAGGAGCATCACGGGCGTACCTTCCTCGGCTACTTTTACAACAAGGCAGTGGCGGCGGACAAGGAGCAGGGCGGGGACGGCAGCGGGATAGACAAGGCCGATTTCACGTACCCCGGCCCCATACCGCAGTCGAGGGAGACGGCCCTCCTGATGCTGGCCGACTCCACCGAGGCCGCTCTGAAGAGCCTCGACAAACCGCTCGGCGGCAGGCCTGACGTAGAGCGGCTCGTCGGGAACGTGATGGACTCCAAGATGGCGAGCGGCCAGTTCCTGGACGTCGATTTTACCCTCAGGGAGCTAAACGCGATAAAGACAGCGTTTATCGAGGTGCTGATGTCGATGTACCACTCGCGGGAGATAAAGCCGATCGCAGGCACGGACGAAGAGGAAACTAAAAGAGAGCACGCGGGGAACGGCGCCGAGGAAGCGCCGGCCCTATGACCGAAACCACATTCGGGCGTTTTGACGTGCGGATTCCCGCAGGGTTTGAATCCTCGCCCTTTAGGCTTCTAACGGTGAATCTGCCCTGCGTGAAAAATGCTCCTGCGGCTTGAACAGGTCGCGGGCGCTCTCTGCGGACGATACGCGCCAGGCGTCGACTGCGGCCTCCTGTCGCGCGAGCTGGGCGCTTTCGCGGCCCGGTACGCGCCGGACGGCTGCCGCGAGTTCTCGGCCGCCCTGTCGTTCGTCCCGCCCGCCGAGATCAGGGAGCTGAACCAGAAATACCGCGGCATCGGCCAGGAGACGGACGTGCTGTCGTTCCCGCTCTGGGAAACGGACGGCGCGTTCAGCCCGCCCGCCGGGTGGGAGACGCTTCCCCTGGGCGACATAGTGGTCGCGCCAGAGTACGTATTTTATAGCGCGCAGGAGAGGAAAATAGACTATAATAACGAAATTGTACTAGTGATAATCCACGGAGCCCTCCACCTCCTCGGGTTCGACCACGACACGGAGGAGCGGGAGCGAGAGATGTGGAGCGTTCAGGACGCGCTCCTGGCGGGGTATATTTTAAAATTGAGTCAGGCGCCGGGGGCAAACGAGGAGGATTGACTGAGTAGTGAGTTCTGATCTGGTTGGAAGTATCGGCCTGCTGTTGGTTTTTTTGCTGATGTCGTTCTATTTCAGCGCGACGGAGACGGCAATAACCGCAGCAGGGAAGATGAAATTGAAAGCACTCGAAAATACCTACCCTAACAGGAAGAAGGGTTTCGAGTGGCTTGCGGACAACATCCAAAAGGCGCTGACGGCCACGCTCGTCGGCAACAACATCGTCAACATCGCGGCGGCTTCCCTGGCCACGACCGTCTGTGTGAGCATGTTCGGCAGGAACGGGCCGATAATCGCGGTGACATTGACGACGTCGGTTGTCGTGGTGTTCTGCGAGATCCTCCCGAAAGTCATCTCCATCGGCTACAAAGAGCAGGTCCTCAACAGATCCCTCCCCGTCTTGTCGGTGTTCTACCTCGTCATGTCGCCCGTGGTATACGTCGTAAACGGCCTTGTCTGGTGCATCGGGAGGCTTCTGGGCCTCAGGCTCGACGTGAGGAGGTCCTTCGTCACCCGCGCGGACTTCGAGATGATGATCCGCGAGAGCAGCGCGTCGGGGGCGCTGGAAGAGGACGAGAGCAAGATGATCCACGGGGTGATAGCCTTCGAGGAGACGAGGGTATCGGAGGTCATGGTGCCACGCACGGACATGATGGCAGTGACCAGCGACACCACCGTCGCGGACGCATCGGCGATCTTCATGCAGACCGGACACTCGAGGGTTCCGGCGTATCAGAAGGAGCTGGACAAGATAACCGGCGTGTTGTACGCGAAGGATCTGCTGGGGCCGCTCTCCGGCGGCATGAAGGACGAGAAGGTGGAAGGCTTGCTGCGGGCGCCGCTCTTTATCCCTGAGACGATCAAGACCGACGAGGCGTTCGAGCTGATGAAGAGGTCGCAGATCCACATAGCGATAGTCGTGGACGAATACGGCGGCACCGCTGGCCTCGTGACGCTCGAGGATCTCATCGAGGAGATCGTGGGTGACATACAGGACGAGTACGACGACGAAACCCCGGACGTGCTGGACGAGGGCGGCGGCTCATACCTAGTCCAGGGGTACGTTAACCTGGAGGATCTGTCCGAGACGCTGGGGTATCCCTTTGAGTTCGATGATGTGGACACCGTCGCGGGCATGTTGCTCACGATAATAGGCGGCTTCCCCGAAGAGGGGCAGTCCGTGCGCTTTGGCCCGTGGAAGATAAGCGCGGTCGAGGTCGCGGAGCATCGCATACTCCAGGTCCGTATGGAACTCCAGGAGAGCGGGGAAGCGTCTGCCGAGGGCGAAAATTCACATGACAACCCGAAAAACGATGGATAGGGCCTTGGCGGGACCGGACAGCGGAGACTATTGGCTCAGATTCGGCACTGCCCCGGAACAGCTCATGAAAGTTGCCGAGGATTACAGGACGATGGCTTACGCGCCCTACTCGCGCTTCTTCGTCGGCGCTGCCCTTCTGATGGATGACGGTGCCGTGATCGGCGGCTGCAATGTCGAGAATTCGAGCTACGGCGTCACGCTCTGCGCGGAGAGGATAGCCATGGGGAACGCGGTCTCATCCGGCCGTGTGCGCCCGCTCGCCATAGCGGTGGCAGGCGACGCGGACTCCTTTTGCTCGCCGTGCGGCGCCTGCCGGCAGTTCCTGTCCGAGTTCAACCCCGATTTGGACGTTATATTGCTGGAGCGCGACAGACTGGTCTCCATCCCCCTCTCATATCTGCTGCCGCATCCATTCAAACTCGAAGATGACGAAAGATAAGGAAGGTAAAGATGCCTGAACCGAAGGAATTCAAGGCCGGATTCGTAACGTTCGTCGGACGGCCAAACGTGGGGAAATCCTCCATCATAAACGCCCTTTTAAAGGAAAAGGCAGTAGCTGTCTCCAGCAAGCCGCAGACGACGCGCAGCGCGTCGAGGTGCGTGCTGACGACAGAGGACTGCCAGATCGTCATAGTCGACACGCCCGGCCTGCACAGACCGAAACACGCTTTGGGCGAGTTCATGATGAGGGAGGCAGAGGGCGCGATGGGTTCGGTGGACGCCATCTGCTTCGTGGTCGAGGCAGGACACCCGCTCGGGCAAGCCGGCGAGCCGATGCTCAGCCTCATTGCCAGGGCAAAGGCCCCGATTCTGCTCGTCGCGAACAAGACCGACCTCTGCCGGGGCAAGGAGGGCGAGGAGCGTTTCTGGCGTCATATCGAGCCGGTCCGTGAACGGATGCCCGCAGCGGCCGTCATACCTGTGTCGGCGAAGGAGGGGACGAACCTGGACATCCTCGTGGACGAAATCACGAAGCTCCTTCCCGCAGGCCCGGCCATCTACCCGGACGACGTCCTCATGGACGCCACGGAGCGCTTCCTGGCTGAGGAGATAATCAGGGAGAAGATCTTCGAGGTGACGGAGCAGGAGGTCCCTCACAGCGTCGCGGTGACTGTCGAGGAGTTTAAAAGCCCCGATGAGTACCCGGGGATGAAGCGGGGGGAGATCAGGGCCGACATCATCGTAGAGCGTCCGGGGCAGAAGGCCATCCTGATCGGTGAGAAGGGTTCGAAGCTCAAGTCCGTCGGGACGGCGGCGAGGCGAGAGATGGAAGAGCGCTTCGGCTATCCGATATCCCTGCAGTTGTGGGTCAAGGTCAAGCCGAACTGGCGAAAGACGGCTTTGGGGATCGAGAGGGCCGGCTACCGCCGCCGATGACGGCCCGGGGTTCAGCCCTTGCGCTGCCGGGGCGTCACGGCGCGGCAGCGATGGATTTCACCCTGCCGGGCGATTCGCCAGCCCTGCTCAACGGGGAACACAGGGCCATGGGCCTTGTCCTGCGCAGGAAGGAGGCCGTAAAGTCCCAGGAACTCCTTCTCTTTTTGGGCGGCCTTGGCGCGGTCTGGGCGTCCGCGCCTGGCACGGGCGCCAGGAATAGGTTCGGCGCCGGCACGGAGCCCATGATGTGGGGCGAATTCCGCCTTTACCAGAGCCCCAGGCGGCTTTACCTGAAAGGGGCCGAGGTCAGGGAGGATTTTCTGGCCATACGCGGCTCGCACGGGACGCTCCGCGCCGCCGTGAGATGGTGCGGGGAGATCGCCTCGCGCCTGATGCCTGGCGCACAGGCCGACAGCCTGCTGAGCCTTCTGTGGGGCAGCATGAAGAATCTCTCAGCCGGGATAGCCCCGGCGCTCTTGGACATACGCTTCGCGTGGCGCTGGGGAAACCTCTGGGGCATAGCGCCCCCTCTGGACGTCTGCTCGTCCTGCGGCGGCAGGCTCGTGCCGTCAGCTGGTGATTTTTTCCAGATGACGTCGGACGGCTTCATGTGCCTCGGCTGCGCAGAGGAAGCCAAAATTTCCGGCTCGGCCGTCCTCGTGGGCCGTATGTGCGCGGCGGAACACGAGGCTCTCCGAATGGCCGCGACCCTCTCAAAGGACAGATTCGTCCGATGGGCGGCTGACGCGCTCCCGCCCGATTCAAGTTTCGCAGCGTGTTCCTCCTGGCTCTACTCGTTCATAAACTCGAAATGACAGGACGCGGATCCGATCACGCAGCCCTCCACAGCAATTTGTTCCGGGAGGCGCACGGCTCTGCCGCCCCGGTATCGGACAGGTAAGACAGGAACGACTTGACGGTGCTGCCGGCCAGCATGTGCTGCCTGATGTCCATTTGGAGGCCGTAGAAATCGAACAGGTTTTTCAGAATGTCATCGAAGCAGACCGGCGCGGCGCAGATATCGACGATTTTCTCCGCTATCTCCAGGATTTTGTGCCGATTCACCCTGACGAGCGGCCCCGTCTCCCCGAGCGGTTTCGTGTGCGAGGGGATGAAAAGCCTGCCGTCCAGCCCTTCAACGGCCTTGAGGGTTTCGAGGTGCTTTGCCACGTCGCGGACGAATGGGATGTGATACCTGCGTAGCGCGGACTCGCTCATCAGGGAATCCGCCAGAAACCACACGCCGTCGGGGCTCAGCACGCCCGACATGGCGAACGAGTGCCCGTCCAGGCGCACGGCCTCTATGCCCTTCGGCAGGCTTGACGCGTCCAGCTCGCGGACGTCGCTGTCGCCTGAATAAAGCAGCTTGTCCTTCATGGCCTCTGGCGGGTTCCCGCCGTAGAGGAGGGCCGTGTTCAATATCGAGTGCCTTATTATCGCCGCGTCCGCGCCCGCGGCATATGCCGGACACCCCGTCGCGTCTTGGAGGTACTTGTTGCCTCCTACGTGGTCGGCGTGGGAGTGCGTGTTGATTATCATCCCGAGCGTCCAGCCGCGCTCCCTTATAATTTCGAGCGCACGTCTGCCATGCCCTTCCTCCATGCCGCTGTCGATGAGGCAGACACGGCCGCCCTCGTAAACGCAGACCCCTATCTTGGACGGGCAGTCTATGTAATACGTGTTTTCCCCAGCCTGATTGAGTCCGTACATGTTGATCCCACCCGTCGGCATAGATTTAATGAGAAAGCCGTGTTATTAATGGAAAAAATGGCTATCTTCTTAACTGAGGTTAATTTTGATTTGTCTCAATTCATGGGATACCATTTCATTCAAATGATTGTATGTGCTTGCTAAACCTTAGTCAAGGAGACCGTCATGTGCCCATGTTTTTTGCTGTTTTTTTATGACGCGACGATTCCTATTTCGGGTTCATTTTTTGTGAGGCAATGCGCAACGGAAACCAGGTTATGATACAATGCAGCGTGAGCAAGAAGCTATGAAATATGACGGTTAGCGAGAGCTTCGGGGACGGGGGCGGCGTGTTTCCTTCTGAGAACGGCACGTGGAAAACCCAGAACAGTTGAGGAACGTCCCCTGGCGATGACGGGTACTTTTACATCTCTTACAAAGGCAGGTTGTTTTGCACAGATTCCCTGGGGCGCTCTCTCTGACGCTGGAACCCCTGGAAAGCTGGGGCGGCATTTATTCTCACGACCCGCTGGGGCAGTGCCTGAACATCGCAGGAAACGACTTCAGCGAGCATCTGGAGGCAGCCGTCTTTGAGGCCGAGCGGGACGAGGACATCGTGGCAACGGGTTTCATAACTGCCAACGAAGACATGGTCTGCGAACTGCAAATCTATAAGGACATCCCGTCTTTAGAGGGACCGGATACGGGCAACCCGGCGCTTTTGGCAGTCCCGATGCTCGCGGGAAAAGCGCGAAGGTAATAGGTAAACCTCGGAATAGAACAGCATAAGGCACGGGCCTCCCAAAAAACCAAAACGGGCGGCCTTTTTTGGGAGGTTATTTGAGATGATCCTGAGAAAAATTTTATTGAATATGACGCTGGCTGCGGCGCTCGCGGTTTTCCTGCCGGTTTCCGTCTCCTGCGCCGCACAGCACGATCTGGTAATTTTTCACACGAATGACGTTCACGGCTACGCTTTCGAGGAAAAGAACGCGGACGGCGGGCTGACGCGTATCGGTTACGACAGGCTCAAGGCTGTCGTAGACGCGGAAGAGTCCCCGAGGAAATTGCTGCTCGACGCCGGGGACGTGCTGCACGGACAAGCGTTCGCGACGGCGCGGCGCGGCGAACTGGTGGCGCTCGTTCTGAGCATGGCCGGATACGACGCGCTCGCTGTGGGCAACCACGATTTCGACTACGGGCAGGACAGGCTGATTTACCTCGCCGGGAAATACCGCCTCGGCTTTCTGGCGGCAAACGTGACACATGACGATAAAGAGGGCGGTTACATCTTTCCGCCGTATCAGGTGAAGAATTTGGGCGACATGAAAGTCGGCGTGTTCGCCCTTTCGACGCCGGAGACCACTACGAGCACCGACCCGCGCAATGTCGCCGGCCTGCGATTCATCGATCCCGTCGCGTCAGCTAAGAAGATGGTAAAACTCCTGAAAGACGAAGGCACCGAT
>JAISFV010000105.1 GCA_031263445.1 Synergistaceae bacterium | reverse complement strand
TTCGACGGCAACTACATAATCAGCGCGACCGCCACGCCGGGCCAGAATCAGGTGCTGAAGAGCAGCATATTCACGATGGCGGGCATCAACGGCGGCGTCGCGAACGTCGGTTCCGTCCTCTCGAACATGGCTAACTTCCAAAACGCGAACGGGGTCAGCCTCCTGGCGGATCCTCAGTCCCTCACCGTCTCGTTCGAGGGCGGCGGCAGCTCCACTATAATGGTATACGCCGACGACACGGTCAGCAGCTTAGGCGCGAAGCTGAACGCGGCCATCACCGAGGCGTCCGGGAGCGACCCTTCGAAGACGTATTCTGCGCAGTTCGTCAGCAACTCGCAAGTAGCGTTTGGCGCAAACGATCCGATAATCGATGGACTTATGCAGAACTGGCTGCCTGGGGGTTTGCAGCGAGTATACGGCGCGTACGGCGCGCTTGCCGGGATCAAGCCCCCGAGTGGCAGTCTGCTCATCAACTTCCTCGACGCTCCGCCTGGGGTAGCCGCCTATGGTGGCGTCAACGCCAACGGCGACGGCTTCATCTCGATCGACATGGATATGTTTCTGCCTGGAACAGGTCCTAACGGGGATAATTATCTCGGTGTCTCCAATGACCGGCTGATCGCGCACGAACTCACGCACGTGATAACCGCGTCGGATCCCCGCATTGCCACGGCGCTCTGGTGGAGCGGCGGCGCGGGGACGTGGCTTGTGGAGGGTCTGGCGGAGTACGTACACGGGGCTAATGCGAGGGTTCAGGCGGACGATACCGCAAACCGGAATGCGATAATTGCGGCGCTCGAAAATCTTAAAGGGGCGGGAACGTACTTGACGAGTTCTGCCGATTACTCGGCTGCGTATCTCGCGACGCGGTATTTCGACCAAAACGGCGGTAACGTGGATGCCTTGCTTACTTATTTTCAGGGTACCACTGTCAATAGTTCTGCAGCGATGGATACCGCTATTGTTGCTTCAAGCACCTTTGCAAGCAGGGCTGATCTAATAGATAAGTTGTTGCTGGAAATTAGCAGCGGCTCAGCCTGGTACACTGGAGTGTTGACCGAAGATCCAACCGTTGACACCGGAGCGAGGGGTGGTACATTTACTCCGGAAGCCGTCGTCCCGACTGTGAACTACACGACGGATGATCAGCCGCTTGCGCTTGATGGCATTGCTGTCCAATGGGCACCAGAATTTTTTAACAGCAAGATACCTGTCGTTGCGGCGGCACCTGGCGAACTTCAGGCCGTCATGGGCACGCTGCTCCTGCACTCGAATATCCTGGGCGCGGCGGGCAAGATTACCGTCTCGGGCGACGAGTCCCTGATACAGGCGCTGGGTTTCACGGAGATACAGTCCGCAAAGGAGACGGTTTACGACATAAGTATCCTGGACGCGCACACGGGGAACGTCGTAAAGTCCGGCATACAGATCAGCGGCAACACGATGTACGGCGAGCTGCACGAGAACATCGACATCAGGATGCTGAACAATTTCGGTGTGGGCGTCAATTCTACCACCATCATGAACGGAGGTACAGGCAGCTATACCTTCTCAGCGAGCGCGGACAACGGCTTCATCGTGCACATAGCCGAAAACTCCACTGTCCTGCAGATAGGGGCGAACGAGCGGGAGGACATGTTCATCAGCTTCGGCGACGCGAGCGCCTCCGCGCTGGGGGTGGAGAACGTGAGCGTCAGGGACGGAGGGCTGGCGGCGCGGGCCATCACGGTGATCGACGGCGCGATAAGCAGGGTGTCGACGAAGAGGGCGCGGCTCGGTGCCTACCAGAACCGGCTCGAACACACGATAACGAACCTCTCCGCCACGGCCACGAACACGACCGCCGCAGAGAGCCGCATCCGCGACGCCGACATGGCGAAGGAGATGGTGAACTTCACCAGGCTCAACATCCTGAGCCAGAGCGGGAACTTCATGCTGGCGCAGGCGAACCAGTTCCCGCAGATCGTGCTGCGGCTGATGAGGTAGGTGGCGCCGGTATGACGGCTCAGATGCACGACAGGATAAAATATGACGGGCGCAGCTACGGGCTGGCAGCCGCCCCGCTGGAGGGTTATTTCTCGGCCAACCCGGGCGCCCGCCCGAAGTTCGCGGGCATGAACAGCGCCTGCATGAGGGGATATATCGCCGACTGGGAGGTAATGGACGGCAAGCTCTTTCTCGTCGGGATGGAGATGGCGCTCCAGACGGACTCCACGTTCGCCTCCGTCTTCCCCGATGTGCGTCAGGGCGGCGTCTTTGCCGACTGGGTGAACGGCGAGCTGAAATGCCCCTACGGAAAGCTGATAAGGTACGACCACGCCGGCTTCAGCTCGCTCTGCGAACACGAGCTGATACTGACCGTGGAAAACGGCATCGTAAAGGGAACCGTCACCAAGGACAACGCGTAATTTCAATTACCTCGTCATCCGTCTTCTCCGTCTCGCCTGGCTTTATGCGGGATAAAAGTATTTTCCCTGACGAAATACCGGAACCCGTTAAGCGATAGGCCAGGAGCGCTGTTGCCGCGCTTAAAGGCGCGGGGTATAATTGGCCTATGCTGACAAACGGCTGGGAGTGTTGAAATGACGGCGAGACACGACGACGGGGCGCTTAAAATTATAGATGTCGGCCCGACCAGGATAAACAGGCTCAACGACCGGTTTGCGAAGTATCTCCTCACTGGCCCGAGGAGCAAACCCGTCCTGATCGACTTCATCAACGAGGCCCTCCTGTTCAGCGGGGACGACAGGGTCTCCGACGTCGAGGCCGTCTCAGGGGAGCTGGCGCAGGGCGCGGCAAAGCTGAAGCTCTCAGTCCTCGACGTCTCGGCGAGGCTGACGGACGGGCGTACCGCCGACATAGAAATCCAGGTGGTCAACTATCACGACTTCCGCAAGCGCGGGCCTTTCTACTGGGCCCTGCGCCATGCGCGCAAGCTCATGTCAGGCATGGCCTACGCGGAGATAAAGCCCACGATCACGATATGCCTGCTGGCGTTCGACCTCCTCGAGGAGGAGGAGGCGTACCGCAATTCCTACAGCATACGCAACGACAAAAGCGGCAACTGCCTCTCCCAGGACATGAACATCATATACCTCGAACTGCCTAAATTTCGGAGGCACCTGGGCGACGGCTACGCGCGGACGGGGCTGGAGAGATGGCTTTTATATTTTTCAAACGAGGAGGGCGAGCGCATGGACAGGGCAGTAGCGGAGAACCCCGCGCTTTCAACGGCGAGGGAGATAGAGACCGTGTTCTGGGCTGACGAGAAGGAGAGGGAACAGTATTTCGCGCATCAGCGCATGCTGATGGACGCCTACAGCGCGGAGCATACTCATGAGTATTTGATAGCCGAAGCCAAGAAAGAAGGAAGAGAAGAGGGGAAAAAAGAAGGAAGGGAAGAGGGAGAAAAAGAAGGCGTTGAAAAGGTCGCGCGCTCCATGCTGGCTAAGGGAATCTCTATCGCGGCTATCAGTGAATGTACGGGGCTTGACGAAAAAGCGATACTTTCGTTGTGAACTCCTGAGGACAGCCCATGATTGGCCTATGCTGACAAACGGCCGGGAGTGTTGAAATTACGGCGAGACACGATGACGGGACGCTTAAAATTATAGATGCCGGCCCGAACCGACCCGTTTAAAAACGTACTGTCTGCTTCTCCTCGGACGGCAACGTGCTTTGCGTTCGCAATTGAGAGTTTAATGCAAATCAACTCCCCGGTTGGAATAAAATTAGCCTTACTTGACAACAGCCACTTACAAATGCTATAAAATCTCCGAGTCAGATACTTTCATTTTATACCTTCGCAGAAGCGCGTATCTGCGGACAGATTTGTCGTGTACAATGACGTAGCTTAATATCTGGTAGATTGCTCAGGTTAAATTATTTTGCCGTCTCTGTAACGGACAAAAAATTAATGTGAAGGTCAGCATCCGGAGGTTAATTTCATGGATCTCATAAACAAAAACCTCGCGCCCCTCTTTGAGGTATTCGGAAGGCCGGTGTATCTGACCCAGAGCTTGCTTTCCACGTGGATAGTCATGGCGGTTCTCATTCTGTTCGCGATATTTGTGAGGATACGGTTAAGCTCCTTCAGCCCTGTCCCCTCAGGCTTTCAAAATTTCATCGAGTTTGCCGTCGATACCGTGGACGGTATGGTAAAAAGCATGATGGGGGATGGTTTCGGATCGCTGGGCGGTTATTTTTTCAGCATATTCGCTTTTATCCTCGTCTCAAATTACACCGCGCTCCTGGGGATGCGCCCGCCCACGTCCGACCTCTCAACCACGCTGGCACTGGCGCTGTCGTCGGTCGGGATCATGCACTTCCTCGGCGTTTCAAGGCACGGGGGGCGATATTTCAAAGAATATTTCGAGCCAGTGTGGGCATTTTTCCCCATGCACCTGATCGAGGAGCTGACCAAGCCTATTTCGCTTTCTTTCAGGCTTTTCGGCAATATCCTGGGGGGCGTCATCATCTTCGAGCTGGTCTACGAGCTGTTCCCGCTCCCGCTGCGATTCGCGATACCGAGTTTTCTCCACGCCTATTTCGACCTGTTCGTAGGCGCGTTGCAGGCATATATCTTCACGGTGCTATCCATGACCTTTATAAGACAGAAGGCGTCCGCTGACTGACGCGCAGGTTTTGCCAATGTGAAATCAGGGGCTTGAAAGATCGCTGGTTTATGTCAGGGGCCTAAAGCACAGCGCTTTGCACCACGAGACGTACCATTGACAGCCTTGAAATCTAAGGGATCTCAGTACCACAAAACAACAGGAGGTTTGCGCTAATGGATTCTATGGCATTTGTTATGGGTTGTTCGGCAATAGGGGCAGGGCTTGCGATCTTCGCCTCAATCGGCGCCGGCATCGGGCAAGGGATGGCTGCGGGCAGGGCGATAGAGTCTATCGCGCGCCAGCCGGAGTCGCGCGGGACGGTAATGACCACTCTCTTCATAAGCTGCGCTATCATTGAGACTACGGCTATTTACGGCCTCATCATCTCACTGATACTGCTCATGGCCAATCCGTTCGTGGGACAGCTCCAGTAACGGGGCATCGAAAGCGAGGCTGACTGCTGTGCCGGAAGGCAGCATAATAAGTTTCGACTCTGCCCTGTTGACCCATATCGGCATACAATGGCTCAACGTCATACTGCTGACAGCCGTGCTGGTGCGCGTTTTATACAAACCGGTGAAGAAATTCATGGACGACAGGGCGGCAGGCATAAGGGATCACATGGCCTCCGCCCGTCTGGCAAACGAAGAGGCCAGGGACATGAAGGCGGAATACGAGAAAAAGCTCGCCGGCATCGGCCGTGAACGGGAAGAGATACTGTCACGGGCCGAGCGGCAAATGGCGCAGAAGAGCGAACAGATCGTCAGGGATTCCAAAGAAAGGGCCGACGCCATGATCCGTCAGGCAGAGGAGACCGCCGCGCTCGAACTCGAAAAGGGCAGGGAGCGGCTTAGGCTGGAGATAGTGGAGCTTGCTTCGGTTATCGCTGGGAAATTCGTCCAGTCCTCTATGGACGAGGATCTCCAGAAACGTCTGGCAGACCAGGCTTTGAAAGAGTACGTGGACGCACAATGATAAATCTCAACTCGTTTTACGCCCGAGGGCTGGTCGAATATGCCGAGTCGCTGGGCATGCTCCCTGTCCTGCATGAAGAGGCATCCGGAATACTGGACGGACATGCAGCGGCGGAGACGAATCGGGCCACAGACGCGCTCATCCGCTTCATGAGGGCGGTCCCCCGCAGAGACAGGCGCTCAGTGCTCAAAAAATTTGCCGCCCTCGCCCGTGACAGACTGGGGATGATCGACGTGGACGTAACCGCCCCGCGCCCTCTCTCGCCAGAACAGTTGTCGGCCCTGTCTGATGGAATCCGCCGGTCGCTCAAAAAAAACCCGGTGGTGTCCGTAAGGCTTGACGAGTCGTTGCTCGGGGGAGTCAGGGTGATAGCCGGCAATCTAATGGCCGACTATTCGATAAAGCAGAAGATATCCAGGCTCAGACGGGCTCTTCGTGAGAAAGTGGTGAGTGAGAATGAACAGCGGCCTGCATGATATAAGCTCATTGATCAAAAACGAGGTTCTGGGCTTCATCGCGTCGCCGGAGTCGAGCGAGGTCGGGCGGGTCATGCAGGTGAGCGACGGCATAATTCACGCCATCGGCCTAGACAATGCCATGAGCGGAGAGCTGGTGCGCTTCGATGACGACGTGGCCGGAATAGCCATGAACCTGGAGACGAACGGCGTCAGCATCGTGCTGCTCGGCGACGTGAAGGGGATAAAGGAAGGGGACTTGGTACACAGAACCGGCAGGATAGCGGAGGTCCCTGTGGGGGACGCTCTGCTTGGACGGGTCGTAAACGCCATCGGCGAACCATTGGACCGCAAGGGGCCAATCAAGACCGAGGGACACCGCCCGATAGAGCGCGTCGCCCCAGGGGTATTGACGCGTCAGACGGTCAACGTCCCGCTCCTGACCGGCATCAAGGCCATAGATTCTATGATACCGATAGGCAGAGGGCAGAGGCAGCTCATAATAGGCGACAGGCAGACGGGCAAAACCGCCATCGCGATCGACACGATCATCAACCAGAGGGGCAAGGACGTCAAATGCATATACGTGGCGATAGGGCAGAAGATGTCCACAGTCGCTGACATAGTCAAGACGCTTGCCGACCATGACGCCCTTGGATACACTGTCATAGTAGCGGCCGGCGCGGCCGAGCCGGTGACGATGCAGTACCTGTCGCCCTATTCAGGGGCCGCCATGGGCGAGGAGTGGATGCAAAACGGAGACGACGTCCTCATAGTCTACGATGACCTTTCGAAGCACGCCGTGGCCTACAGGACCATGAGCCTTCTGCTGCGCAGGCCGCCGGGAAGGGAAGCGTACCCGGGAGACGTTTTCTACCTCCACTCGCGCCTCCTGGAGCGGGCCGGGCGGCTCAACGCCGAGAACGGCGGAGGTTCGATGACGGCCCTTCCGATAATAGAGACCCAGGCAGGGGACATGTCCTCCTACATACCGACCAACGTCATCTCCATAACGGACGGCCAGATATACCTGGAGACGGTGTCATTCAACTCCGGCATCCGCCCCGCCATAAACCCGGGGCTGTCCGTCTCCAGGGTGGGAAGCTCGGCCCAGGTCAAGGCGATGAAGAAGGTCGCCGCCCCGGTACGCATGGAACTGGCCCAGTACAGGGAACTCGCCTCCTTCGCACAGTTCAGCTCCGACCTGGACGATGAGACAAAAGCCCGCCTCCGCCATGGAGAAAGGATAGTGGAGACACTTAAACAGGAGCAATTCAGCCCCTTCCGGCTGGAAGATGAAATACTGATCCTGTACGCCACAGTAAAAAAATACCTGAACGACGTCCACGTCGAGAAAATCCTCCGGTTCGAGGCCGGCCTGGTCGAGTATTTCAGGGACAACTGCGGCGGACTCATGGAAGAAGTCGCGGCTAAGGGGCTCGACCCGGATCTGGAAGAGAAAATCGTCCAGGGGATAGAGCGGTACAGGCAGTTCGTCCACGAAGAGCATCTCTTCTGACGATCCGAGGAGAGACGGCATGGAATCAGCACAGGGCTTGAAATCAAGGCTTCACAGCATATCCAGCACGAGACAGATCACTAGGTCCATGCAGATGATCGCGTCGACGAAGGTGCAGAAGACGTTGCGGCGTATGCAGCAAAACGCGCCTTACGTCGAGCGTTTCGACGACATTATCCGCAATGTCATGCGTTTTGCCTTCCACACCCGCCACAGGTACATTGCGCCGCCTGACGCGGGATGTTCCGCGATAATAGCTGTAAGCGGGAACAGAGGGCTGTGCGGCGCTTACAACGTGAACGTGTGCAGGGAGACCGTCTCGCAGATCAGGCGCATGAACAGGGATGTCCGCTGCGTCACGGTCGGGAGAAAGATACGCGATCACCTGGGCAGGAGAAAGTATATCGTGGAACGGGCCTTCGACGGGGCGTCCGAATCCCCGTTTTACGAGACTGCCAGGGACGCGGGCAAAATCGCCCTCGAACTGTACGAGAAGGGGGCGGTGGACTCCATCTTCATAGTTTATACGAGATACGAGTCCGCGCTTTCTCTGCTGCCGTTCACGAAGCAGATCCTGCCCCTTGGGGTGTCCGATCAAAGCGGCAGGGATCCTCGCGGACGGCAGATGAGCTTTGAGCCGGGCCTAGACGACGCCTTAGATCACGTCGTGCCGCTTTATCTGTCGGCCTGCGTGTACGGCGCGATGCTGAACGCCGCCGCGTGCGAACAGAGCGCCAGGATAGTCAGCATGGACGCGGCTTCGAGAAACTGCGCCGACATGTACGAACGCCTGTCGCTCAGGTACAACCGCCTGAGACAGAGCAGCATAACGCAGGAACTGAACGAGATAGTGGGCGGCGCGGAAGCGTTGCTCTCGACGGAAGAGGGGTGACACAAATGCCTGGTTCCAAAGGAAGGGTGGCGCAGGTCACGGGCGCGGTCCTTGACGTCGAATTCCCCGACGGAGAGATCCCGAAGATCTACGACGCCTTGGAGATAGCGGCTTCAGGGAAAACCCTGATAGCTGAGACTGCCCAGCAGCTAGGGGACAACGTCGTGCGATGCATTGCCCTTGATTCCACCGACGGACTGGTACGGGGCGCGGAAGCGGTAAACAGCGGCGGGCCGATATCGGTCCCGGTCGGTGACGGTACGCTCGGACGCATGTTCAACGCTCTGGGGCGGCCCATTGACGGGGAGGGGGAAGTGGACAGCCTCGAAAGATGGCCGATCCACAGGCAGCCCCCGGACTACTCGGAGCAGGCAGACGCGGTCGAAGTGCTGGAAACAGGGATCAAGGCGATAGACCTGCTCTGCCCTTACGCAAAGGGGGGGAAGGTGGGCCTTCTGGGGGGCGCGGGGGTCGGCAAGACCGTCCTCATAATGGAGCTGATACGGAACATAGCCACGGAACACGGCGGGTATTCGGTATTCACCGGCGTCGGAGAACGGACCAGGGAGGGGAACGACCTCTATTTCGAAATGAAGGGATCGGGCGTCCTGAACAAGACCGCCTTGATCTTCGGGCAGATGAACGAGCCGCCTGGCGCTCGCATGAGAGTGGCGCTGACCGGCCTCACCGTGGCCGAATACTTCCGGGACGCAAAGCACCAGGATGTCCTGCTCTTCATAGACAATATATTCCGCTTCGTCCAGGCAGGCTCGGAGGTGTCCGCGATGCTGGGGCGGATTCCCAGCGCCGTAGGCTATCAGCCGACGCTGGCCACGGAAATGGGTTCCCTCCAAGAGCGCATAACCTCGACTAAAAGCGGGTCCATTACGTCGATACAGGCGGTCTACGTGCCTGCGGACGACCTCACTGACCCTGCCCCCGCCACTACGTTCGCGCACCTGGACGCGACCACCGTGCTGTCGAGGAGCATAGTCGAGCAGGGCATATACCCGGCCGTGGATCCGCTCGCGTCAAACTCCAGGCTGTTGAGCCCGAAGACCGTAGGGCGCGTTCATTACGAGGTGGCCCGTGACGTGCAGAACATCCTGCAGCGTTACAACGAGTTGCAGGACATAATAGCGATACTGGGACTCGATGAACTGTCCGAAAACGACAGGCTCATCGTCAGCAGGGCGCGCAGGATGCAGCGTTTCCTCTCCCAGCCCTTCTTCGTGGCGGAAAATTTCTCGGGCATCCCTGGCAGGTATGTCCCGCTGTCGGAGACGTTGCGCGGCTTCAAGGAGATCATAGAGGGAAAGTTCGACGGAGTGGCTGAGAACTACTTCCTGAACGCCGGATCGATAGACGACGTGATAAAGAACGCGAAGGAAGGGCAGCAGGCAGGCTGAGGGTTCATCATGGACGGACGGGCGGACAGAAAACTCAGGCTGAGGGTTCTCACTCCATACGGTTCTCTCTGTGACCGAGAGGTGGATTACGTCATATTCAGATCGACGGAGGGAGACGCCGGCATACAGATTGGTCACGAACCGTTCACGGCTGTGCTGAACGAGGGCCTGTTGGTGTATCACGTGGACGCCGAAGTACACGCCCTGGTCGTCTTGGGAGGCGTTGCCTCCGTACTGGACGACGAAGTGTCGGTAGTCTCTGAGATCGCGGAACACCCGGACAGGATAGAGCGCCTCATCAACGATCTGGCGCTGGAGAAGGCCGCGCTCGCCGAAGAAGAGAAGAAGGGGAGCATGGATATACAGGTCATGGAGCTAGGCCTGCGCCGCGCGCTGGTTCGGATTGACGTGAGCGCTTACTCGATAATCAAGGGCCGCGTCGGCATTGCGGAGTTCGACGAAGACGCGCGCGGCGCTGACGATGGCGGCAATTAGCGGGGAATTCGAAGAGGACGGGCACGGTCTGCTGCGGACAGCGCGGCGTCTCGCGATATCCTTGACGTTGGTCTGCGTGGCGTTTCTTATAGCGGATCTTGGGTTATATTTTGGGGGCGTCGGGTTCGAGAGCCCTGGCAGGTTCGCTGCGGGGCTCGCTGTCGGGTGGGCCTGCTCGGCGATGAAGGTGTGCATGATGACGAGATCGTTTTTCAGGATGATGAGGCTTGGCGGAAGAAGCGCCACGACGGGCTTCGTCATCGGTATGGCATCCAGGTACGCCGTCACGGCAGCCGCCGCCCTCCCTGTGCTTTTTTTCACCAGAGTATTCGGGCCTGTCGGCTTTTTGGGCGGATTGCTCTCGATGCCGATAGGGGGATATTTGGCAAACAGTCCTGACAATTCTCGTAGGTGGTGAGATCTATGGATGTAATGGGAATAGTTGGCATCATAACTGGTTTCGCGGCGCTCCTGATCGGAATGTTTTTCAAAGGCGTCCCTTACTCTGCCTTGAACAATCCTGCCGCCTTTTTCATAATCCTGGTTGGCACCGCAGGCGCCGTCATCATAGCGACGCCGGGCAACGAGATAAAAAGGATCGGCAAACTGGTCAAGGTGCTGTTCGGGCGGCAGAGGTCCCTCTCGGCGGAGGAAGCCATAAGCATACTGGTGACGATGGCGGAGATGGTTCGCAACGAAGGGTTGCTGGTGCTGGAGCAGAAGGTCGGCGAGATACCCGATCCGTTCATGAAGCTGGGTTTTTCGATGGCACTGGATGGATCGGACATGCAGAAACTCAACGACAACCTGCACGCCGAAATAGACGCCATGAAGGTCAGGCACGCCGCAGGCGCCCAGATATTCACGCAGGCCGGCATGTACGCGCCGACATTGGGGGTTCTCGGAGCGGTCTTGGGGCTCATAGCAGCCCTGAGCAACATGGGAGACACGGAAGCGCTGGGACACGCCATTTCTGCGGCCTTTATCGCCACGCTTCTCGGTATCTTCACTGGATATGTGCTGTGGCACCCTTTCGCGAACCGGCTGAAGCAAAAGTCCAAACAGGAGGTGTTCATTAAAGAGCTGATAATCGAGGGCGTGCTCGGCATCGCCGAGGGGGAAAACCCAAGGATGCTCAAGGAACGCCTCATAGTATGTCTGCCTGCGCCGGAACGTGAGATGATGGAAACATCGGAAGCCGAACACAAGCCAGGGAGCAAATGACCATGGCCAGGCGCAAGGAAGAACCGCACGAAGAACACGCGGACGAGAGCTGGCTTATCCCCTATTCGGATCTGATGACGCTCCTTCTGGCGCTTTTTATAGTCCTCTTTGCGTCCAGCACGATCGAGGAGGAAAAGTTCAGGGCAATAATGAGCGCACTCGCCAGCAGCTTCGGGGTCTCAGAGGGAAGCAGCGTCATCGAGATGTTTCCGGAAAGCAACATCATCCCTATGGATCCCGACGTGCCTCTGCCTCAGCCGCCCCAGGAAGACAGCGATGAGGGCGATGACAAAGGCGACGGCGGCATGTTCGAAAACCAGATGGATAACCTCTACTCGTCGCTTGAGAGGTACGTGAGCGATAATTCGCTGGAGGGGACCATCGGGCTGGAGTTCAACGGGGAGAATGTGCTGATCACGCTCAAGAGCGATATATGGTTTCAATCTGGCAGAGCGGACGTAACCAGCAATATGGTCAGCCAGGCCCATACCCTGTCCGCTCTCCTGAAAGACAATCAGGACGCGGCACACCCCCTGGAGATCATCGTCACGGGACACACAGACAACGTGCCGATACGCACCTCCCGCTACCCTTCAAACTGGTACCTCAGCATGGAGCGCGCCTTCAACTTCCTGGCCGTCCTGCTGGAGAACGAAGGGCTCAACCCAGGCTCGTTCAGCGCCCGGGGCTACGGAGAATTTCAACCCATAGCGGACAACGACACCCCGGAAGGCCGCCAGTTGAACCGCCGGGTGGAACTGATGGTATCCAGGCCCAACATGCCGCCAGGAAGCGACAGCCTATAGCGTAGAGGCGGCAACCTGTCGCCTGGCGATTGGCGTTACCAGCTTCTAAAATAAACGGGTTAGTTCCAATTCAAACAAAACAGCGTATCTTTTGCTTGGAATTGGAACTAATCCGCTGCTATAATCTGATCAGCGAGGTCTGCCTTCCGCAATCGTTCAGATAGGTCACTTTTTCTCCGTCGAAGTGGACGCTTTCCTCGAGATACGCGAATGTCTCCTGACCGTCCCATTCCGAAAGACGCGAGTTCACGTTCAGCTCAAGCGCGAAACATGTATTCGCGCGAAGCAGCCGCTCGCCCCTGCCTTTGATGAATCCGGATTGATCTCCATACGCCCCTATAGCGGGACCCGCACCGTGTCCGAATGTGCCGAGCGGATGAGTATAGAGCATCGGGGCTATTTCCTCCGACTTAGCCTGGGCCATCGCTTTTTTGAATACGGTATTCCCGCTTTCTCCGACTTTGAAGGAGGAGCAGACTATGTCCTGAAAACGATTTGCGGTCTTTAGGAGTTCAGCGAAGCCGTTTGGCAGCTTCTCCTCGCCATCCTTGAAAACATAGGCCAGCCATTGCATGTCTGTACTGAGTCTTGCGTACTTTCCCGCCATACCTATATCGCAGTGGAGCAAATCCCCGCGTTCGATGATCGTTTCGAAGATCCTGGTTCTTTTGTCACCCTGCCTTTGCAAATCGACGTCCGGGCCGAACCAATTGATGAAACCCAGCTCCGATATGCAGTCTCTCATGAGCCATTCCAGATCGGTCGTTGTCGTGACGCCAGGGGTTATGAAACGTCTGTTGAAGATAAGTTTTATTATATCTGCGGTGACATGGGCCAGGGTTTTCATGAGGGGCAGCTCAAAGTCAGTTATACTCTCGAGCCAGATGACTGACAAGTCCTCTCCGCTCGTGAAGTCCTTGGCACGCTCCGTAAGAACCGTTTTTAGCTCCTCGAGTAACGTGGCGGAAAGTCCGTCGCAAAACCCAAACTGTGAACTCGTGTTGACTGAGATCTTCCTAGGCTTGTATGTCTCCACGAGACGCTTAACGCACGACAATTCGTCCTCGCCGTCTGCTGCGGGACATTCGTACAACTTAGACATCCCAGGGCAGGAAAGACCGACATAAAATCGGCGTACATCACCTGACCGTTCGTCTCTTATGAATATGAAGGCTGCAGTCCTTCTGACGTAAGGCATGTCGCTCGTAAAGAGCGTCCGCATGATAGGGTCGTCGTTGTTCTCTCTCGCGATCACGATCCAGCAATTCGTCGCGGTCTCGGCCATAGCGCCAGGGAGCACATGCTCGAGCTTTTCTTTCAGAATGCAGTCCGCAGTCTCCGCCTGGCTCCTCAATGGCAAAAGCCCGACTTTTGCCAGTTTTTCCCGCAAAATGGAAATTTCCTTTGTAAGCATTTTTTAGAAGTACATCCTCTCAAAGTCAGACCTGCCATCGGGGAAAATGTTGAAATCCTTCAGACTGGCGCTGTAAGCGGTGATTTCCTGCGGATGGAGATAAAACACGCACGGAACTTCCGCCCATATGATCTTCTGGGCATCGTAATACGCTTCCATGCGAGTTTTGTCGTCCGTTAAAACTCTTCCCTTAGTCAGCAGTTCATCGACCTTTGGATTCGAATAGAAGGACATGTTCCCGCCCTCACCGAACATCGACGTATGGAAGCTCGCGTAGAGTGCGTAGTCTGGATCGCCGGTGTTAGTGGTCCAGCCGAGCGCGAACATTTGGAGATTCCCGGCTATGACGTCGTCAATGAATTTACCGCGCTCCAGCGTGATGACTTCCAAATTGATCCCTATTTCGGCTAGCTGTGCCTGTACCATCTCTGCGACGTCAAGGCGCTCCTGGTTCTCATCGGAGGTCAGCGTGAGCTTAAGCCCGTTCGGGTATCCGGCTTCCGAGAGCAATTTCTTCGCTTTTTCAGGGTTATACTCGTGATGGGGAAGATCCTTGTTATAGCCTCTGATCGACGGGCCTATGGGAGCGATGGCGGCCATGCCTATCCCCCTGAATACCACTTTTTGGATAGCGTTTATGTCGATGCCCATGTTTATGGCCTGGCGGAGCTTTACGTTGTTCATGGGCGCCTTGTTGCACGTGAACGCCAGAAAGTCTGTCCTAAACGTCTCCTGTATTCCGATTTTGATGTCCTTGTCCTTCTCAAGTCGCGAGACAGCGCTCGGAGGAACCTGCAGCGCGACATCTACCCCTCCGGTTTCTACCTCGATAACGCGGCTGGCTGCCTCGGGTATAGTGCGGAATACCAGGTTGCGAACCTTGGCCTTTTCGCCCCAATAGTCGTCAAACTTGGTTAAGGTGACGCTGTCGGCTGTCTTCCATGATACAAATTTGTACGGGCCAGTCCCTATGGGCTTCTCATTGACTGCGCTCCCGCTCTCGGTATAACCCTTCTCGTTGACTATAGCCGTTACGCCGTGGCAAAGGTGGTTGAGAATAGGGCCGAACGGCTCGCTCATCTTCATCTCGAACGTATACTTGTCAATAGCCTTGCTGTTAGCGAAGTCTATAGTCCCCGTAACCGACGATGCGTGTGGAGAGGCAGACATCTTGTCGAAGGAGAATTTGACGTCATTGGCGGTCAATTCCTCCCCATTGTGGAACTTGACGCCTTTACGGATGTGGAACACGTAAGTCGTTGGATCCTTGACCTCCCAGCTTTCAGCCAGTGAGGGGACTATATTGCCGGCGTCGTCCCGCTCGACTAAGGTCTCAAAGATCTGTGAGGCTATCCGGCCGGCGGGGCTGTCGGTCGTTCCATAGGGATCGAGTGACTTTGGATCCGCTCCCGAAGCTACCGTGATGGTATCTTTCGGTGTGCCGGATTGCGCCGCAATTACGGGCTGAGAGGCTGCAATCAGGATCGCGGCTGTAAACAAAACGTGAAGAATCTTGCGCAGATAACTCATTGATACATCGTCTCCTTTGCTGTCTGTTTTATTTTTTTATTGCTCTTACATTCGAATAGAGGTGACAAGCCACTATATGCCTGGGAGAAATTTCCACTAAATCGGGCTGAGTTTCGAAACAATCACGTTTGGCATCAATACAACGGGGGGCAAACCGACATCCGGGTTTAGGCTCGATCGGAGAGGATATCTCGCCCTTTAGCAATATCCGCTCTCGCTTGACACCGGTCTTTGCTATCGGAATGGCGGAAAGAAGCGCCCTTGTGTAGGGATGGTAGTTCGTCTTGAATATTTCCTTGGCCGGGCATTTTTCCACCATATTCCCCAAGTACATGACGCATATGTCGTTGGAGATGTGTTTTACCACTGAGAGGTCGTGCGTAATGAAAATATAAGTGAGTCCCCGTTCGCTTTGTATATCCTGCATCAAGTTCAGTATCTGCGCCTGTATTGAGACGTCGAGCGCCGACACGGGTTCGTCGCATACTATGAATTTTGGCTCGAGCGCAAGAGCCCTGGCAATCCCTATCCTTTGGCGGCGCCCTCCGTCCAGCTCATGGGGGTAGCTGTTGGCGAGGTTTCCAGCTAGTCCCACGGCATCCATTATATTCCCCACGTGCCTGGTCTGCTCTGACTGGTCTCCGCCGAACATGCCGTGTATGCTCATAGGTTCGAGAATCGTATCCTTCACTGTCATTCGCGGATTTAGCGACGAGAAAGGATCCTGGAATATCATCTGCATCTCCCTGCGGGATTCAAGTAGTGCCTGGTGGGATAAGTTGGTGTAGTCCCGCCCCTCGAAAAAAATTTTGCCGCCCGTCGGTTCAAGCAGATGGACTATCAACCTTCCCAACGTGGATTTGCCACAGCCTGACTCGCCGACTACGCCCAAAGTATTCCCTCGTTCGATGGCGAAGTTTATTCCGTCAACGGCATGGAGAAGTCCCCTGGAAGTTTTGAAGTATTTTTTCAAATCCTTGATTTCAAGCAGTGCGTTCATCTGTCCCCCCTTTCTTCAAGCCCGGACTTTGCGGCATTTGACCAAGTGTCCGGTCTCGATCTCCACTAGACCGAGGCCAGGGAGGGTACATTCGTCCGCACTCAGGGTACATCTGGGCGCGAAGGCACATCCAGATGGAAGGTCCCTCGGGTCTGGCATGAGTCCGGGTATGGGTTTCAAGCGGTCCACGTCAGACTCGATGTCAGGTATAGAGCCGAAGAGCCCCTTAGTGTAAGGATGGCTGGTTCTGTTGTAAATATCGTCGAGCGTTCCATATTCGACTACGCTGCCAGCGTACATTATAGCGACACTGTCGCAGGCCTCAGCGACCACCCCTAAGTCGTGCGTGATGAGAAGAAGGGACGTTCCCCGTTCCTTTTTCAGCGTCGAGATAAGATCCAGCACCTGTGCCTGTATCGTGACATCAAGCGCCGTAGTCGGTTCGTCTGCTATCAGCAGGGTCGGATTGCAGGAGAGGGCGACCGCTATTACGACGCGCTGTTTCATGCCCCCCGAGAACTGATGCGGATACTCTCCGTATCGCTCGCCCGGTATGCCCACCATCTCCAAAATTCGCACGGCCTTTTGAGCGGCCTCGGCGCGGCCCGTTTTCTCGTGTATCCTGAAGCTCTCGGCTATCTGGTCGCCGACAGTCATGACAGGGTTTAAGGACGTCATCGGATCCTGGAAGATCATGGATATCTTTTCGCCTCTTATTGAACGTAGCTTACTTTTGCCCATCTTGAGGAGATCTTGACCCTCAAAGAGGATTTCCCCGGATTTCGTCACCCCTGCCGGATATGGTATGAGTCCCATTATTTCGAGCGCGGTCGTTGTCTTTCCGGCCCCGGTCTCGCCAACGAAGCCAAGGCTTTCCCCCCGCGACATGGACAGCGTAAGGGAGTTCAGCGCGTGTACTGTCCCGAAATCGGAGTTGTAATCTACAGTAAGATTCCTGATCTCTAAGATCGTATCTTTTTTCACCTGATAACCCTCTAACGCCTTAACCTTGGATCGAGCGCGTCGCGCAGGCCGTCCCCGAGAATGTTGAGTGCGAATATCGTGATGACTATCGCAAGTCCCGGGAAAGCTGTCATATGCCAATATTCGCGGATGTACTGACGCGCGCTGGCGAGCATGGAACCCCACTCGGGGGTCGGCGGCTGTATGCCGAGCCCCAGGAAACTCAACGCTGAAGCGGAGAGGATCGCGCCAGCCATGCCGAGCGTCGCCTGGACTATTATAGGCGCCATGCAGTTAGGCAGAACGTGCCTGAAAATTATTCGCCTGTCCGTCGCGCCTATGCATTGCGCTGCCTCTATGTACTCCTGCCCCTTGATTGTGAGTACCGACGCGCGTACTACGCGTGAATATCCCGGAACGTCGGCTATGGCTATTGCTATGACCAAGTTTATCAGTCCTGGCTTGAGCATGGCCGCGAGGGAGATAGCAAGGAGCATTCCCGGAATGGCCATAAGAATGTCCATCGCCCTCATGATGCAGTTGTCTGTCCTGTTTCCGTAATATCCTGAAACGGCCCCCAGTATTCCGCCGACGATAATGGCCGTTACGATCGAAGAAAACCCGACAAGGAGCGAGATCCTGCTTCCGTGCATTATCCTGGACAGGATGTCGCGCCCGAAGTTGTCCGTGCCAAACGGGTGCGCGGCGCTCGGAGGCTGGAACAGATTGTCATAATCCTGTACACTGTATGAGTAGGGTGCTATGGCGTCCGCAAAAATGGCGGTTATCACCAATAGAACCAGGACGGCCAGGGAAAACATTGCCGCATTGTTTCTCCGCAGACGTTTCCACGCGTCGCTCCAGAAACCGCTTTTCCTGTTAGTTTTGTAATCTTGTGCGGACATGATCGTCAGTTCGACCTGAAGCGCGATTTGATCCTTGGATCAATGAAACCGTACAAGATGTCCACGGCGAGATTTACCAAGCTGAAAGACAGGGCCAGCAGGAGTACGCCGCCCTGCACTACGGGGTTGTCTCGGCTCTTTATGCTGTCGATGATGTACTTTCCGATTCCTGGTATCGCAAATACCGACTCTATCAATATCGAGCCTCCCAACAGCACTCCAAACTGTAATCCGGCTACGGTGACGACCGGAATCATGGCGTTCCTCATTGCATGGACAAGTATAACTACCCACTCCTTCTGTCCCTTTGCTCTGGCGGTACGGATGTAGTCCTGCCTTATGACCTCGAGCATGCTTGACCGGGTCATCCGCATGATCGTGGCCGCACTGTGCGTGCCGAGCGTAAAGGAGGGGAGGATCCAATATTGCCAGCCGTAGGATCCGGAGGCGGGAAGCCATCCTAAAAAAACGGAGAAGATGATGACGTACATGAGCCCGGCCCAAAAGGTGGGCATGGATACGCCGATCAGGGCTACGGAGGTGGCCAGTTTGTCGAAAATCGAATACTGCCGTGTGGCCGAGATTATGCCCATTGAGACTCCCAGCAACACAGAAATGGAAACGCTCAGCACTGCAAGCTTCAATGTGGTTGGAAATCTATTGAGCAGTTCGCTTATTACCGGTTTGCGGGTATTGTACGAAAGGCCGAAGTCAAAGCGCGTGACGATGTTCTTAACGTATCTGAAGAGCTGAATGACATAAGAATCATTAAGCCCCAGCTCGTCGCGCACCTGCGCCACTGCTTCAGGTTTCGCTCCCTCTCCAAGTATCATACGGGCAGGATCTCCTGGTGTCATGTACATTATTGTGAACACTATCACCATAACTCCCAGCAGAACAGGCACCATCATCAGCAGACGGTGGAGAATGTACCTCGCCATATACGGACCTCTCTTCTTAACTTAACCACTCAAACTTCGCATATCAAAAACATGCGTGACGCCTTAATCCGTTATTTATAGATTTCGCCTCATCCTCGGTCACGATATGCCGCGTTCCGCCGCCATTTGCTCAAGCACGGCGCTTATTCTCTCAAAACGCAACAGCGCGTCCGATTCCTCTGTGAAACAGGCTGTGACGATACGTATGAAGCCCTCGCCCTGCGCTCCGTACTGTGAACCAGGATTGACTAGTATTTTGGCGTCGCGCTTTATTCTGTCCGCGACCTCTTCGCTTGTTCCGAGCGCACTCACGTCAAGCCAGCTCAATATGCCGCTTTCGCTTATTGCCGTCCGAACACCGGGTATAGAGTTAAATATCCTGTGCGCGACCCTCCTTCTGGCCTCGAGCTTCTCGAAGTTCCGTGCGAGGTGAGAGTCGTCTTCCAATGCCGTTATGGCGGCTAACGACGATAGCGTGCAAGAGGCGCCGAGGACATTTACCGCGGCACCGTAAAGCGTGTCCATGATCTGGTCATCGGAGATAATATACCCTATCCTAAGACCGCTCAGGCCGATTCCCTTTGAAATGGAGCATACGGTCAGCGTCCGTTCCCACATGCCTGGGAGGGTGCATGGGCTAACGAATTCTATCCCGTCGAAGATGTGATCCTCGAAAGCCTGGTCCGAGACGAGTATGAGGTCATTTTTGACTATGAATTCACAGAGGATTTCCAGATTTTTCCTCCTGAATACAGTAGTAGTTGGATTGTTAGGGTGCGTTATGAGCACCATTTTCGTCCTGTCGGAAAGCCGTTTTTTGAACTCCTCAATGTTGGGCTGGTAGTTATCTTCAAACGAGAGAGGAACTGGAACGGCCTTCCCTCCAAGGAGTCTTGGGTTCAGGAAATTGCTCGGATAGCTGGGGCTGGGTACGAGTACTTCGTCCCCTGCGGAGATAAAAGGCATCATCGAGTAGATAAGCCCACTGTCGGAACCTGGTGTGACAATGACGTTGCGGTTTGGGTTTATCGGAATTCCTGTACGTTTCGATACCACACGCGCTATGGTTTCCCTCAGCTTGGGCATTCCTATCGGAGGTGTGTAATGGGCGACATATCCGTCCTCGATGGCCTTCATAAGTGTATCCTTGACGGAGCGTGGCAATGACGGGTCAGGGTAGAATGGATCCGCCCAAGCCATTATCTCGCCGCCCTGTAAGGCAAAATTCGAAACTACCTCGCCAACGTCAGCTTTAGAGATGCTTTCGAATAAACCACCCTGCACGTCTCTGAAATGATCATTTATTTTAGTTTTAATATCAATCATGAGAAGCACGTCCATTTTATTAGAGTTGTTAGAAAAAGAACAATCAATTTGAACTATCCCAATCTTAACAAAAAATGTTCTTTTGTCAAGGCCACGAGTTGAGTCACGAATAATCTGGTTGAAACAGCATCCACGGCATGGGCGCAGTTGAGTTTTCAATCGGCCAGTTATTTTGTATTGTTTCGTTCCTCGCATTTTTCCTTCATGCCAGCTTTGCGATATGATAGAATTACTGTAGCTGACACACATGGACATATGGAGGTTTTGGTCAAGGATTGCCAGATGGCTCAGACGGAGGATATTGCACCGAAGAACGAAGACATTCCGAAAATTGACACGGCAGAAACAGAAGACCGCGTCAAATCCTCCTTTTTGGCAAATATAAGCCACGAAATACGCACCCCGATGAGCGCCATAAAGAGCATGAGCGATCTATTGCTCCTCACTGGGCTAGACGACATCCAGAGGAGTTATGCGCAGAGCATAGCCAACGCCGCTCATTCCCTGCTCGGCATAATCGACGACCTCCTGGACTTCTCAAAGATAGAGTCCGACCGGCTGGAGCTGTTCGAGACGTCTGCGGATCTCGGCTCCCTCCTGAGCGATATCGTGAGCCTCGTAAACTTGAAAGCTTCCGAGAAGGGGCTCGACTTCGTGACGAGCGTAAGCCCGAAGGCGCCGTCGCACGTGATATGCGACGATATCAGGCTCAAGCAGGTGCTGCTGGGCCTCCTGTCCAACGCGGTCAAGTTCACGTCCGCCGGGCATGTCAAGTTCATGATGGAGTGCGAGCCGGCAAAGGCGGACAGGGTGCGGCTCGCCTTCACCGTGTCCGATACGGGGACGGGCATCAAGGAGGAGGATCTTGAAGCGATTTTCCGCCCGTTCACGCAGTCAGGCAAGTACCTCGACTCCAGCGTGAAGGGGACGGGCCTCGGGCTTCCGATCAGCCACAAACTCGTCGAGAAGATGGGCGGCCGCCTGGAGTGCGAGAGCGTTTTCGGCGAGGGCAGCTCGTTTCGCTTTTCAATAGAGGTCAAGGCGGCGTCGAGCGAGTCGCTCGCGAACGTGCTGGCCCCGCTCGCGAAGCGGGTGATCGTCCTGGCGGGAGGCCAGCACGCGGCACAGTACGACGACATGCTGCGCGCGCTTGGCGTGAACTACGACATAGCCCAGGATGAGGAGACGTTCGAGTATCTGATAAACCAGAACTCATACACGCACCTCATTTACAAATACGGCTACGGACACCCCATCGTGACGAGGCACACAGACCTGCTCCCCGACACCTGCCAGATCGCCGCCATAAAGGATATCAAGCTCGCGTCGCGCCAGGAGACGGGGGCCAACGTGCGCGTCCTTTTTGAACCGGTCCTCGTCATGTCGATGGCCCATCTCCTCAACAACAAGCAAGCGGCGGTGAGCGAGCAAGAGGCGGAGTCGGACGAAAAAGACATCATCGGGCTGTTCAAATTCACCGACGCCAGAATACTCATCGTGGACGACAACGACATCAACCTCATGGTGGAGAGCGAGCTGTTGCGGCAGTACGGCATAGAGCCGGACACGGCCGACGGGGCCATGAGCGCGTTTAAGCTGCTGGAGGAAAAACAGTACGACATCATCTTCATGGATCACATGATGCCGGAGATCAACGGGCTCGAGGCGACGAAGATGCTGAGGGAGAAGGGCGGGTGGCTCGCGTCCGCCCCGATAATCGCGCTAACTGCGAATGCGCTTTCCGGCATGAAGGAGACGTACCTGTCCTGCGGTATGAGCGACTACATCAGCAAGCCAATCGAAATTTCCGAGCTGAACAGGGTCCTCATAACTTGGCTGCCGAAGGAAAAGATAACCGTTTTGGACGCGCCTGCCCCAAAGGCGGCGACAAGCGGGAACGCCGTGACGGCGCGCCTCTCCGGGAAGCTGGACACGGGCAGCGCCGTGGCCGGGATCGGGGGGTCGGAGAGCGCTTATCTGAACGTGGTCAGGGCATTTTTATCGACCTTGCCGGAGAAGGTGGAGAACATGCGCCTGCAGATCGAAACTGGCGCGTATGAGCGATTCAGGATAGACATGCACGCCACAAAGAGCTCGCTCGCCAACATCGGCGCGATGAGCCTTTCTGACGAGGCACGGAACCTCGAGATGGCGGCGCGCTCGCGCGACTACAATTACATAGACGGCAATTTCGGGCAGTTCTGCAAGGACATGGACGATCTGTTCCCGTTCATAGAGTGGGCGCTGTCCGCCGACGCGCCGGAATTCATGGATTCGAAGCTCATGGGCAGCGCGGCCGAGCTCCGTTCGATGCTGGAGAGGGCGGACGATCTGATGGAGGCCCTCGAACACGACGAAGCCATCGATATCCTGGATAGGGCCATTTCCAAAAGTTACGGCGAATACCTGAACCGGAACCTCCTCCAGATAAGGGCCGCCATAGAATCGTTCAACTACGACCGCGCGTCCGGCAAGATACGCCTGATACTCACGACAGGCGAGCTTTCGAAGGGGGCCGGGCGATGAACGGCAAGCACTCCTACAGCATCCTGGCGGTGGACGACGACGCGACGAACCTCAGAATGCTGCACGAGATCCTGAACCCTGCTTACAAGGTTTACGCGGCACCCTCTGGGGAGAGGGCGATGAAGTTCCTGGAAAAGCGCGGCGTCGATTTGATCCTGCTCGACGTTGAGATGCCAGGGCTCAACGGCTATGAGATGATAAAGAGGCTGAAGGAGAACCCGGCGCTTGCGTCCATCCCTGTCCTCTTCCTTACCGCTCAGGAGGGCAGGGACAAGGAGGAGACGGCGCTCCGCCTGGGCGCGGTGGACTATATCCTGAAGCCCATCACGGCCGGCGTCGTCATGGCGAGGGTCAACCTCCACATGGAACTCGAAATTTACCGCAAACGCCTCGAAACGCTGGTCAGCCAGAAGACGGCGCAGTTGAGCGACACGCAAAATTCCATATTGGACATACTGGCGAGCGTGACGGCCTGGCGGGACAGCGGCACAGGCGGGCATATCACGAGGACGACCGCGTACTCGCGGCTCATCGTGGAGCGCCTTCTCGAAAAGGGACACCCCAAATACACCATCAGCCCCCTGTACGGCGGGAACATCGTCAAGTCGTCGAAGCTGCACGACATAGGCAAGGTCGCCATATCGGACAGCATACTGCACAAGCCCGGCAGGCTCACCAGCGAGGAGTTTGACGAGATAAAGAAGCACACGACGTTCGGGGCGCAGATGATCGACGACGCGATAGCGGATCTCGGCGACGAATCGTCCTTCCTCCACGTCTCGCGCGAGATAGTGATAAGCCACCACGAATGGTGGAATGGCTCTGGCTACCCGATGGCGCTCACGGGAGAGGAGATCCCTGTTTCGGGCCGCGTCATGGCGATTTCCGACATTTACGACTCGCTGACCTCGGAGCGGCCGTACAAGGGCGTCATGAGCCACGGCGAGGCGATGGATATCATATACAGGGAGACGGGCCCGCACTTCGACCCGCTGCTGATCGACATACTACAGGACACGTTCCCGCAATTCGAGGAAATCGCGGCCACGCAGCATAGTCCCGAGGACGAGCAGCACATCAGACGCGGCAAACGCTAGCAGTTTGGCGCGGATTCGTCTGCACTGCTGCGCGCTTGCCTCGCTCGCAATCCTCAGCGTACCGCAAGTACGCTTCCGGTTACTTGCTCGGCAATCCCTTGCATTGCCGGCAAATCTGCGGCAAACTGCTCGATCCTGCGTGTCTGCCACGAAAGCGGCTCTTCAGAATGCTGCCTTGTAAACCTCCAGCACCTGCTGGGCGGAATATGGCCTCGGGTTCGGCGCGCCGATGGTCTCCTCGACGGCCTCGTTCGCGAGCGCCTCAAGATCCTTGCTCTTCACTCCTACCTCTGACAGCCCGCCAGGGATGCCTATCTCACGGTTGGTGTTGACGATGAAGCGGATGAACGACTCGCAGTTCTCGCGCTCCGAATGCCACGCTTTCCCGGCGCCGACCGCGACGGCCAGCTCCGAATAGCGGCCGGAGGCGCGGTCCATGTTGAATTTCACGACGTGCGGGAGCAGGAGCGCGTTGCAAAGCCCGTGAGGGAGGCTGTACTTGCCGCCCAATGGATGGGACATCGCGTGGGCGAGTCCCAGCCCGGCATTGTTGAACGCCGTCCCCGCCAGGAAGCTCGCGTAGCACATGTTTTCCCGCGCGTCCATGTCGGCGCCGTCCTTCACTGCATTGCTGAGGCTGCGCGCTATCAGCTCCGCAGCCTTATAGGCCTTTGCGTCCGTTACAGGGGTGGCGTTCTTCGAGACATAGGCCTCGACAGCGTGGGTCAATGCGTCCATGCCAGTCGCCGCAGTGAGGGAGGGAGGCATCGAGAGCATCATTTCCGGGTCGTTCACGGATACGTTCGGGGTCATGTGCCAGTCAGCGATGGTAAACTTGGAGTGGTCCTCATCGTCCGTAATGACGGCGAACTGCGTCACCTCGCTGCCGGTTCCTGCCGTCGTGCTGATAGCGATAAAGGGGGGCATGGCGTGCTTTGACTTGTTTGTACCGTCGTAGTCGCGGATATGTCCGCCGTTCGTGACGAGCAACCCTATGCCCTTGGCCGTGTCTATCGCGCTGCCGCCGCCCACGGCGACGATTATGTCGCACCCGCTGTCGCGGTACCGCGCTGCGCCCTTCTCCACGACCGATACAGTAGGGTTGGGGACCGCCTCGCAGAATGGCTGCGCCTCCAGCCCGTCCGCAGCCAATATGCATGAAATCTGCTTTGCCTGGGCTTCGCCTACGTCGCCCTCCGAGGCTACGACGAAGGCCCTGGTCCCATGGAGTATGACGGCCTCCTTGCCTACGGAGCTGACAGATCCCCTGCCGACCAGATTGAGCATTGGAATATAATATCGACAATTCATGACAGGTTTATACCCCCTCTTGAAGTACCCCTACGGTGTGAGTATAATATCACGAAGCACTGACAGATACAAACCTAAAAGAGGGGCCGATTCATCCCAAGGCAGCCCATCGTGGGTCGGCCCTTCCTCTTAAGGGAGTGAATGTTTTGGACGTTCTCGAAAAGGTCAAGGCGGCTGGCGTCATCGGCGCCGGGGGCGCGGGTTTCCCTACCCACGTGAAGCTCAATTCGACTCCGGAGTACCTGATAGTGAACGGGGCGGAGTGCGAGCCGTTGCTTCGCGTCGACCAGCAGTTAGGCGCCATGTACGCGGACGAGCTGCTTGAGACGCTTGAGACGCTGAGGGCCGGGTGCGGCGCGGGGCGGGCGATTTACGCGCTGAAGGAGAAGTACCACGACGCGGTCGACGCACTGAGCGCCAGCATTCACAAGTACCCTGACATAGAAATCAGGATGCTCCGCAACACCTACCCTGCGGGAGACGAACAGGTGCTGGTATACGAGACAATCGGGCGCGTCGTCCCGGAGGGCGGGATCCCGATCGCCGTCGGAGCGGTTGTCCTGAACGTCGAGACGCTCTATAACATTTCGCGCTCTCTCTCCGGTGTTCCGGTCACGGAGAAGTTCGTCACGGTCGGGGGCGCGGTAAAATCTCCGTCCACGGTCAAGTTCCCGATAGGCATAACGATACAGGAGGCCATCGACTACTGCGGCGGCCCTGCGGTCAGCGACTTCGCGGTGATCGACGGCGGCCCCATGATGGGCAAGCTGACAGCGCCGGAGTCCCCGATAATGAAGACGACTAAGGGCCTGCTCGTCCTCCCGAAAGACCACTCCTGGGTCGTCGCCAAGGGCAGGGACATGGCAAGGATGCTGGGTATGGCGAAGATCTCATGCTGCCACTGTATGCTCTGCACCGAGGTCTGCCCGCGCAACCTCCTGGGCCATAAGCTGCGACCAGATAAGATGATGCGGCTCGCGTCGTACAACACGACCGCAGAGGCCGACGCGGCAGCTACGGAGGCTTTTCTGTGCTGCGAGTGCGCGCTCTGCGAGCTGGGCTGCGTGATGGGGCTCCAGCCGTGGAAGCTGCACCAGGAGCTGAAGCGCCGCCTTGGAGGGCTAGGGGTCAAAAACCCGCACAGGGACGCCCCGAAGTCAGCAGCCAAGTTCCGCGAGTTCAAGCTCTACCCGGTTCAGAAGCTGATCAGGCGCGTCGGCGTGACCGCCTACGACGTCCCGGCGCCGTTCAGGGGCGCTTACGACGGCCCCGTCAAACTGGTGACCCTCCCATTGAAACAGTCCCTAGGCGCCCCGTCGAAGCCCTGCGTCAGCGAGGGCAGCGCTGTGAACAAGGGGGATCTGGTTGCGGACATCCCTGAAGGGGCGCTGGGGAGCAGGCTGCACTCGCCGGTTGACGGGCATGTGCTGCGCCTGGACGATAAATCTGTCACTATCGAGACGGCACAGGAATCGATGAGGGGGCGACTGAATTGAGCAACAGAGCGATCGGACTGGTCGAATATAAATCTGTCCCGATAGGGATTGAATCCGCAAACGCTATGCTGAGGGAAGCGGACGTGGAACTGCTCTTCTCCAGCCCTATCTGCCCGGGCAAGTACGTGTCCATCGTCGAGGGGACGGTCGACACGGTGCGGCGTTCGCTGGCCAAGGCGGAGCGCGTCGGCGGCACGTTCCTGCTGGACCTCCAGTTGATTTTAAACCCGAACGAGCAGGTGCGGCCCGCGATAACGGGGACTACGTCCGTCGACGCGGTGGAGAACGTGGGCGGGGTTGAGACGATGGGAGCGATTGCGTCCGTGAAGGCGGCCGATTTCGCGGCCAAGTCGTCGAACATAAAGCTCATAGAAGTGAGGATCGCGCGCGGGCTAGGGGGCAAGAGCTTCGTCCTCTTCTGCGGCGAGCTGGAGAGCGTCAAAAACGCGGTCGCGGTCTGTCAGAGGGAGATCGGCGAGGAGGGCGGAATAACGAGCACCACGGTTGTCTCATCTGTCCACCCGCAGCTCGTCCCGTTCCTGTTTTGACGAGAGGCGGCGCGGGCGGGCCGAACGCGCTGTTCGCCAGGATAACGATGTCGGGGGCGGCTTGCGGCAAGTGGCTCGAAAGCCCCATACGCCACGTTGGAGACTACTCCGACTGGCACGATATGAATCCGAGGGCTGCGGCTTCGCCGGACGACCTGGACAATCCGGGCGCTAGGCTCGAATACATGTCCGTAGGCGAGTACTTGGAGACGCTGGCTGACTCGTCTGGTTTCTTCTGCAGCGAGTACGACGATGACGAGGGCGCGTTCTTCATAGCCGACGCGCAGATGGAGCGCGGCATGTCGGGGATCTCACGCCTGTCCGCGTTACTGGCGGCTTTTCGCGGCGCGGAGGCGTTCAAGGACGACGACGAACCTAGCTTCGTATACGTATTCCCGGCACTCGGGGCGGGCGACCCTGACGCGCTCCTGCGGATACGCAGGGGCGGCTCTGGGTTCCTGCCCGCAAGCGACTCGTCTCCCGACGTCCTCTATTTCATAAACGAAGCCGAGGAGTTCATCGAAGCCCTGACGGAGGACGAGTAGGGTCTTTAAAGGCAATCTTTCACGGAAGTCATAAGAAATTTTTACTTAAATGTGGCTGTCGTCGGTCTCAATCATGCCGATGATAATGTCAACGACTTCTTCCAGTATATCTTTCGGCAAGCGCTCGATGTATTCGGCTTTTCGCGTCTCTATGTCCAATATTTTGGCTTGGTCGCAAAGTATTACGCCCGTCGTTTTCGTCCTGTTATCAAGCCGGACATGGGCAGGGAATCCCTTGTCCGTGTTCGTTATCGGGCAGACCATAGCGCGGGTGCTCATGTACTTCATCGAGCTTTTGTTGTTCACGATGACTGCCGGCCGCTTCCCCGCTTGCTCATGCCCTGATTGCGGGTTGAAGTCCATACGGACAATGTCGCCTTGCCTGGGTTCGTAATTTCTACTCACTCTCCCAGAACCTTTCCTCTCCGACGGCAGAGGTGTCAAATTCCCCCGCTTCATACGTCCCTGTATATCCCTCGAACCTTTCTGCCCATGTCCTGTGTTTCCTTTGGGATTTCCGAATGATAATCTCGTCTTGCTTCGTAATTATCTGCACTTCGTCCTTTTCTTTCAGATTTGCGGCGACGAGGGCAGTCTTAGGAATACGCACTGCGTTGCTGTTTCCCCATTTCTGTATAATGGATTTCATGATATGCACACCCCTCTATGTTTCTACAAAGTAGAAACATAATATACCTTGTTTGAGTGTCTATCAATAACGAATTTTTGAGAGGGCGGCCGACTGATGACCGCCCTCTTAGCCGATTGTGCGAGTGACTCTATGCCTGCGCCATTTCTATCGCGGGGACGCGGGCCAGACCGTCTGGTGTTATGGTGACGTCTTCACCGGTCACTTCGAGGGCGTCGCGCTCGGTCAGTTTGACGCCGCCGATGTCGGCCTTCCCTTCTATCAGCACGATGTACGCCTGACGGTCTGGGGCGACCTTGAGGGTCGCCGTTTCTCCGTTTCGGAGGAAGGTCGCCGACATGTTTATGTCCGCGTGGACGCGTATCGGAGCGGAGGATTTTTCATCGCCGTACTGAGACGTAATGGAAAGCCACTTGCCCTCACGATCCGCGAACTCGAACCGGACGCTGCCGTAGTTAGGCCTGTACTCTTCGGCGTCAGGCAGTATCCGTGCCATGCTCTAAGCATTTTACGCCATGTGTTTTATAATGGGCCTCGGCGATGGCACGTCGGGGCCGACTGGACGGCGTCCGCTAAAACCGCTTTCGGAGGCACGCTATGATTATCCCCAAAACGGACAGGGTCGCGCGAATGATATCCGACTATGTTTCGCACCCTTCGCTGGTCGCGGTCACCGGGGGCGGAGGCAAGACGTCGCTCTTGTTCTCGCTTGCCCGCTATCTTCAAAAAGACGGAAGCGTCCTCGTGACGACC
Organism: Synergistaceae bacterium; assembly: GCA_031263445.1. GTDB lineage: Bacteria > Synergistota > Synergistia > Synergistales > Synergistaceae > JAIRNC01. Next base: position 614 of record JAISFV010000105.1, on the reverse strand, counting down.
ACCACTAAAATTGGACGCTCATATCCCTGCGGCGCGGAAGAATACCTGATCAGCGAAAAGCTTTCACTGGATGATCTGCGCGCCGCACTGTCCCGCGCAGCGGACACGGTCGTCGTCGGCGACTCCGTGAGGGGGCCGAAATTGATCGGCGTAGCGCCGGAGATGGCCGTCACTTTTTTCAGCGGCGGGCTTGCGGAGCACGTCTTGGCGGAGTGCGACGGTTCGCGCGGACTGCCGTTCAAAGCATACGAGGACTACGAGCCGGTGATACCGTCCTGCGCAACGCTCCACATCGTGGTGGCCGGCTCTGAAATACTGTACGCGCCCCTCTCTTCCGAGAACGTTTTCCGCTTCGATTTATTGAAAAAACGCTGGGGGATAAACGATGGCGAGGCGATCCCGATCGAAACCCTGGCACGGATCCTCGAATCCCCGTCCGAATACCTGAAAGACACCCCGAAGGACGCCGCCCGCCTCTTGTTGTTCAATAAATGTGACCTGCTTTTCGACGGAGACAGGGACAAAATCAGTGAAACAGCGACAAAACTAGCCCGCCGGCTGAGCAGATATGACGCGCTGGCGTTTGTCTCGCTGAAAGATGACCGTTGTTATGA
>JAISFV010000026.1 GCA_031263445.1 Synergistaceae bacterium | reverse complement strand
CTCCTGCTCGACGTGATGATGGCGGATGTCATGGCGGAATCCGTCTGGGACAAAAAACCGATCTTCGACACCCTCCTTGAACAGCGCGCCTTCTGGGGCCCGAAACGCGTCATGGCGATGGAACCCGATGGCTCGCGGATCGACTGGAACGGCTTTATCACTAGGATATTCCTGATCGGCAGGATTGTAGCGAAGATTTCCAAAGAGGGCGACATGGTCGGCATCATGCTGCCGAACTCCCTGATGACGCTGGCCTCGATCATAGGGTTTCAGCACAGGGGGAGGATCCCCGCGATGCTGAACTACTCGATGGGTGCGCGGTCCCTCATAGCGGCCTGCGGCGTGGCGAAGGTCAGGACGATGGTCACGTCGAGGCGCTTCGTGGAAGAGGGGAAATTCGCCCCGCTCATAAGCGCGCTCTCCGACGCCGGCATAGTGCCTTTTTACCTCGAGGACGAGGTCGCCGGGATCGGCGCGCTGGGAAAAATTGGCTGCGCGCTCTCCTCCATTTTCGCGTCCCCGACACCGAACGCCGAGGAAGAGGCGCGGAAGATCGCCGTAGTGCTGTTCACGTCCGGCTCTGAGGGTACCCCAAAGCCCGTCGCCCTCTCGCACCTCAACATTCAGGCGAACACGGCGCAGGTCCGCAGTACGCTCGACTTCTTCGCGACGGACGTATTGCTGGACATCATGCCGATGTTCCATTCCTTCGGGCTGTGTACCGGCACGATCATGCCGCTGTCCGCCGGGATGCCAATAGCCTTCTACCCGACGCCGCTGCACTACAAGAAGATCCCGCAGTACGCTTACGAGACTGGTAGCACCGTCCTCCTGGGGACGAACGCTTTTCTCGCGGGCTACGCCAAGAACGCCGACGAGCTGGACTTTTTTGAAATTAAGTATGTCATCTGCGGAGGGGACAAGCTGAAGGAGAGCACGGTCAAGCTCTGGATGGACAAGTTTGGCAAGCGGGTGCTGGAGGGGTACGGCGTCACCGAGTGTTCGCCGGTCGTCGGTGTCAACAAGGCAGGGTACGTCAAGTTCGGTTCCATAGGACGGCCTCTCCCGTGCGTGCGCCCGAGCCTCACCCCGGTGGAGGGGGTAGCTCGCGGAGGCAGGCTCGTCCTCAAGGGGCCGAACCTGATGATGGGCTACATCCAGGCGGACGGCTCGATCCTACAGCCTCCGGCTGAGGGCTACGACACGGGGGATATCGTCACGATAGACGATGACGGCTTCATCACGATAGAGGGCAGGGCGCGGAGGTTCGCCAAGATCGGCGGGGAGATGGTCTCCCTGGCGCAGATCGAAGCGGCGGTCCAAGAGGTGTGGCCGGACGAGACACATGCGGTAGTGAGCTTGCCTGACGAAAACAGAGGAGAGGTCATCGTGCTTTTGACGGAAAGGGCCGCCCCGGACAAGGAGGAGCTGAGGGCAGGGCTTGCCGCGATGGGTTTGCCTGAGCTGGTCATTCCCAAAAAAACAATCTACGCTGAGTCCATCCCCAGGATCGGCGTAGGGAAGATAGACTACGAGAGCGCGTCAAAGCTCGCAAAGGAGGATAAGCAATGAAAATGAACATAGGGTTTATAGGCACCGGCGTGATTGGTCTCTCTATGGCTGGGCATCTGATGGACGCCGGGCATGAGCTCTTCGTATACAACCGCACGGCCCAGAAGTGCGAGCCGCTGACGGCCAGGGGCGCTAAACTCATGGACGGGCCAGGGGACGTGGCTTCCGCGAGCGACATCGTATTCTCGATCATCGGCCTCCCGAAGGATGTGGAGGAGGTTTATCTCGGGCCTGGGGGCGTAATCGAGCGGGCGCGCCCCGGCACCCTGCTGGTGGACATGACCACATCAAGCCCGGGCCTCGCCAAGAGGATCTATGACGCCGCGAAGGCGCGGGGGCTTGCCTCCTGTGACGCGCCGGTGACGGGCGGCGACAGAGGCGCGCGAGAGGCTACGCTGTCTATCATGGTAGGTGGGGACGAAGCAGACGTCGAGCGCGCGATGCCACTGCTGCGTCTGATGGGCAGGAAAATTGTCCGCTTCGGGCCGTCCGGCTGCGGCCAGATCGCGAAACTCGCCAATCAAATTGTCATAGCCGGCACGATGCTTGGCGTGTGCGAGGGCCTTTCGTTCGCCAGGAGGGCCGGCCTCGATCCAAGGATGTTCCTGGAGTGCGTCGAGGCTGGCTCCGCAGGGAGCTGGAGCCTTTCGAACTACGGCCCGCGCATCTTGGACGGAGACTTTGCCCCTGGTTTTTTCGTCAAGCACTTCATAAAGGACATGAGGCTGGCAGACGAGTCATCGGGAGAGATCGGAATGAACCTGGAAGGGCTGCGCGTCGCCCTGTCTCAGTACGAAAAGCTGGCGGCCGCCGGCGGTGGGGAGAACGGGACGCAGGGCTTGTTCAAGCTGTACGAAAAGTAGGCGGGCTTGGCGCGAAAGCGGCACAGAGCAGCCGTGAAAGCAATAGATTCGCGGTGGCGCCGGCCATAGCGAAGAAAAACACGCCACGCCGCAGTATAAGCGTCAGGCGGCTATTTCGAAGCCGTCGCGGTTCTCCTCTGTCCAGGGCGCTTTTTTAAGGGTTTCGCCGGCCTCCGTGGCGTCAGATCGCCCAAGCCAGAGCCCCTTCGGGGAGAGCCGTGACGAGTAGGCGTCGATGTTTTTTTGCGCGTCGCGCCCTCCGCCCTTCACGATATCAGCCCTCGCTCTAGCGGCCATCTGCGCTGCGCTCGCCGCTACGGCGATATCCTGCCCGGACGGGTCGCCGGGGGCCAGCGCTGCCCGCGCCACGATCGAGGCGTTCCGCAGCGCCTCTTCCGGGTTGTCGGTCGGCGGCGTGCTTATCGGCACCTCGCCGCCCGTGATGTATCGTTTGCCGTCAGGGCCTGTCGTGTATGTGTACGAGACGGGCCCGCCGAACCTGCCGGCCGCCGCCTTGTGCGCGGACTCGTGAGCGATCACGTCGTTTTGGATCCCCTCTAGTTCGGCAATGGCCTGTTCGGTGGCCGCGTCGTCCGGCGACGCCGGTTCCGGCTTGCCGCCGGAAACCTTGATACCTGCGCTGAGGCTCCCGCGACGGCCTCCCGGCACGGAGCCGAGCATCTCTTCAGTGCCAGTCACGCTCACTTCAGCGCCCACTACGTATCGCCTGCCGTCAGGGCCAGTGGCATAGAGGTACGTAGTCCTCGTCCCGCACCCTGCCGCCGACGCCTTGATCGCCTGCTCGCGCGCCAAGACCTGACGCTCCGCCCGCGCAAGCTCAGACGCGTCACCATTCGAAACCTCGCCGGTGTTCTGCGCCGGTTTTTGCGGCGCGTACCTCTCAGGACCGTATGTCAGGTTAGAATAAGGGTTTTCTATCCGCAAAGCCGTCCACCGCCTTTCGAGCGAAGCGCGCGATGTTTTCCAAAAATACTGTTAAATTATACTATTTTTTTACTGCCGTGCAAGCGAAACCTGAACCGTCGCAAGGTCGCATAAAAACTTCAGGGCGTAGCCACCGCCCCCCAAAAAACGCAAGTGAGCGCGGTTACCTTGACCGCTATGGCCGCAATATGAAGCTGAGGGCCAATTTTATGAGCGCGCCCAGATGACTGGTGGAGGCGGAGGCCAGCCGGCCGGGCGCGAATGCGCCGCAAACGCCAAGAGCCATGCCCGTGGCCGCCGCCAGCAGCACCGACAGCCTGGGATGGCCTTTAACGGCTTCCGAGATGCTGACGCGCTCCATCGACCGCCGAAACCTTTCCTTTGCCTCAGGCAGGGTCGGATGCGTCTTTCTCTTGCGGCTCATCGGGCTCTTCGGGCAGCTCGTCGTCCCCGTCCTCCCCTCGCAGGTTCTTGTTGGCGTACTTGAATCCGAAAAAGGCGGCGGCAAGGGCGATCGATACTGAAACAACGCCGGCCGCCGCCAGCGATGCCGTCTCGCCAAAGCGGGGCGACACGGCGCGGTACAGGGCAACGAGCAACGCCAGCATCCCGGCTACCGCCATGAGGGCAGCCGAGAAAAAGGAGGCCGAGACCGCGAGCAGGACGAGGACGTTTCGGCGAAGCTCGCGCCCCTCTGCCTCCGCCAGCTCGAAAAACGAGATTATTATCTCGGAAATTGCCTTCAATACCGCCCTTTATCCTCTGTAATACCTGCCAGACGCGAAGAGACCCGCCGCCTTGCCGATGGCAAAGCCAGCCACGAGGGCGATGCCTACCGACGCCAAGGGGTGCGCGGCTATCCTCTCCTCGACCGCGTTCACGGCGTCCCCTGCCGGCTTGCCGATCTTGTCGCTTACCTTCTCGGCCACAGGGCGAAGTACCTCGCTTGCGCGGGTAAGACCGTCGTCAAGGAGGGACTTTATGGAAGCTAGGTCCAGTCCGCCGCGTTTATTATCATCCTGCCCGCACTTCCCGATTGCTTCTTTCAGGCCCGCGACCTCCCCCTTGATGCTCTCTGCGAGCGAGAAAAGCTCTTCGATCCTGGCGTCGCTGTCCATGCAAATCTCCTCCTCCTGTCTCGTTTTTATAAACGAGGTTCTATAAAGGAAATTTTACTACGATTAGACCGTTTTACGTCCGTAATTCGCGTTATTAGGGGGTATAATCACCGGCGTAACCGTGAGCTTTGTCTGGAGGGCTGCGGAATGACTGTCGTGAAAACGCGAAAAATTTCTATTATCCTCTTGTCGGCGGCGATGCTGGCGCTTCTCGGCGCCTCTGTGTTTGCGGCCGGGAACGCCGTGCTCCAGGCCGACTCCATGAACTACGACCCGAAATCGCGCAGCGTCGTCGCCACGGGGAACGTCCGCTTCGCGTCACCGGACGGCGAGATCTCGGCGGACCGCGGGGTGGGCTACACCGACGGCGGGACGTTCGAGATGGAGGGCGGCGTGACAGGGCGATTCGCGGAGCAGTCGATGGATATCACGTGCGACTTTATCATGCTCGAAAGGGCGGCCTCCTCCGACAAGCGGACCATTACGGCAAGGGGCCGAGTGAGTCTCTCCAGGGACGGCGGCACGCTCAAGGCAGACAGCGTCGTGTGGGAGCTCGGGAGCGACAACTACAGCGCGGAGGGGAATGTCCTGATGGATTTCGGAAACCATCTCGTCGATTCGGACGAGGCGTCCCGTAACGGCAGCCACTTCCACGCGCGAGAAGTCCGCCGCTACGCAGACCGTTCCCATAGGATGACGATAAGCGCCGGGGAGGCTGACGGTTTGATGGAAAAGGACGACATCGTGGAGCTGACCGCGAGCGGCGGCGTGGTCATGGACGTCGCGGAACTGAGCGGCGCGCCCACGAGGATCACCGGCGACAGCGGCGTTTTCTCGCGTGACCGCGGCACGCTCGTGATATCCGGCAACGCCTCCGCCTCACAGGAGGGGCGGAGCGTGAGGGCCGCCAATATCGTGTATCACCTGGCCGGCGGCCGCATCGAGGCACTGGGGGACAGGCCGACGATAGCCTTCGAGGTGCGCGACTAGCCGATGGGCGGCAGCGACAGACGCGTTTTGAGCGGAGAGGCCCTCAGCAAGAGCTTCAAGCGCCGCGAGGTCGTGAGCGGCGTGAACATATCCGTCGGCGCCGGCGAGGTCGTTGGGCTGCTGGGGCCTAACGGTGCCGGCAAAAGCACGACGTTCTATATGATGACGGGCCGCATAATGCCTGACTCCGGCAAGGTGTTCATCGGTGACGAGGACGTGACCAGGCTGCCGATGTACATGAGGGCGCGAAAGGGCGTCGGGTATTTGCCGCAGGAGCCGTCCATATTCCGGCGCATAAGCGTCGGCGAGAACCTGGATCTGGTGCTCGCGTCAAACGGCGCGGGAGCGGACGAGCGCGCGAGGCGCCGGGCGTCGCTCGCCCAAGAGTTCGGGCTGGGGCGCGTGATGGAAGCTCCGGGCTACGCGCTCTCGGGCGGCGAGCGCAGACGCGTCGAGATAGCGAGGTGCCTTGCCGCCGACCCCGCCTTTATACTGCTGGACGAGCCGTTCAGCGGGATTGATCCCGTGGCGGTCTGCGACCTCCAGGACATAATCCGCTCGCTCCGCGTGAAGGGCTTCGGGATACTCCTAACCGACCATAACGTCAGGGAGACGCTGGCGATTACGGACAGGACCTACATCATGCACCAGGGAAAGGTAGTCGTGGACGGTCCGCCCGACAAGATAGCGAACGACCCGCTCGCCAAAAAATATTACCTCGGGGACCGCTTTGAATGGTAGATGATACCGCCCCGGAGCGCGAGAGGCAGGGCGCGGGGATGTCGCGGATGGTCGGCAGCGCCCTGCGGATGATGGCCGGGACGCTGGCGAGCAGGGTACTGGGGCTGATGAGGGAGGTGCTGACGGCTGGTTTGTTCGGCGCGACCCGCAGCCTGGACGCATTTTACGTTGCGTACACGTTAGCCAACTTGTCGCGGCAGCTTCTGGCGGAAGGGGCGCTCTCAGCGTCGTTCGTGCCGGCCTTCGCGAGGGTGCACAAGCGGGACGGGGCTGCCTCAGCGCTGCGCCTCGCCCGCCAGGTGATGACAGTCTTGCTGGCGGCCTGTTCGCTCGCGGTGCTGGCTGGTATGCTCGCGTCCCCGCTGTTGGTCAGGGTGATCGCTCCAGGCTTCGCGGGAGAGCAGGCGGACTTGGCTTCCGCGCTTACCCGCACGCTGTTTCCCTTTCTGCTGCTTGTCTCGGTGGGCGCGCTCGCGATGGGCGTCCTGAACAGCATAGGGAGTTTCTTTGTCCCCGCGATAGCGCCGGCTGCCAGCAATCTGGCGTTCATAATAATAATCATCGCATTTCGGGAGGCGGCATCTATCTGGATCCTCGTCACCGCCGTCCTGGCAGGCGGCGCTTGCAGCATGGCCATCCAGTGGGCGTGGGCCGGGAGGATGGGCATGTGCCTCATCCCGGCCAGGCCGGATCTCGCGAACCGCGACCTGCGGGAGACGCTCGCCCTCTTTCTGCCGTATGCCGCAGGACTCTCGCTGAACCAGATAAACCCGGTCATCAGCAGGGTACTCGGCTCTTTCCTGGAGGGTGGCGTCATCTCCGTGCTGAATTACGCGGACAGGATAATCCAGCTCCCATTGGGCCTCTTTGTGATCGCCATATCGCAGGCCGTCCTGCCGATGCTCTCGCGCTTCGACCCGGACGACAGGGAGGGCTTCCGGATATTCATAAGGGACGCCCTCCGCTTCAACCTCTTTATCGTGACGCCCGCCGCGATAGGCCTGATGATGGCCTCGCGCCCGATAGTCCACCTGCTGCTCGTCAGGGGCGCTTTCGGGGACTGGGCGTGGGGCGCGGCGTCCGGCGCGCTTGCCTGTTACGCGGCCGGCTTGCCTGGAATAGCCTGCAACACCGTCCTCATGCGCGCCCTTTACTCGCGAAGGATGCCGAAGGCGGCGATGGGCGTCACCCTGTTTACCGTCTGCGCGAACCTCTCCCTCGGCGCCGTCCTGATGCGCTTCATATCGTACAGGGGCCTAGCCATAGGCACGTCGTGCGCCTTCACAGGCGCGGCTTTCCTCGGCGCGTGGCATGTCTCCCGTAGCCTCGGAGTGAAGTTCGGCCTTTTCGACATCCGCTGGGCGGCCAGGCTCTTGTCGTCCTGTCTGCTGATGGCCGGTTCAATCGCGCTCGCCCAGGCAACGGTCCCGTACCCCGAGGGAGCGGCCTTCTTGTTGCGCTTTTGCTGGCTTTTCGCTCTGGTTTTTGGAGCGGCGCTGATATATACTACGTTTACGGTTCTGCTCCGCTGCCCGGAGTGGGCATGGGTAAAAGGGGCGATAGGGAAGAAGAGTGGCGTTAAGGACGGGCTGACTAATTAGCCTAAACGATATTTTGCCGTTTTCTTTTTAAAACATGGGTTCGCGAAGGGATGGTCATATAAATGCACGTGTATCAATGCGCGGAATGCGGGAAAAAATTTGAGACGGACGGCTTCGCCAGCCGCTGTACCTCGTGCAGGTGCAAGGTGCTGATACACCTGGAAGGGGAACCGCGAAAGGCCAAAAGCTGCTCCGGCGGCTGCGCCCCCGGCTGTTCCTGCTCCTCGCACGGCTGCCATTGAGAAAGCCGTGAGCGGCGGCAAATTTATCACGCTCGGGATCGAGACTAGCTGCGACGACACGGCGTTAGCCCTTCTAGAAGGCCCCAGGGATACGGTCTATGACGTGATATCGAGCCAGATAGCCGACCACTCGCCGTTCGGCGGCGTGGTGCCGGAGCTCGCCTCCCGCAAGCACCAGGAGGCGTTTTTGCCGTTGCTGGGCGCGCTCTTCGAGGGCGCAGGGATGACGCCGGCCGAAGTCAGCCTCATCGCGGTAACGGCCGGCCCGGGGCTGATGGGCTCGCTCCTGGTCGGTGTCATGGCGGCGAAAGCGCTGGCGCAGGCATGGGAGACGCCTTTGGTGGGGGTGAACCACCTGGAAGGGCATATATTCGCCAACATCCTGGCTCACCCGCGCCTTGAGCCGCCGTTCCTGTGCCTGATCGTTTCGGGGGGGCATACGGAGATCGTCCTGGCGCGCGGGGAGGGCAAATACCTCCTGCTGGGCGCCACGCGGGACGACGCGGCCGGAGAGGCTTACGACAAGGCCGCCAAGGCCCTCGGGCTCGGCTATCCCGGAGGCCCCGTCATAGAGCGCATGGCCCGCGACGGCAACGCTGCTGCCTTCGATTTCCCAGTCGCGCTCAAGGACACTAAAGACGTGGAGTTCAGCTTCAGCGGGCTTAAAACGTCCCTGCGGACGACAGTGGGCAAACTGAGGGAGAGCGGGGCGGCTGGTGGCGTGCTGCCCGTATCCGACATCTGCGCCTCGTTCCAGAGGGCGGTGACGGAGTCGCTAATGCGAAAGGTGAGACTGGCAATAAAAAAGACAGGGATTAAGCGGATCGCCGTCTCAGGCGGCGTCGCGGCGAACTCGTCGCTGAGGGGCGCGCTGGCGTCCGAGGGCAAGATCAAAGGGTGGGACGTCTTCATACCGTCCCTCAAGCACTGCACGGACAACGCCGCGATGATAGCCGCCGCTGGCTATAGCGCTTTCATGAGGGGCGAGCGCTCGGATCTCTCGCTCACGCCAGATCCGTCATGGGAAATATGGGAGACGGCCGGCTGATTTTCAAAACGCGCGGCGTGGCTCTGTTGGATTTGATTTTTTTCCGATTCTAAATCAAATGACACACAATTTGATTTAGAATCGGAATAGCGCAGCCTCGAATGACGAATTATTTTTGCGTAATGCCGAGCGGGCCTTTCCATAAAAACACCGCCGCGAGCAAAGGGGCTAAAAGCAGCGCTGCACCTGTTGTGCAGCCGCCGCCACTGGCGGCCTCCCCGCCTGGATTGCTGTCTTCGCCGCCCTTGCCGTCGTCCCCTCCGGGCTTTTCCTTTGACGTGAACGCCCTGACGCAGACGTTCGCGCCTTTCTCCGCCGCGTCGCCCCATAGGTCTCCGTCCGCCGAGATAAAGCTAACGCCAGGCTCTATAATGGCGTTGTCGGAGTAGCCCTCGATCCGCGTCTCGACGGCGGCCGGGTAAGCGTACCCAGGCGTCGTCACCTTGACTACCACAGAAAAAGAGGTGCCTGGGATGAGCGGCGCGGCGGCCTCCTGGAGAGGAACCGTGTGATAACCGGCGAGATCCAGCGTGCCGGATTTTTTCGATACGAGGGTTCCGCTCCTTGGGTCTGACGCGTCAGCGAGCTTCGTGTAAATATAAATTTCATAAGCCGTCCTGTTCGATGTGGCGTAAAACGACACGGCCTCGATGTTCTCCTCTTCGGTGCTGCGGAACACGTTCGACAGCCATGCCGTCTCTCCCGCCCCGACGCCGGACGACATACACCAACCCAGGCCGTCGTAGCCGTAATTTTTGTCGTAGTTGCCGGCCTCTCCGGCCAGGAAGAGTACGCCGTCCACGAAGCTCACGTCCTCGTATGATATCCAAAAATATCCGTTCTGGCCGAAGGTGCTTCCCCAACTGTTCTTTATGAGCCACGCGCCATCGCCGTATGGCTGGTTTTGGGCGCTGAAATTCGTCCGCGGGTAGTCGTCGTCCCACCCGACTATTAGCACGGAGTGATCAGGGTGGCGCTTCTCGCCGTTGTAGAACCACGCGCTGTTGAGCTTGTCGTAATATCGGCTGTTCGTGTTCAAGCCGCCCGAGTACATCCCTGCGGATATGGCGCCATTCTCGTACACGAGGCGTTTTTTCGTGTCGTCGTCCGGCTTGAGGTACAGATCGCCGTCGTCAATGAACTCAAGCCCTAAAAAGTAGGCGTTTTCCAGGTGCAGGATCGCAGGGTAGTCGGCCTCGTCCTCTGAAAGCCTGTATTTGCCGCTCGTGGCGCTCTCCAGCACCGGCCCGATCCAGCGGGCGAGCAGCGCGACAGAATTATTGTCGAAGCCCCCTCCGCTTGCATCTCCCGTAAACGCGTTCTGTCCCGACGAATAGGCAAACCATGAGAGATGCTTTTCCGAGAGATCGAGGGCCTTGCCGGTTTTCCTGAGATATGTGGACTCCATCGAGCCAGTCGCCGTGTAGGCCCAGCAGTCGTTGCCGTTTCCTTGGTCCTTTGCGGGGGTAACGTAGCCCAGGATCCTCAGGTCGAATTTCCGGGGCAATCCCGCGCCCCTCGCGGATACCCTATTGTCAGGCGAAAGCGGCTTCACGTATGGGCGGCGGAGGTCAACAGGCGACGGCGGGAGGCCTTTCCATGTCTCCGGGTCGCCGGCGTATTCGACGAACGCGGGCGAGAGCGGCGCTAAATTCAGGCTCGGTCCTTCGGCGGAGGCGGAGCAGACCTTTGTGGACAGAAGCATTACGAAAAGAGAAAGAAAAGCTATGCGCGTTTTTTTATTCATGTGGATTGAACCCCCTGATAAATCAGCCGTTCTCTTGGAACGGGCTTTCCCGAT
>JAISFV010000197.1 GCA_031263445.1 Synergistaceae bacterium | reverse complement strand
CTGGTGGAAACTATCGCCCAGGCGGAGCAGGCTCAGGTGGAATTGAACGGTGCCATGAAGGAAATTAACAAAGCCAACGACTCCATTCAGAATATCGCGGCCGTTGCCGAGGAACAGGCTGCTTCCAGCAAAGAAGTTGCGACGGGAATTGACAATGCGACCAAATCTACGATGAAAATGGCCGATACGATATCTAGCATCCGTCATGCGAGCGAAGAAACGGCCCAGGCCGCACAAAACGTCGCCGAACAGTCCGAGGCTATGAGCGATTATGCTCAATCCCTTATGGACGCCCTTTCTCGTTTCAAACTGAACATCGACAGATCGGGCAAAGCCTCGGGAAAGAAGGGCTCAGTAATGAAAGCTTTGATGCCCCGAATATAAAAACTCGGCTTCAGACCCTCCAGCACAGCGGTGAGCGTGAGCATTCGCCGTACATTTGACGCGAAGCGCGCCGCTAGCCGTGTGAGAACGTCTCCATGATGCGGCCGGAGTAGAGCTCGCCGCTGAAGTCAGACTTGCCGGGGACGCCGCACGCGTCGGCGCGGCAGTGCCGGCAGTGGCGGAACTGCTTGAGGTATCTTCCCGCTGTGTCCCGCGCGGTGTTTAGTTCAGCGCAGGTCGGGGCGGGTATGTGCGACAGCTCGTGCAGGGGGATGAGCGGGATGATGTTGTGCATCGACGCGCCAGCCTCCCTTACGGCATTCGCTATGTCCTCCACGTGCCTGTCGTTGACCGTCGGTATCAGCACCGTGTTGACCTTGACAGCCATCCCCAGGCCAGTGACCTCGCGGATACCAGTCAACTGCCGCTCTATCAGCAGCCTGCCAGCCTCCGCCCCGCGAATGGCTTGCCCTTCGTAAATTATGTGAGAAATCACCTCACTCGTAATGAGCGGGTCTACAGCGTTCACGGTGACCGTTACCGACCTGACGCCCGCGTCGCGCAGCGCGGGGCCATTTCCTGGCAAGGCGAGGCCGTTGGTGCTGAGGCACTTGATCAAATGCGGGAATTGCTCGTGTACGCGACTGAACACGTCGAGCGCCACGGGCGAGGCTAAGGCGTCGCCAGGCCCGGCAATGCCCACGACAGTTATCTCAGGGCAGAGCGAGAGAGCCTTCGCTACGGTCGCCACGGCTTCGTCCGCCGGCAGTATCCCGCAGGACACGCCCGGGCGCTCCTCGCCGCTGCTCAGAGCCCTGACGCAGAACCTGCACTGTATGTTACAGCTACGGCAAACCGGGAGGTGGAGCCGTCCGCGCCGTCCGTGAGAACCGTCCGAGAAGCAGGGATGTTCCGTCATCACGTCCCTGTGCTTCGGGCGCTTTCTTTTCAGGTAGGCGATATACTTTTCAAGGGTTTCGTCGATAAAGCCGAACACCTCAAGGACCTGTTTCCCACGCCGCTCCAGCGCGATCTTGGCGTGGGGGCCGAGTTTGGAGACGAACACCGCGTCGCAGTCCTCCACTATGCCGATGCTCTTTTCAAACGCAGCGGCATCATGCCCGCCCTCGCGGCAGGCCGGTGAATTCTCCCTCCGCTCGGTGATCTGCCATGTCCAGGACGCCTCGTCGATGTCTATTATGCAAAATTCGGGCGTCTTCCCAAAATGCTTCGATATGACCATGCCGTCGGTCGTGGCGATCGCGACTCGCATCTGTCCCACCCCCTATGTCACAAATTATATTCTTCCTGCTCCTCTTTGGCGAAATCGAGCCTCCGCAGTATCTCGTTCCTCACGTTGACGAACTCCGACGAGCTGCGGTTCCGGGGATACGACATCCGCAGCGGGATTTCGCCCGCGATCCTCCCGGGCCGGGGCGACATTATATAGATGCGTTGCGAGAGGTATATTGCCTCGTCAACGTCGTGGGTTATGAGTATCATAGTATTCTTATGCTCGTTCCAGAGTTTCAGCAGCTCGTCCTGTATGTTCATCCTTGTGAATGAGTCTAGCGCGCCGAGCGGCTCGTCCAGCAGCAGGACGTCCGGTGAGACAACGAGCGCCCGCACCAGCGACACCCTCTGCCTCATGCCTCCTGAGAGCTGATGCGGGTACGAGTCCGCGAACTCGGAGAGGCCCACTATCGAGATCAACGCGTCCACCAGCCCGGCGCCCGATCTATACCTGCCCGTCGCGCGTAGCCCGAACGCTATGTTCTCGCGCACGGAGAGCCACGGGAACAGGGAGTGTTCCTGGAACACCAGCCCTCTCTTGGGGTTCGTGCCCGCGATGAGCTCGCCGTCGCAGTACGCGCGCCCGAAGGTGGCAGTCTCCAGCCCTGCAATGATGCGCAGGAGCGTGGACTTCCCGCAGCCCGACGTCCCGACTATGGACACGAATTCCGCCGGACGTATCTCCATGCTCACGCCCTCCAAGGCGACAAGAGTGGAATTCAGGTCAGCCCTCGCGAAGATTTTTGTCACGTTCTCCAGGGATACATGCCCCGCCCGCGCCGTCAATTCCAATACCCCTCCTGCCAGCGCAACACCCGCCGTTTGACGAGCGACAGCAAAAAGTTGACTACGGAGAACGTCACGCAGATGACGATGACCGCCCCATACATCTTGGCGAACTCGGCCCAGCCTCTCTGCCAGTTGATATACCAGCCGAGGCCAGACTCCACGCCCATCATCTCCGCCACCATCAGCGCGGTGCAGGCTACGCTCATCCCCTGCGTCAGCCCCTGGAATATGTTCGGCATGGCGGCGGGCAGGGCTACCCTGAACAAGAGCCTGGCCTTGCCCGCGCCCAAGATGCGCGCCGCCTCGAAATTAGCCTTCGGGATGTTCAGGACGCCTTGCATCGACGTCATGGTGACCGGGTACCACACCCCGAGGGCAATCAGGAAGACGCTGCCGCCAAAGAGCGAAGCGGCCACGATCAGGATGATCGGCAGCCACGTCGTCGACGGGATCGGACCCAGTATCTGGATCAGCGGCAGGACCCAGTACCGCACCCGCCGCGACAGGCCGGCCGAGAGGCCGGTCAAGAGCCCTATGGCGGCGCCGGCGAAATAACCGGAGAACAGAAGGATCAGGGAATTTTTTATGCAGTCGAGCAATAGCGCCCTGTCCTCGTAAATACCGTTCAGAATGCGATCCGGCCAAGGGAAATACGGCAGCGGCAGGATCCCCGTCTTGATCGTCGCGTAGTCGTAGAGTGCGAAAAAAAGGAAAGCGGCGGTATAGAGCGGTGCCTTTTCCAGCAGTTTTTCAAATGTTTTTTTAGAAAAAAACGACATGACGAACTTGACCAGCACGGCAGACGCCAATAAAAGGATAAAGCAGGTGTAAACGTCCGTGGTCGCGGCGTCGTTCAGGTTTGGCGTGAGCTTGTACTGCGCCAACACGGCTGCGGCCAGAACCAGCGGCAGAGCGCAGGTCGCGCGGTCTGCCGCGATCCTGTTCCTGGATTTCGGTGCCGCCTCTATCTGCCGCAGCTCCCACGGGGTGGGAGCGCGGCTTTCAAGAGACCGCCCGTCTGCGGCCGAAATCGGTTCGGCTGAAAGAGAGGCTGTTTTGCCTGACATCGTTATTTTTTAGTTATCCTGTCGAGATCCAACGGCTTCCAGATCAGGGCTTTCAGCGCGTCAGGGTCTACCTTCTCGTCCAGGACGCCCAGCGCCTTGTACTCATCCACCGAGTCGTAAAGCGATTTCTCCGTCGTCGCGTTATCGATGCCAAAGCGGTACATGTTCAGGAGCGAAAGGGCGTACTCCGGCGTGCCGCTGATGTGCCCGCCGTCCAGGAGTATCTGCGCCGCCTCGCGGCGGTTTGCCTCGCTCTCGTTCAGCCACAGGCTCGCCTTGTAGATCGCGCGGGTGATCTTCTCGCTCGTGACCGGATTTTCAGTGAGGAATTTGCCCGAGATGCCCATCACGCAGCAGGATTCGTTTACGAAATCATTGTCGAACGTGAGCGAACGTATGCGGCGCACCTGACCCTCCTGAACCCACTTCTCAGCGAGCTGGTCGGACAGCACCGCGACCTTCGCCTCGCCGCGCTGCAGCACGAGGAGGCTCTGATCCGCCGGGAAATCCTTCCATTTAAAGTCCGCCGCCTTGAAGCCATCGTGAGCCACGAAGCGGAACGCGATATTGTGGTACACCCCCCCGATGCCGCCGTTTATGGCTATGGTGTCGCCCTCGACGTCCCCGAATGATTTGATATCCGAGTCGGCGAGCACGATCGCGGAGGCGCATCCTGTGTGGAGGCCGACGGTGAACACTATGTCCACCCCGTTCGTTATGGGCTTCAGCCACGCGGCTATCATGCCCGCGGACGTGTCGATCTTGCCGCCCGCGATGGCGTCACGGGGCGATTCGGAGCGCGTGAGCTTTGTCTCCAGCCCCTCGGCCGTGAAAAATCCCTTGGTCTGGGCGATTGGGATGGACGCCTGGCACAGCCCCCCGTCATAGCCTATGTTGATGACCCGCCCGGACGCCGGCTCCGACTTGTAAGCCGCCTCGTATTCCGCGTCGCTCAACCTGGAGAAGCTGGCGAGATCGACGCTGCCCGCCGCGAATGCTCCAATGGGCAGCAGGGCCAGCAGAGTGACCGCTGAGAAAAACCGTAAAACGATTGCGCGCCTTTTCATAGCAAAAAACCCCCTAGTCTTTGATATAGTAAAAAGCGTCCTTCCCGTACCACGATTCGCGGTATGGAAACTTCACGTGAGCGCTCAGGCGCTTTTGGTAACGAGTGTTCTTGAACGCGAAGACTATGCGCTGCAATAGAGCGAACACGCCGCCGTACCCGAAAAACGACCTGTCCACGTCAAAGAGCTGCACGGACGGGACTCCGAGCTTCGCCAGCGTCCCCTGTGTCCCGTTGTGCGAGATCACGAGATCCGGCTTGAGCTTATTGATCTGATTGCAGAACTCGAAAAGCTGGTTGCTGACGGCTATCCTGGTATCCGGGAACTCCCCGGCGACCCGCTCGTAGATTTCCTCCGCGCCGTTGTCGTAGTGATAAGCGCGGAAGGTCAGAACGTCCATCCCCAGCTCCTTGAGGAAGATGGCCTCAGTGCCGACCCTCACGACGCCGCCGCACAGCAGGACACGCTTGCCCTGGATTTTTTGCAGGAAGGGCGCTATGGCCTCCCGGGCCTTCGCCTCCTCGTAGTCCGCCAGCCGCTCCGCCTCGTCCTCCAAGTCGAAGTGTGCCGCGACCGACCTGAGCCATCTGCGGGTGTCGCTGAATCCTATTGGCATCCCTGCTATGATGTATGGGGTGCCGAATTTTTCCTTTAAGAACGAGAGCATGTAATCGTCATGTACGTTGCACATGCTGATGTTCAGGGCGGCCTGGCTCACGAATCTGAACTCGTCCGCGCTCGAGTACTCCGCGAACACACGCACCTTCAAGCCGAGCGCGTCCAAAAGGCGCGTAAGCTCTTCCTCGTCGCCTGGCCCTATGGATGTCGCGTTCCACAGGTTGACTGTCCTAGACTTGATATATTCGTACTGGATCTGCCCTAAATCGCCCTGCGGGCCGGACAGGCGGGGGACGAAATCGCGCCACGGTTCCGGCTCAAGCGGCAGGTGCCTGAGCAGCCCGTGGTAGAACGCGTCGTAGGCGCTCGCGACGACGCGGGACTTGAAACCGGGGCAGTGAAGGCTCACGACGTGGGCCGCCGAGAACTCCTGCACCCTCCTGGTGATCTCCTCGACGTCGTCTCCGATGATATTGGGGGCGCAGGTCGTGACCACGAATATGATCTCCGGCCGGAACTCCCTGTCGATGTACTCGATGGTCAGACGGAGCTTGTTCTCTCCGCCGCCTATGACATCGCTCTCCTGCAGGTTCGTCGAGAGCCATACCGGAGAGACGGGCAGTTTGCCTCTTTTGGTCTTCCCCTTGTTGCCCTGTACGCAGAGCGCGTGGAGCTGTGTCCCGCAGCCTATCGGCCCGTGCATGACAATCGCAGACCTCTCCACGGTGGCGGCCATCATGAGGGTGAGCGCCATCTGACACGCCCCGGTCTGCCAGAAGAAACGGTTACGCTGCAACATACAGCCTGATTTCGCACATTCGAGCAGCTCGCAAGCGCTCCCTGCGAAGCTGTCGCCCATCTTGAGTCGTTGATCCCTGACCGGTGGCATGGCTTGTTCGTAATAAGACATGGGCATCCTCCTATCCCTTCGGAAATACAAGCGAACCCACGATGTCCTCGAAGAGGTGCAGGCCGCCTCTGTAACCTGCGTAACCCCTGTCGACGATCATCCGGTTGAACGCAGGGAAGCTGACGGAAAGCTGGGCTGCCCCGCGTTTCTGGGCAGTCACCTTTTCAAGGGAGCTGCCCAGGATAAAAAGAGGGCTGTAAGCGTCGAAGTACCGCTCGCCCCTGTTCTCAGGGCGGCGACGGGTGATCGAGCGGGCTATCGCGCTGGTGTCGGTCTCGAACAGGAGACCGGCCTCATCGATGCCGCTCTCCCCGAACGCGCTTAAGAGCGTATCTTTTTGATGGTCGTGAAGCAGATCCGTCACGAACGCGTCCAGCACCACCCACCCGAGCTCGTTCTGGGCGTAGCGGGCGAGCGGGATAGCGTAGTTCGAATTTGTCACCGTGACCGCGTAGTATTTGAAGTCCGAATCGCAGAACACGTCCGCCGTGCGCTCGAAATAGCCGTAATAAATCTCGTTTTCCCTGTCGATCACAGCTTTGACTCGCCTCTTAGGCACCTTCGCCCGCTCGGCCAGCTCCGTCAGGAACGCGTCGGTGGCCTCCGGCCCCACTGGCAGGTCAGTTACCCAGTACGGTGTACCGTGCCTTTTCTCGAACTCGCCCGCAAACGCTGTCCCCCACACGCGCGAGAATACGATATTGAGGGCCGCAGATGGCGCGCTTTTCACGTTCTCGAACGTCTGGTCCGGCGTGAAGAACGTGTTCGCCTCGAGCCCCAGCCCGCGGATCAACCTGGCGATCTCCTCAAGATCCCCCCTGAAAAAGGGGTCATATGCGGGGATAATGCCGAAGACGTTGATCAGCTTCGGGTTTTTCTTCTCGGTTTTTTGCAGGTATCCGTTGAATATCCCGTTCAGCAGTATTTCATATCCGGAGTAAGAATCGCCCTTGAAGCTGGGTGTACTCAGCGCGATTACCGGCTTGCCGTCGTCCGTGAAATCGTTCGTCACGCCCCTGGTGTCGTCCCCTATCATCTCCGTCATGCAGCCGGTGACGACGACGTAGAGCTGCCCGTCGATCAGCTCCAGCGTCGATTCGATTTCCTCCCGCAGTCTCTCGTTGCCGCCGAAGACTATCTCCGTTTCAGTGATGGCGCTCGTCGGTATGGATCCGCCCCCGCAGTAACCCGCCCCCCAGTAGCCGGCACCGAAAGAGTTCATGCCGCTCAGGTTGCCTCCGCACCCCATGGAGGTATGGACGATCGGGATCACCCCCGGCAGGGCGCTGATGGCGGAGAGCGCCCCCGCGAGGGCGCAGGCGGAACGCGGCCTTTCAACAAATGTCATCAAATAAAAAACCTCCTCAATTGCCCTCGTACTGATACAGTGGCGTTGACAGATACCTCTCCCCCGTGTCGGGCAGGAGGGCCACGATGACCTTACCGCCGTTTTCCGGGCGCTTGGCGACCTGGAGCGCGGCGAACGCGGCAGCACCGGACGAGATGCCGACGAGCAACCCCTCGCTGCGCCCCAGCTTGCGGGACGCGTCGATAGCCTCCTGGGACCATACCTTGTAGATTTCGTCGGCAATACTCGTGTCGTAGACTTTCGGCACGAAGCCGGCGCCGATGCCCTGTATCTTGTGCGGGCCGGGTTGCCCGCCCGAAAGCACCGGGGACTCGAAAGGCTCGACGGCCACGATCCGGACGCCAGGCTTTCTGCCCTTCAGGTTCTGCCCGACACCCGTCACTGTGCCGCCCGTGCCGACGCCGGCGACGAATATGTCCACCGCGCCGTCCGTGTCCGCCCATATCTCCTCCGCCGTCGCTTCATAGTGGATGGCCGGGTTCGACGGGTTCTCGAACTGCTGGAGGATCACGCCGCCTGGTATCTGCGCGGCCAGTTCTTCCGCCTTCCTGACAGCCCCCTTCATGCCGTCCGAGCCAGGGGTCAGCACAAGTTGCGCGCCGAGCGCCTTAACGAGCGTCCTGCGCTCCGCGCTCATCGTCTCTGGCATGGTGAGTATCACCCTGTAGCCGCGCGCCGCCGCGACGAACGCTATGCCCACCCCAGTGTTTCCGCTCGTCGGCTCTATGATGACGGAATCAGGGTGCAATACTCCCTTCTCCTCGGCGTCCGTGATCATGCTGAACGCGATGCGATCCTTCACGCTCCCCGCCGGGTTGAAATATTCGAGCTTGAAATAAAGCGACGCGTGAAGTGTGTGACCATCCGTAAAGCGCGACGGCTGCAAAAGGGGCGTGTTTCCGATGAGATCCGTCAGGCTCTTTGCCGCTTTGACCATAGCGATACCTCCCTTAGATGCCGGCCTTGACGCCGCCGCTCACGACCCCGCTCTCAAGCGCCAGGATCTGATCCGACCACTCCGCCGCCCATCCCTGCAGCTCGTGAACCTCAAGCGGCGACGGCGTCTCGGACACCTCGTGGACCGCTATCTTCTCGGCAAGGCGCAGATAGATCTTCGCCTGGGCGGAATCGGGGGCGGCCTCAACGGTCGTCTTCCCCTTTAGCTCGGACTGCGTCACCGTTATGGATCGCGGTATGTACTCCACGACGCGCGTTTTCGTCCGCGAGACGAAGTCGTCGATGATATCCCTCGAATACCCCGCGTTGATCGAGTTCGCGATCACGCCCCCTAGGAGCGCCCCGCCGGAGTTCGAATATTTTTTTATCCCCTTGAACAGGTTGTTCGACGCGTAAATGCTCATGAAGTCAGATGAGGAGACGGTGAACACGTGTTCGGCTATCCCTTCCCGGATAGGCATGGCAAACCCGCCGCAGACCACGTCGCCCAGCACGTCGTAAATAACGAAATCTAGATCCAGCTCCTCGAACACTTTTTGCTGCTTGAACAGCTCCACCGCAGTGATTATTCCTCTGCCCGCGCACCCGACGCCCGGTGCCGGGCCTCCCGATTCGACGCAGTAGATGCCGTTGAACCCCTCGTGGATGACGTCGCTGGCCTTGACCGAAGACCGCTCGCGGAGCGTGTCCAGCACGGTCGGGATATACTGCCCCGCGCGCAGGGTGTTCGTCGAGTCGCTCTTCGGGTCACAGCCGAACTGCATGACTTTGAACCCCATCACCGACAGGGCGGCACTCAGATTCGATGTCGTCGTCGATTTCCCGATGCCCCCTTTCCCGTAGATCGCAATCTGTTTGAGTTTTCCTGCCATCCAATAACGCCCCCTGCTTATAACATACTATTTATATATGAATTTAGATATTATATGGATGGGCCGCTCGTCTGTCAAGGGGCATGACGTTTCCATCGAATCACGGGAAAAATCGATGCCGATGACGCTATCACGCCCCGCAGAGGTGCCGATCCCCTCCGGGCTTTGGCCGACACCAAGAATTCTCCCGCGATTTCAGGAAAACACGGGGCGATTGACATATATCTAGCGGAGTGATATTATTAAAAAATTAAATCATATAAAATATATAGGAATAATATACATAGAAATCCATCATGAAAAGAGGGAGAGCGATGAAGGAGGAGATTATCCAAGGGCTTTCTGATTCCGTATTTGAGATGGAAGAAGAGAGATCGGCGAAATTGGCGCATCAGGTTGTAGAAGAGGGCATCGATGCTTTCGAGGCTATCGACAGAGGCCTTTCGCTCGGGATGCAGCGCGCCGGGGACGAGTTTGAGAAAGGCACTTACTTCATCCCTGAACTTTTATTGTGTTCCGACGCGCTGAACGCCGGCGTGGATGTCCTGAAACCGCATATCCATGTCGACGGGATAGTCGGAGAAAAAATAAAGGTCGTAATCGGCGTGATCGAGGGGGACACGCATGATATCGGGAAAAACCTCGTAAAGACGATGATCGACGCGGGAGGGTTTGAAGTTTATGACATAGGGCGTGACGTCCCGCCGCAGAAATTTGTCGACGCGGCGTTGGAAAACAACGCTGACATCATCGCGATCTCCACCTTGATGACGACCACGATGACTGGGATGCAAAGGGTGATCGACATTTTGAACGAAAGGGGCGTTCGTGGAAATTTCAAGGTCATCGTAGGCGGTGGCCCAATCTCGCAGAATTATGCCAACCGGATCGGTGCTGACGGGTACTCCCCAAACGCCATGGAGGCGGTTCGGTTGATCAGAGGGCTGGTGGGGGAAAAAGTGGCATCGTCTTAAAAACAGTCGTTTATTTACGAGGACATGGGAGGTTATAGATGAAACTTTTCAAGCGGGTAGCTTTGATTTTAACGTTGACAGGGTTATTGATGATTGCCTCAGTCCCTTCGATTTGCGCCGCTACGGTAAAAATGCCGGAGCGGCCAATACAGGTCGGCTACTTCGGCTCAGCCTGCGAAGCGTATATTTACGCGGCCGAGTTGCTGGGGCTGTACGAAAAGAACGGTTTTAAAATCGACCTTATCCGCGTGGACAACGCGATAGCGCGGGACGGCATAGCTTCTGGCAAGCTGGACGTGACGGAGGGGATACTGCAAACGTGGTTAAAGCCGGTCGAACAGGGCCTTGATCTGCGATTCACGCTTGGGATGCATCAAGGGTGCAGCAGCATCGTCATCAAATCAGACGAGCCATACAAGACTTTGGCCGATTTAAAGGGAAAAATAGTTGGTGTGCAGCAACCGTTTGGCGCCGGCGGACATAATTACGCGATCAGGGCTTTTATCGCGGCCGGGGTGGATCCTACTAAGGATGTCGAGTGGAGGGCTTTTGAAACGGGCGCGCTAGGCGTCGCGCTGGACAAAGGAGAAGTCGCTGCGATCTCCGTAGGAGACACGACATCGGTAGAGCGCGTCAGCAATGGCGAGTGGAAATATATACACAGCATGGCCACCGCCGAAGAACTCAAGGACGAGGTCTGCTGCCTCTTGGCTATGAACCCGAAATTCATCAGGGACTACCCTGACGCGGCCAGACTCTTCACAAAAGTCATCTATGATGCCACCATATACACCCAAAGCCACGTCGAAGAGGTCATACGTTACGTTTTCAAAAAACAATACCTGAGCGGGACGCTCGAAAACAACATCGCCGTGGCGAAGACTTATCCGTATATCCCAGGCACAGAATCGGCCGTGAGGTCATTCGAGAACTCTTTCCGCGACTATCAGAAGGCTGGCATAATCGACCAAAACGTTGACTTGCAAAAAGTACTTGAC
Source organism: Synergistaceae bacterium (assembly GCA_031263445.1). GTDB lineage: Bacteria > Synergistota > Synergistia > Synergistales > Synergistaceae > JAIRNC01. Next base: position 2,259 of record JAISFV010000197.1, on the reverse strand, counting down.
CGGTCGTTCGTCATCTTCGACGGAATAGAAGACTAAATTGACCAATTGAAAAGCGAGAGTCGGTGAAATCAACGTGCGGAGAGTGGTCAAAGCGTCATTGCCAGTAGTTGGCGTGATAATAATTTATCTGAACTATTTCCTTGCGCCGAACGTAAGTTTAATTGCGCCTACGATGGTTTATCCCACGGTCGTGGGGGGCGGGCTGCTGGTTTATCTGGCCATGCTGTCCCTTGCGTTGCGTGACCCTAAGGAGAGGGGCGACGTGATCGACAAGATCGCCCCCAAGGCGTTCGTCGCGACACTGGCCCTTGCTTTGTGGGATTACGCCACCCTCAAGACGGGATACCTTCCGATGCCTTATTTCCCCTGGCCTGACCGCATACTGAACGTGTTCTTGACGGACTGGCGGCTGCTAGGGTTGAGCGTTGTCTATTCGCTACGGCTACTCTTTTTCGGTTACGTTTTCGGATCGGCCGTAGGGTTGATATTTGGCGTGCTGATAGGGTGGTTCAGGCCAGTGGAGTTCTGGCTGATGCCTGTCGTCCGTATGATCGGCCCCGTGCCTTCCGTCGTATGGATACCGATCGTCATGATGCTGTCCCCTACCACGTTCAGCGGGAGCGTCTTTCTTGTGGGGCTCTCCGTATGGTTCCCTGTGACCCTCATGACTTCGTCAGGGATACTGGGAGTCCGCAACGCATACTTCGAGGTCGCGCGCACGCTTGGTGCCGATGAAAAGTTCCTCGTATTCAATGTGGCGATCCCTGCCTCGCTGCCCAACGTCTTCCTAGGCCTTTTCCAAGGGATGGGCGTGGCGTGCGTGACGCTGATCAGCGCGGAGATGCTGGGAGTAAAGGCGGGACTGGGCTGGTACATAACCTCGTCTACGGCATGGGCGGAGTACAACAAGGTTTTCGCGAGCATCATACTGATATTGATCACTTTTTCATCCGTCATTACATTGATATTCAAAGTGAGAGATCGATTTCTAGCATGGCAAAAGGGGGTCATAAGATGGTAGCGGGAGTGGCGGTAGGACATTCGAGGGAGACGATGACTCCAAAGGAGAGGCGCAATGCTTTCGCGGAAAACAGGCCATACGACCGTATCCCTCACGGCTTCGCCTTGGGGGACGCCGCTTCAAGGGTGATCGGGAGCAACATGGCCGAGTTCCATTGCGACCCGGAGAAGCAGTTAAAAGCGACGTTAACGGCTTACAAAACCTATGGGTTAGATTCGGTCGGCACGACCATCCCTATCCAAGAACTGGTCGGCGCGACGGTGATATACCCGCCTTACAGCACGCCGTACATCAGAGATACGCTGGAACTCAGTGAAGCGGATATCGATGCCCTTGGGATAGACGACCCCAAGAGCCACCCGAAGATGAAACGCTTCTGGCAGGTGTTGGACGGGCTATTGGAGGCGGTCGGCGCGGAAGCCCCCGTTTCAGTGTCAGTAGGCGGCCCTTTCTCGGTGGCCGGGAGAGTCATAGGCACGGAGAAACTCATGCGAAAACTCCTCAAGGAACCGGAATACGTCCTTAAACTTGTCGGTAAGATAACGGAGGTTCAGATATCCGTCGTAAATTCGCTTGAGGGATACGGGGTGAGCAGCTTTGGCATAACGGATCCCGTAGCCTCAGGCACTCTGATCAGCCCGGAACAATATAGGAAATTCGCCAAGCCTTATGAAAAAAAACTTTTCAACGCGATGACACGGGTAGCCGGACGTAAACCACAGTGTCACATCTGCGGCGATACGAACCGTATATTGCGCGACATGGTCGAGACCGGCGCCGGCTCTATCAGCGTGGACAACATGATGGATCTCGATTATGTCGTGAGCCAGGTAGGGACGGACGCTGTCGTGACCGGCAACGTCAACCCTACGGAAACTATGCTGTCGGGCACCTCTAAAGACGTGAGAGAGGATCTCCGCAATTGCCTGAAGAAGGGTTCGCGGGCTTTAGGAGGGTATACGCCCTCGTTCGGCTGTGGGCTGCCGCTGAACACGCCGCACGAAAATTTGGTCGCCCTGTTCGACGCACTTTGGGAATTCGGGAAGTATCCGTTCAACCCTGAAAACCTGTGACTAGAGAAGGGTGACGGCGGGTAGTTTTCCGTAAATTGTTTGTAAATTTTTAATTCCAAATGCCAGGTTAAAATCCACCGGCTTTAGCCGGTGAGCTTCCAGCGAGATTTTGAATTTGGTATGCTGTGTGCGAGGTGAAAGAGATGACTGAATATCAGCACACGG
>JAISFV010000165.1 GCA_031263445.1 Synergistaceae bacterium | reverse complement strand
TCTTTATGGGCAAATACAACATACTCAAAGGAGGAAGGAAGAAGTGAAGAATCGTAACAGGATCGTAGCGTTGCTGTCTGTGTGTCTGTTAATAGTGTTGGGTGCTGCCGGAGCGGGCTATCCGGCGGAGGGAAAGAAGGTTTTGAAAATAGCGTTCGCCAGCCCTTTGACCGGAGAATCCGCCAAGGCGGGCACCGAGATGAAGGACGCGGCGAACATGGCCTGGGAAGAAGCGGGTTACAAGGTCGGCGATTATACGATCGAGCCGCTGTGGGTTGACGTAACCACCGACCCGGAGAGAGGCGCGCTTGCGCTTGAACGGGCCATTATCAGGGATGGGGCGCAGGTAGTGACGCTGAGTTGGAACAGCTCTGTCGTCATGTCGCTCATGGACGTCGTAGCTAAGTATAAAATCCCCTATTATTTCGGCCACGGCGCGTCCGCCGGTACGCTCGATGAAAAATGGCGGAGCAATCCGGAAAAATACAGTTACTTCATCGCCAAAGGCAGCGCGAAGCCCGAATTGCTCGCCGCCAATTCCTATATCAGCGTAATTTCGGAAGCGATAGAAAATGGATCTTTCCAGGCTGCCAACAGGAATGTCGCGATCATCGGAGACGACACTGACTTTGGACGCAGCATCGGCGACGCCATTCGCGATTCCTTCGTTGCCGCGGGGTGGTCCAAAGTTTACGAAGACTATTTCGTCATGGGGACGACGGACTTTTTCGCGCAGATCTCCAAGATCAAAGCCTCCAACCCGTCGGTGATCGGCGGAGCCATCAGTTCCCCCGCTTCAGCCGCCTCCTTTATCAAGCAGGCGAGGGAACTGGGCATCAACGCCGTTATCATCTGCGACGCGCTGAGCGAGAACGCGGATTATTACGAGTTGACGGGCGACGCCGTGAATGGCGTCCTCGACAGCCGTCCGGCCTGGACGGAAAAGAGCAAAACTTTCGAAGACGCTTTCAAGGCAAAGTACGGCTACGCGCCGTCCCCCTTCAACGGCGGCCACGTCTATGACTATACGCATTTCTTCATCAAGTGCTGCGAAGGCGCAATCGCGAAATACGGCGCGCTTGACAGCGAAACCCTGTATAAATTCGCTCAGGAGGTGCTGCTCAAAGGTGAGATCACCTATACCGACGGCATTGTGATTGATTGCTACAAATTTACCGCTGATTCCGCCCCCAGTCCGGTGGTCGGCGAGGGTTACTATACGTTCCCCGTCCTACAGTTTATGGGGCCTGTTATCAATGTCGTCTGGCCGGCCTCGCAGGCGAACGCGAAATTCCAGCAGCCGCAATAGTCTTTGTAAAGTAAGAAACGCATACGGAGCATAAGGAGGCGGCAATGACGGCATGATATTGAGAACAGAAGGCGTGGAAAAACGTTTTGGCGGCCTGGTTGCTGTCAAGGATGTTTCGATATCGGTCAATGAAGGCGAAATCTTCGGGATTATCGGGCCTAACGGCGCTGGCAAGACGACTTTTCTCAACTGCATTTCCGGCTACTACAGCCCGGAAAAAGGCAGGGTCTTCTTTTGGGACCGGGACGTGACGGGATACCCATCCTATAAGATGTGCGGTCTTGGCATGTCGCGCACTTTTCAAATCGTGCGCGGTTTCCCCAAAATGACCGCCTTTGATAACGTCAAGGTGGGCGCCACGTTCGGCTCCGGTAAATATCATAATGTAAACGACAGAGTAAAAGAACTTTTGGACTTTGTCGAGTTTCCCTTGTCGCCGGATATTACGGCGGAGAACTTCAACACGATACAGTTGAAACGCCTCGAACTGGCTCGGGCGCTCGCGACCGGATGCAAACTGCTGCTCCTGGACGAAGTCGCGGCTGGCCTGACTCCGGGGGAGTTGCCGGATTTTATCGCCCTTATCAAGCGCATCCGCGACAGCGGCGTCACGATTATCTGCATCGAACATGTGATGAAGTTCATTCTGGGTTGCTGCGACCGCATAGCTGTATTGGTCTTCGGAGCGAAGATAGCCGACGGGACGCCGGAAGAGATCCAAAACAACCCGCAGGTTGTCGAGGCTTATCTGGGAGAGACAAACGTGCATTGATCGCGACGGGGGAGAGAAAGCGTGCTGACATTAAAGAATATTGGCGCAGGCTACGGTAAACTGGCGGTTTTGAACAATATATCAATGACAATCCGGAAGGGTGAGTTTGTGGCGCTTTTGGGTTCAAACGGCGCTGGCAAGACGACGACGCTTAGAACTATAGCCGGGCTTGTTCGCCCTGCCCAGGGTTCGATAGAATTTATGGACCGGAAGATAGACAAACTTACCGTACAGCAGATTACAGGGTCGGGCATAAGTTTCATTACCGACGACGGCTGCCTGTTTTCGGGCATGAGCGTCAGAGAAAACCTGATGATGGGGGCTTATTTGGTACGCGATAAACCGCGCAAGCGCCTGCTGTTTGAAAAGGCGCTGACGCTCTTCCCCCGCCTGAGTGAGCGGCTGAGGCAACCTGCCGGAACGCTCTCCGGCGGGGAACGGAAGATGCTCGCCATCGCGAGAGGCCTGATGTCCGACCCGAAAATGATGCTGATCGACGAGCCGTCTTTAGGCCTGGCGCCGCTCGTCGTTCTCAGTGTTTTTGAAACGCTCAAGGGGCTCACCGGCGAAGGCGTTACAATCCTTTTGGTCGAGCAGAACGTCCATTTGACGCTCCAGATAGTGGACCGCGGCTATGTGCTGGAAGACGGGATGATTGCGGTCGAAGGCTCCGCGCGGGAACTTCTTGCCAGTGAAGATATCCAGCGCGCTTATCTCGGCATCACTTAAAATGTTCACAGCCCGGCCCCTCATCCTGATTTCAAGCCGAACCGATGCATCTTTGGCTTGAAATCAGGATTCAGGCGCTGGTTTTATTGGCAACCTCCGCTCACGCGCCCTTGTTTATCATCCTCGCGACCAGCTCGACGCGGTTCTTGCTTCCGGTTTTCCGCAGCATGGAGCCGATGTGGAAATTGACCGTCCTCTCCGAGATAAACATCCGCCGCGCGATTTCAGCGGTCGCTGCGCCCGACGCGAGGAGATTCATAACCTCGCGCTCCTTTCTGGTAAAGCCAAAGGC
>JAISFV010000052.1 GCA_031263445.1 Synergistaceae bacterium | reverse complement strand
CGGCGAGGTGCGATTATCAGTCGGAGAAGAAGAAAAAATAAACGCCCAAATTATCAGAAATTTATAAGCTAAAAAGTAATAAGAATCGCCAAGTGCCAATTCTCTTGATGCCATAGCTGCCACCTCTTTTTAGTATAGAGATTGTTTATGCATCGTCCCCTTCTTCTCGGGTTTCGTCATCGTCGTCGCCGTCCGAGGCGTCTCCTAACATTTTGACCGCCTGGCCGGGCGGCAGTTTCTGCACGGCGCGCAGCTTCTTCTCTATGGCCCTGGAACGGACGCCGGCTCTGTCTATCGCGTTTGTAGCCTCCTGCAGCTTCTTTTTCGTCTTGCTGAGGATCTCGCCGAACGTCCCGAACTGCGTCTTCACCGCGCCCAGGATCTCCCACACCTCGCTCGACCGCTTTTCGATGGCGAGCGTCCTGAAACCCATCTGCAGGCTGTTCAAAAAGGCGACCAGGTTGGCGGGGCCTACTACGGTCACTTTGAAATCCCGCTGGAGCGCTTCGAAAAGCCCGGTCCTGCGGAGGATTTCGGCGTAAAGGCCCTCGCTCGGCACGAACATGATGGCGAAATCCGTGGTTACGGGCGGCTCGATATATTTGTCGCGGATATCCTTCGCGTTCTTTTTTACGGAGCTTTCGAACTGCTTCGAAACGGCCTCCACGTCTTTGGCGCTCATGCCCGCCATATTGTCGTAAGCCTCGATCAGGCGCTGGTAATCCTCGTTCGGGAACTTCGAGTCTATGGGCAGCAGGAGAGGCTTGTCGTCCAGGGCCCTGCCCGGCAGCTTGATGGCGAACTCCACCCGCTCCTGGCTGTTCTCCCGCACCGACACGTTCTGCTCGTACTGCTCCCTGGAGAGTATTTGATCCAGAATGGCGCCGAGCTGTATTTCCCCGAGGTTGCCGCGCGTCTTCACGTTCGTCAGCACCTTCTTCAAGTCGCCCACGCCGGAGGCCAGCGTCTGCATCTCGCCCAGCCCCTTATGCACCTGCTCCAGTTGGTTGCTGATGAGCCGGAACGACTCGTTGAAGCGCTTTTCCACCGTCTCCTGCAACTTTTCGTCCACGACCTTCCGCATCTCCTCCAGCTTCCTGTCGTTTCCCTCTTGCAGCGTCTTGAGACGCCCCTCGACTGTCTCCCTTATCTCGCGCAGCTTGTCCTCCGTGACCTGCCTGTCATGGTCGTGCCTTCTCATGAGGTCGTCGAATTTCTGGTGCTGTAGCTCGTTAAAATCCTTTACGTTCATGGAAAATTGATCCTCGAACGATTTCAGCGACCTGGCCTGCTCGTCCCGGCTTTCTTTGAACGACCGCTCTGACTGGCTCTGTAATTTGTCCGTTTTTTCCTCGAACGACCTGACCAGCTCGCCCAACTGTTTCGAGAATGTGTCGAACTGCCATTTCTGGGTGGAGGAGAGGTTCGTCACGTTCTGAGTCAGCGTGTCGCCCAGCGCCTTAAACGCGTTGTTCAATTCTTCGCGGTTCTCCTTGAACGACCGCTGGCTCTCGTCGCGGTTGCGCCCGAATTCATCCCGTATCAGCGAATCCAGCCACGAAATCGCCGTGTCTAGCTTTACGAAGCGTCCGGCGAGCTCGCGCGGCAGGTCGCCCCTCCTGCCGGAAAAACCGAGCCAGACGCCTATTGCCGAAAGCAGAGCCGTCAAGGCCAGGAGCGATATTATAATAATGATCTCATTCATGCAAAAACCCCCGTTCCGGCAATCAACTGACACGCGCCCTATTGTATCGCCATTTGCCGGGTTTCTGTTGATTTTTCCCCGTGCCTCATACATAATCGACGCGGTTCACCGGTAAGAGCGCAAATCACAGGCACTCGCCCGCAAACGGGCATGAATGCCGCACGCGCCATTTAAATTCAATTTACATTCGAGATATATGCTTTTCTCGTTCGAGACGATCTGGGGGCGATACCCGATGAGCAAGGTCATGATCGTGGATGACGACGACAATATCCGTGAACTTATCTGCACGCTGCTCTGCAACAACGGATTCGAGGTCTGTGAGGCGATCGACGGAGTGGACGCCCTTCAAAAACTTGAGTCCGAAAACCCTGATCTGGTCATAATCGACATCATGATGCCGAAAATGGACGGTTACGAATTATGCGGGCATCTCAGGCAATACTATGAAAACCTTCCCTCTCTGATACTGACCGCGAAGGGGGATCTGCAGCATAAGATCAGAGGGTTCGAGCTCGGGGCGGACGATTACCTGACTAAACCCTTCGACGGAAGCGAACTCGTCCTACGGGTAAGGGCTCTTTTGCGGCGCTCTAAGGCAGAAACTTCTCAGGTAATTCAGGTCGGCAGCGTCACTATAGACAGAAACCGTTATTGCGTCGCATCAGACGGAAAGTGCAGGGACATTCCAATGAAGGAATTCGAGCTGTTATTCAAGCTGGCTGGATACCCCGGCAAAACAATTTCCCGGAACAGGCTCATCGAGGATATCTGGGGACCCGGCTTCGAGGGCAACGAAAGGACGCTCGATGTCCACATAAGCAGACTGAGGGAGAGGTTTCCAGCAGAACTGTGCGGTTTTAAGATCACGACGATCCGCGGCCTTGGTTATAGATTGGAGGCAATTTAATGAGACAGCATCGGTATTTCAAGTTAACGGTCGCAGCCTTTCTCGTGACATTGATGCTAGCCTTGATGGGCGGATCCTTTGCGTCCGCCTACGGCCTCATGACGATTGTCTTCAGGGGCGCCGGTTTCCCTGCCGGCGCGTGGGGGCATGTCATCTCAGGCCTGGCCGGCATAACGCTGTTTTTTGTGCTATCAGTGCCAATACACGCAGCCTTGCATACCTTTGACGGGAGGAGACGGCTTCTAGACGACGCCGTGAACGTCTTTGAAAAATTATCACGGGGGGAGTTCGACGTATTCATGCCGTCCGGACACTACGGCCCGTTTGACAGTCTCGTGGAAAGCATTAACAAAATGGCCCGCGACCTAGATTCTATGGAGAAGATGAGACAGGACTTCATCTCCGACATCTCACACGAAATCCAGTCTCCCCTCACTTCTATCCAAGGCTTTGCGGCTCTGCTAAAAAACGACGATCTCAGCCCAGAGCGTAAGAATCATTATATTGAGATCATCGAAACGGAGAGCGGGCGGATGTCAAGCCTCAGTGACAACCTGCTCCGGCTCTCCTCCCTTGAATCGAACGACTCCCCTCTTTCAAAAAACGAGTACAGGCTCGACCGGCAGATAGAAAACATCGCGCTCACGCTGGAGCCGCAATGGAGGGCAAAAAACCTGGGCATGAACGCGGAACTGGACGGACTGACCCTGTTCGCCGACGAGTCGCTAATGTCGGAGGTTTGGATAAATCTGCTCCATAACGCCGTAAAATTCACTCCGCCCGGCGGTGAAATTATGATCGCCCTGCATCAGAAGGGGGAGGAGATCTGCTGTCACATTTCCGACAACGGCGCCGGCATCGCCCCCGAGGATCAGATACGCGTATTCGAGCGTTTCTATAAGACGGACAAGGCCCGCGACCGCTCATTGGGAGGCAATGGCCTCGGGCTGTCCATCGCCAAAAGAATCGTTGAACTCCACGGCGGACGCATAGAATTAAAGAGCGAACTCAAAATAGGCACGACTTTCAGCATTTTTATTCCAAGTTAAGGAGACAGGTTTATCGTTAAGCACCTAAAGTTGAAACCTGACCTTTCACGGTGACGCTCAGAAATCTTTTTATATGACTGTCAAGTTTACTCAAAACGCGAAGGTTTTTCGAGCGGGCGCAGCGAACCGGCGCCCGGCGGAAAACTGGACGGGCGGCATGGACGTACTTTTGCCGCGGTACGGTTCGTGCAGCGGGCTGAAAAGCCTTCGCGTCTTCTTGAAACAACCCGATAGTCATAATAAGAAAACCAGCTAAACTGTCTAGTCAAGACCTTACTGAAATCGCAGGGTAAAACCCAGTGCGTTGCCCCGAGATTCCGTATGTGGTTCCGTGTCATGAATTTGACGGCGATGGGTCTTTTATACTATTATGTTGCAATCTAGTGTAATGTACCTTGTCACGCGGTTAGTTCTCGCAAT
>JAISFV010000162.1 GCA_031263445.1 Synergistaceae bacterium | reverse complement strand
GGGCGGCCTCCGCAGACAGGACAGTCCTCCCTCCTCGTGAGCCGTATTTTTCTGAATTCCATCTTGAGCGCGTCGTAGGTGAGCAGTGCACCCGTAAGCAATTGCCCTGCGCCCGTTATGAATTTGACCGCCTCCATCGCCTGGAGGCTGCCGATAACGCCGCCCATGGCCCCGATGACCCCGGCCTGGCTGCAAGTCGGCACCGCGTCCGGTGGAGGCGGCGACTCGAAGATGCAGCGGTAGCACGGCCCCTCTCCCGGGACGTAGGTAATGAGCTGGCCCTGGAAACGGATTATTCCGGCGTGGGAAAATGGCTTCCGGGCTATGACGCAAGCGTCGTTGATGAGGAACTTCGCGGCGAAATTGTCCGTCCCGTCGATTACGAAGTCGTAATCCGCTATCAGGTCCATCACGTTGCCCGCGGAGACGTATGTCTGGTATGCGTTGACCTTTATCTCGGGGTTGATGCGCTCCATCGTCTCGCGGGCGGACTCCGTTTTTGGCTTCCCTATGTCAGGGGTGCCGTGGATGACCTGCCTCTGGAGGTTGGAGAGTTCGACCGCGTCCGCGTCAGCGATCCCTAGGACGCCGACTCCGGCGGCGGCGAGGTACATAGCGGCGGGGGCGCCGAGCCCTCCCGCGCCGATTATCAGGACGCGCCCCGCGAGCAGCCTGGCCTGCCCCTTCACGCCGACCTCGCGCAGGATGATATGCCTGGAGTAGCGCTCCATCTGTTCGTTTGAGAAGGACATCATTTCCCTCCGCCCATAAAGTACAGGAACTCGACGCTGTCGCCGTCCCTCAGTACCGTGTCCGACAGATCCGTATTTTTTACGAACCCCTCGTTCACCGAGACGGTGACGTACATGGGCGTCTCCACCCTTTCAGCCTCAATGAGCGACTGTACCGTCAGCCCTTCCGGGTACTCCTTTTTGACCCCTGACACCGTTATGTCCATAGCATCTCCCCCCCGCCGTCAGCCGGCCTTCCTCACGATCAGGCTGTACGTGCCGTCCCCGTTGTCAATCAGTTTCAATATCTTGTGTCCCTCATCCTTGACGCTGCGCGGGACGTTTTGCACGGGTTCGCCGTCGTTCATGCGTATGGAGGCGACCTGGCCGTCCTCCAGGTCCTCCAGCGCGACCTTTGTCCTGACGAAAGTGACGGGGCATACCACGTCGGTTATGTCGACCGCTAAGTCAATGTCGAAGCCGGATGCCGTATTATCCATTCTCGTATGCCTTAGCAACAGTGTCTGCAAAGTCATCCCACCCGACACGGTCGATGGCGGCGCGGAAACGCTCCCCTGGGTTGGCGTGTCCGGCGAAAAAGTCGACCGCCGCGTCCGCCAGCCTGAAGAGGGCCGCCTTGTCAGCCGTGATCGGCGCCAGCTCCTTGCCCTTGGCGATCTGGTTCCCGAAAGTGCCGCCAAATGAAACTATATAGCCGGGCTCTCCTTGCCAAGCCTCGGACGGGCAGGACTTGACGCATCTCCCGCAGTAGTTGCAGGACGCCTCTGTCAGTTCGAGGGAACCGTCCGATATCTTTATCGCGCCCCTGCGGCACGCCTTGACGCACACGCCGCAGAGCGTACACAGGCTTTTCTCCTGCTTTATGAGGTAGCCGCCCTTGATCCCCAGGTCGTTCTCCTCCGCCTTGAGGCAGTTGTTCTGGCAGCCGGTGACGCCGAATTTGAACTTGTGGGGCAGTTCCCTGCCGAAGTACCTCTCGGAGATTTCGACCGCGAGCGGGTAGGTCGCAATGCACCCGCTCGGGCAGATGTCGCTGCCCTGGCAAGCCGTGACGGTGCGCACCCTGGGGCCGCACACCCCTGTAAACACCCCTCCGTCTAGCAGCTCGGACTTCACCGCGTCTATGTCCTCTAGCTTTATGAACGGTATTTCCACGCCCTGCCGTGAAGTCAGGTGCACGCGACCCGCGCCGAATTTCTCAGCGACACTGGCTATCGTGGCCAACTGAGCCGCCGTGAGGTTCCCTCCGACCACCTTGAGGCGCAGGGAAAAGCAGCCCTTCTGCTTCTGGCGCATGAAACCGCCGTTTTTAAGGGCCTTGTAGTCGACAGTCGCCATATGTTCACCTCTTCCCGGACGATAAACGCCATCATTCAACGGATGACGTCGTGACATTAAAGACATATTAAACTTATAGGAAAATATTAAATCTTTGCAGATGTTATAATAGCAGAGATATTTTGTCAAGAAACCGCAAAACGTTTGTTCGGCGCGTCTTAGCCGGTACTGTGGTGCGCTTGCCTCGTTCGGCAATCTCTTGCATTGCCGGTAAATCCGCACCAAACGTTCGTTGCGTGTCAAGATCATACTGACGGAAGGTGTGAGGGTTTTATCATGGTGATTGACGACGAATTGAAGGCGCGCATAGAGACGCTGACGTTCGGCTTTGTACGGATTTACACCAGCACCGGGACGATACGGGAGAAGGACGCGGAGGCGTTTTACAAGGGCTGGTTCTCCTCCATGGGGTATTTCAGGGACAGAAAAGAGCAGTCCGGCTTTTACGAGATCCCCGGGGATCACTTCAACCGGTCGATCCCGTGGTGTCTCGTCAAGGGCGAGGGGGATGCCACAGTGGTGCTGCTTCATCACTACGACGTGGTGGACACGGATGACTACAGGGCGCTGAGCGGCCTCGCCACTGAGCCGGACGGGCTGATGGCGGCTCTCCGCGAGGGCCGCGCCGCGCTCGACGAGGAATCCTCGGACGACTTGAAGAGCGGGCAGTGGATCTTCGGCAGGGGCGTGGCTGACATGAAGGGCGGCGCGGCGATACAGATGGCGCTGACGGAACGGTACGCCAAAATGGCGGAGTCGGCGCCGCTCCGGGGCAATATACTCCTGATAGGGCTGCCGGACGAGGAGAACATATCCGCCGGCGGGAGAGCCGCGCCGCGCCTTCTGAAACAGCTCAAGGGCGGACACGGGCTTCGCTACGTGCTCGCCCTGAACGCCGAGCCGACCGAGAGGATCCCTGGGACCCGCAAGGCGGGGATTTTTACCGGCTCCATAGGGAAAATAATGCCGCTTTTTTACGTCAAGGGGAAACTCTCGCACGCCGGAATGGTTTACGACGGCCTCAATCCCATAAAAGTCATCTCCAAGATCGTCGAGAAACTCGACGTGATCCCCGACTTGATCGACAGCGCGGAGGGCGTCGTGTCGCCTGCGCCGACGTTCCTGTACCAGAAGGACGTGAAAAAGATCTACGACGTGTCGCTGCCGCTCGCGGCGAGCGGCTACATGAACGTCATGTTCCTCCGGAAATCCGTCGGCGAGATCATGGGCGTCATCAAGGAAAAGTGCGTTTCGGCGTTCGAGGAGGCCATAGGGGACATCCAGCGCAGCTTTGACGCGTTCGCTGCGGCCGGGGGCTGCGAGCCAGGCAAGCTCCCATGGAAGGCTTGCGTGAAGCTCTATTCGGAATTGTACGCGGAAGCCGTGCGGGACTCCAGGGAGAAATTCGAACAGGCGCTGGCTGAGGCAGTGCTGGACATAAAGGCGAGGGTAGCGTCAGGGGAGATGGACATGGTGTCCGCGTCCCACGCGGTCATCGAGCTAACGCTGCGATACGTGCGCGACACGTCCCCCGCCGTGGTCATCGCGCTCACGCCCCCTTATTACCCTGTCGTCGGGAACACCATGCTGGGCGCGGCGGCGGACAAGGCGGACAGGGTGTGCGACGAGGTGATCGCCCGCGCCAGGGACAAGTACGGCGTTGAATACGTTAAGAGCTACATCGTCGGCATGTCCGACCTCAGCTACTTCATGCGGAGCAGCGCGGAGGGCGACGACGCTTACGTCAGGGACAACATGCTGCTGGGGGACGTCTATTCGCTGCCCTTCGACGAAATGGGTGAGATTTCCATGCCCGTGCTGAACATCGGCCCGCTGGGGAAGGGCTTCCACGAATACACCGAAAGGGTGTTCAAGGAGGATCTCGTCGCCCGCACGCCCGACCTGATGGCGTTCGCGATAGAAAGAATTCTCTGAGGCAAGCCCGTGCCGGCCCGCCTCAGTCTTCACTGTGTCCGCTCGAAAAACCTTCGCGTCTTTAGTAAACTTGACAGTCGTATTTTCTTTTGCGGGAAGATACGGCTACGCTATAATTCACTGAACGGACGCCACTCGAAATCGAACCCGAAACTCGCAGGGCTCAACACTTCAAGGCCGCGTTTCGTCGTCCATTCTTCTGGTGCCGGCAAGACCGCGGCGTCGTTTGCGATCTTCATTTCCCCGACTGTAAACCCGCCGGCCTTCATGTAAAGTTTCATAAAACGCCCCTACGTTTTCTGCATAATTTATTGCTGACGAAATCTTAAACTATGCCCCAGGGGCAGAGTCAAGAAGGAAAAATTTCGAGCGACGAACGGACAACTGACCCAAAAACGCGCCAAGCCGTCCCGGCGGTTGTCGCTATGAGATATGACACGGAGTTTTTCGCCGGGCGTATTGCAATAATGCGCCTCGGCTGTTATGTTTGTGCGCGGTGTAAACGAAAGTCATACTGATTGCGGTGATCCAGGACGATGAAGCGAAAGATTTTTTCACCAGCGAACATGCCCAACCTCAGAGAGGTGGTCTACGAGAGGATCAAGGAGGCGATAGTCTCGGGCGTCATCCCTGCCGGCTCGAAACTTTCGGAAGTCGAGCTTTCCAAGCAGTTCGGCGTGTCGAGGACGCCGGTGAGGGAGGCGATCCGCCAGCTCGCCGAGACAGGGCTCGTGTCGTTCGCGCCCCGCCGTGGCGCTTATGTCCTCCTGCCCACGCCGAAGGACGTGCTGGATCTCTACGAGATTCGCACTGCGCTCGAACTCATAGCGGTGGATCATGTCTGCGCCGATCCCCCTAAAAGGGAGCTACGGCGCATGAGGAAATCGTTCGAGGCCGTCTCGAACGACTGGGACGCGCAGAGATTCATGGCAATGGACGAGGAATTTCACTCTGCCATCTCGAAAAACGCGCGGAACAACTTTCTCGACTTCATGATCGAGAAGGTCGGGGCCATAATAGGGATATGCAGGCACTACGCGATAGACGCGATACCCAAGGTCAGCTCTTCCATGGAGCATGTCGCCATAATAGACGCCGTCCTGGACGGTGACGCCGACGCCGCGAGGGAGAGTATGAAGCTGCACCTCGCCAATACCAGGGACGGCCTTCTGGAGTACATCTCACGGCACCCGGAGGTGTCGCGCCAGCCGGAGGGCGAATGATTGCGGCCTGTCGAGACGGGGAAACTGCGACAGTGAGGCGCGGCGCGCTAGGCAAGCAAGACCTGCCGAGGGAAAAGCTGAACAGAAAGGGCGCCGGCGCCCTGACCGACACTGAGCTGCTGCAGGCTGTGATCGGCAGCGGCGGCAAGGATAACGATTTCAGACAGATTGCCAAAAACCTGAACGCCGCGATCCAGAAAATCGGCGCGGAGAAACTGACGATAGGCGATGTCAAGGCAATCAAAGGCATAGGGGACGCCAAGGCCACCGTCGTATTCGCGGCGCTTGAGTATTGGCGCAGGAAGTTCACGAAGCAAACCCGCCCGATCATCGATTCCCCCGAAAAGGCGGCGGAACAGCTCAACTTCATCAGGAACAAGAAGCAGGAGTACGTCGTGATGCTCACGCTCGACGGCGCGAGGCGGCTCATCGGCACGCACACCATATCTGTCGGCACCCTCACCGCCTCCCTCGTGCATCCGAGGGAGGTGTTCGCGCCCGCAATGGAGGACAGGGCCGCTTCTATAATCATAGCCCACAATCATCCGAGCGGCTCGCTCGATGTCAGCGGCAAGGACAGGGAGGTCTCCAGGCGGATAAGAGAGGCAGGGGAATTGCTAGGGATCCAGCTCGACGACCACATCGTCATCGCGGGCGACGGTTTTGTGAGCGCGTTGTAATTTCGGTTGCAAATGCCTATTGACCAACCCGCCGCAAAGATTGCCTCATTGGGTTTTGTTCCCAAAGAAGAGAGGCCAGATGAAGAATTGTCTGCTTTTGAAAGGGCGTAGCC
>JAISFV010000126.1 GCA_031263445.1 Synergistaceae bacterium | reverse complement strand
GAGCCGCCCCTCCTGCCCTCGTCGACCCCCCTCACCATCGGGTCGGCGCCGTCCGCCACACCGACCGGCAGGAACTCGTCCGCCCCGGGCAGCGCGCCCGCCAGCGCCTCAGCGCGGAGGCGCGCCTGAGTGCGCCTTATGGGCTCGCGCGTTATCTCGTTCACGGCACCCAGTATCAGGCCCGTGACCGCCGTCACCGTGAACAGCACCGCCCCAAGCCTGAGTATCTTCTTCGCGTGTTCAGCCCTTTCAGAGCGGGCGGGGCAGTTTTGACCGTTCACCGCCTCATGCGCCAATTTTTTTCACCTCCCCAAAGACTCTCGGCGACGTCGCGCCGTCTATTATCGGCACGACGAAGTTCATTATCAGTATTGAGAACGACACGCCCTCGGGGTATCCGCCGAAGGCGCGTATGAGGGACGTCAAAATTCCGCAGCCGACGGCGAATACGGCCTGTCCCTTGGGCGTGATCGGCGACGTCGTGTAGTCGGTCGCCATAAAGAACGCACCTAGCATCAGGCCTCCGTAGAGTATTTCGACAGGGCCGGCTGAGCGGCCAAACGCCACGGACAGAACGGCGACGGTCGCTATGTAGACCGCCGGTATCCTCCACGAGATGATCCCTGCCGCTATCAGGAAAACGCCCCCGGCGATGAGCGCCAAGGCCGACGTCTCGCCGATGCAGCCCCCCATGCGGCCTAGGAGCGCGTCCATCAGCGTGGGCAGGCCTGAGGAAGCCACTTCCTCGCCCAGCGAGGCAGACGCGCCAGAGATACCAGGCGCCGCTTTCTCCGCCTCCTTTATGACGGCGAGCGCCGTTGGGCCGCTCACGCCCTGAACCGTCCACGTCGTCATATGCACGGGCCAGCAGATCAGCATCATCGCCCGCCCCGCCAGCGCCGGGTTGACGACGTTCTGCCCTAAGCCTCCAAAGAACTGCTTCACTATTATCATGGAAAAAACGCCTCCGACAGCGGCCATCCAGAGAGGGATCGACGGCGGGAGGTTATAGGCCAGGAGCAGCCCCGTGACGGCCGCGGAAAGATCGGAGACCGTCACAGGCTGCCCAGCGCACTTCTGCCATATTGCCTCGGACGCCTCGCAAGCTATGACGCACACGGCTATCACGGCGAGCGAGCGAACCCCTAAGAAGCAGACGCCAGCCGCGCCGGCCGGCAAGAGCGCCAGCAACACTAGGCCCATTATTTTCTGCGTACTCAGCTCCGCCCTTATATGCGGGGAACTGGCAACTATTAAAGATTCGCTCAATTTATATCCTCATCCCTTCCGCTGGCTCTCGGCTTTTCTGCGGGCCGCCATCACTCCGGCCTTGCCGTCCCTGCACGTCTGCGTGAGGTAGCGCCGCGCCGGGCAGGAGTAGGTGCAGCATCCGCACTCGATGCAGTTCATGCCGCCCTCCTTCTCGAACTCCGCGTACTCCCTGCCGCGGACGAGGAGGTCGAGCGTCGTTGGCACCAGCTTCATCGGGCAGGACTCCACGCACCTGCCGCAGCGGATGCAGTTCGACTCCTGCAGGCTCCGCGAGGAACGCCGCGACAGGGCGAGTATCCCGGACGTCCCCTTCACCGTCGGCACGTCAATCGAACGCATCGATATGCCCATCATCGGACCGCCAGACAGGACCTTCGCAGGAGGCTCGGTGAAGCCGCCGCACGCGTCTATCAGCTCTCGGACGGAAGTGCCGAGCGGCGCTGATATGTTCTTCGGTTCGGCGATCACGTCACCGGTGACCGAGATGACCCTCTCGACGACTGGGACGCCGTCCACGACCGCTTGCCAGATATGGCTCACCGTGCTGACGTTGAGGACGATACAGCCGACGTCCGCAGGGAGGGCCCCAGGAGGGATCTCCTGCCCCGTCACGGAATAAATCAGCATCTTCTCCGCGCCCTGCGGGTATTTGACCGGGTGCGGCGCGACGCGGATCTTGCCCGGCCGCCCGGAAAGCTCGCCCTCCATCCTGCTTATGCTCTCAGGCTTGTTGTCCTCTATCGCGATAATGCCTTCAGCCTCCGGGAAGAGCCTCATGCAGATTTCAAGGCCGCCTATTATCGGCTCGGGGTGTTCGAGCATCAGCCGGTTGTCGCAGTTGAGAAACGGCTCGCACTCCGCGCCGTTCACGATGAGCCACCTGATCTTCCTGTCCGGCGGCGGCGAGAGCTTGACGTGCGTAGGGAACGCGGCGCCGCCCATCCCGACGATGCCCGCTTCGCGGATTATCCGAAGTGTCTCCTTCGGTTCGAGGGACTCGTAGTCCCTGTGTGGCAGCAGATCGGAGGCGTGTTCGTACTTCCCGTCGTTTTCTACGACGACGCATGTCTCCATCGCGCCCGATATCGTCATCCTGAGCGCTACGTCCTTCACGGTCCCGGATACGCTCGCCAGAACCGGCGCGGAGACAAACGCGTCGGAATCCCCTGCCTTCTGCCCGATCAGCACCCTGTCCCCCTTCTTCACGACAGGAACACAGGGCGGGCCTAGGTGCTGGGACATAGGGTAAACGAGTTCTCCCGTAGGGTAATATATTTCAACCTCTTTGTCTTTCGTGAGCGCTTTTCCGTCGGGCGGATGAACCCCGCCCTTGAACGTCGGCAGTTGCATGGTCTAGTCATTCAACTCCTCTGTGTAGGCATACGGAGTATTTTATCATTCAAAAGAAATTTCTAGTAGTATAGACTCAAAAAACTGGGCCGGATTTTCACCCGGCCCAGCCATGACGGCTTCCCATGATTTCAGGGCGCTGCCCAGACCATTTCGTCTACCGCCTCGCCTCCGCCTCCCCTGACGTCTCCTGCGCGATGGGCGCCCAGCCGCCGCCCATCGCCTTGTACACCCGGACGACGTTCGAGACTGTTTGTCCGTTGCTTACGGCCACAGCCTCCACGAACGAAAGGAGCGCCTGCTGGGACGTGATCACGCTGCCGAAGTCCGTGAGCCCGTTATTGTACTTGTCCTGCGCCACGACGAGAGCCGCATGTGCCGCCTCCGCCCCGGCCCGGAGCGAGGCGTTGCGCGCCATCTCCTGGGCGCTTGCGGCGAGCGCGTCGCGCACTTCGGCCGCCGCCGACAAGACCGTATTTTCGTAAGCGGCCAGAAGCTGCTCCGCGCGCTCGCGCTGGATCTCGATGTTGCTCCTTATCGCGCGGCCGTGGAAAATCGGCAGTGTGACGCGCGGACCGAAGCTGTAACCGAAGCTGTCGCCAGAGAACAGGCTGCCGCCTGTGAGCGACTCGAGCCCTATGGAACCGGCTAGGTAAAACCGGGGGTATCGGTCCGCCTCGGCGGACTTTATCCGCGCAAGCTGGGCCGTGAGCCGTCGCTCCGCAGCCCTGATGTCGGGCCTCTGGCGCAACGAATTTGCCGGTATCCCTGTGAGGTTCGCGCCGTCCAGCCCAGGCAGGGGCTTCCTCGGGGCCAGCATCTCCTCCAGGCTGCCGGGGAGCGAACCCGTGAGGATGGAAAGCGCGTTCATCGTTGCCTCTATGCTAGCCCGCATGGGCGGGATAGCAGCCTTTGTCTGCTCGATGGTGTAGCGCTCCTGATTGAGGGCCAGCGAATCGACGAACCCCGCGGCGTGTCTGGACTCCAGCAGACTCAGCGTCTCCGTTTGCAACGCCAGGTTCTGCTCCGCCACCGAGAGGCGCTCCTGCAACGTCCGCAGGGAGAGGTAGTTGAGCGCCACCTCCGACGAAAGCGACACCCACGCGGCGTGCAGGGCCGCGTAATCGGCTTCGAGCGTCGCGGCGCCTGCGGCCATATCCTGATGCCGTCCTCCGAAGATGTCGATCTCCCATGACGCGTCTATGCCCAAGTGCGATATCTCGAGTTCCTGTCCGCGCGATGTGGAGTTCTCCGACGTGTCGCTCTTCGTCCATGTGTTCGAACTGTCGAGCCACGGCAGGAGGGCAGATTTCGCTATCCCCAGGGACGCCCGCGATTCCCTGACCTTTGAGCGGGCCTGGGCCAGGTCCCTGTTGTTCAAAAGCGACCACTCTATGAGCTTTGTCAGCGTCTCGTCGTCGAGCGACTTCCACCAGGCCGACAGGTTGTCCTGGGAGGACATTCCAGTGTCGGGCGATTCGCCCGGCGGCACGTCGACGTTCAGCGCCTCCGGAGCGCCGTCCGAGGCGTATGGGTTCTCGTACCGCGCCGCGAGTTCCATCCACCTGCCGGCGGTCAGATCGGCGTCGCTTGAAGCAGGTTCTGCGCCAGCCGCCGGCGATACCCCGCAGAACGAGACGCAAAGCGCAAGTGACAGCGCCGAAGCCAGCAATGCCTTTAACAGTCTGCGATTTTCCGTCATCTTTTACGCCTCCCCTCCGATGAACAGCCGCTTAAACACAGCCTTGACACGCTCGCGGTTTTTCTGAAGGACCGCGTAAATCCCCGGGATCACGAATATGCCGAACACCGTCGCCACGCTCATGCCGAAGAACATCGTCGTCCCGACGTGCCTCCTGCTGGCCGCGCCCGCGCCCGAGGCGAACAGCATGGGCAGCACCCCGAAGACGCAGGTGAATGCGGTCATCATCACGGACCTGAAGCGCTCCCTGCCGGCCTCCGCAGCAGCGTCAAATATCGAGAGGCCGTAAACCTCGTGCTGCTCCTGGGCGAACTCAATTATGAGTATGGCGTTCTTAGCGACCAGCCCCACGAGCAGGAGTATGCCGAGCTGGACATATATGCTTATCGACAGCTTCATGGCTACGATCCCCAGCATAGCGCCCAGGAGGGCCACTGGGAGCGAGAGCATGACACCCATCGGCACGGTCCAGCTCTCGTACTGCGCCACTAAGAAGAGGTACCCGAACAGGAGGGCTATCGCGATGATGAATACGACTTGTCCGCTCGCCGCCTGCTCCTGGTACGACATCCCGGTCAGATCGTACTTATAGCCCTCCGGGAGATTAGCCGAGAGAGCGTCCAGCCGCGACATTAGCTGCCCAGTGGAAAATCCCTGGCTCGTGAACGCCGTGATCGAGGCGGCCGGATAGAGATTGTACCTGGTGACCGATCTCGGCGCCAGGACCTTTTTGAGCGTCACGAGGCTCTTCAGCGGCACCTGCTCCCCGGACGCGCTCCGTATGAATATGTTGTTCACGCTATCGATCGTACCCCTGTATGACCAGTCCGACTGGAGGATGACCTTGTTTACCTGCGTGCCGATGTTTATGTCGTTCACGTAGGCCGTGCCGTAGTACGTCTGGAGCGCGCTGAGTATGCCGCTGACCGGGACGCCCAGCAGCTCCGCCTTGTCTCTGTCGATGTCCAGGTATATGTGCGGCGTGTCCGCCGTGTAGCTGCTGAACGCGAGCGCGACCTCCGGCGACTGCATCATCGAGCCGATGAACCCCTGCATGACGCTCTGCAAGCGAGCAGGGTCGTTGTCGATGGTCGACTGCAACAGCAGGGACACGCCGCCGGACGCGCCCATCCCGGTGATCGGGGGCGGGGTGACGATATTGATGCTGGCCTCGGGTATGGACGCCGCTATCGCGCGCACATTGCCCACTATGTTTTCGAGGCTCTTCTCAGGCGATTCTCGCATCGACCAGTTCTGCAGGGTCATGATGACCATGCCCATGTTCTCGCCGGAGTCGCCGGTGAAGCTGAACCCTTCTATGTTGACGACATCCTGCACACCCTGCACCTGCCTGGCCTGAGAGACGAAATCGCTTATGACCGCCGATGTCCTCGTCCTCGACGCGCCTTCCGGGAGCTGGACGAGCGCCATGACCATCCCCTGATCCTCGTCCGGGATGAACGTCGTTGGGATCGTCTTGATTATCGCGTAGGACGACACGACGATCAGCACGAACAGCCCTATCGTCACGGCGCTCCTCCTGGCGATCCACATGGCCCCGCTCACATATCCGTTCCTGGAGGCGTCCACCAGTTTGTTGAACCAGGCCAGCGGCCCCCTCGTCTTAGGCTTGACGCCCTGCAGCATGTGCGCGCACATCGCCGGGCTCAGCGTGAGAGCCACCACCAGCGAGAACACGACGGAAAAGGATATGGTGATCGCGAACTGGCGGTAAATTTCGCCCGTTATGCCGCTCATGAACGCGACTGGCACGAAGATCGCGAGGAACACCAGCGTAGTCGCGGTCATCGGCCCCGTGACGTCCTTCATCGCCTGTAAGGTCGCGTCCACCGAGTTCGACCCGTCCCTGTCCATGACGAAGAGGACGCGTTCGACCACTATGATCGCGTCGTCCACGACCGTCCCGATTACCAAGACCAGCCCGAACAGCGTCAGGATGTTGATGCTGAAACCCAGGATCTTGAATCCCGTAAAGGTCGCTAAAAGCGATATCGGGATCGCCGCGACCGGGATTAGCGTCACCCGCCAGTCCTGGAGGAAGAGGTAACAGACCAGCACGACGAGCGAGAACGTCAGGATGAGCGTGCTCACTATCTCGTTTATCGTCTCGCGCACGTAGTCCGTGGAGTCGTATCCTATGATGAATTCCATGTCGGAGGGCAGGGTCTTCGTCATCTCGTCTATGGCGTTTCTCGTCTCGCGCATGACGTCCAGGGCGTTCGCGTCGGAAGCCTGGGACAGCGCCATCATGGCAGACGGGATTTGGTTGAGCGCCGCGCCCATGCTGTACGATTCGGCACCGAGCTCGATTTTTTTAGCCACGTCCTTCAGCCTGACCAGCCCTCCCTGCTCAGACGTCCGCACGATCACGTCCTCGAATTCGCGCACGCTGCCCAGCCTCCCCCGCGTCATCATGGAATAGACGACGGGGTTGTCCGCGTCGCTGGGGCTCGCGCCTATCGAGCCGATAGACGCCTGCCTGTTCTGGCTCGCTATCGCAGCCGTGACGTCGGAGGTGCCGAGTCCGCGGGATGCGAGGCTCTCAGGGTCGAGCCAGACGCGGATGCTGTACTGCGCGCCGAAGACGTCCACCTCCCCTATCCCAGGCACCCTGGAGAGAGTGTTCTTGACGTTGGTGAAGGCGTAGTCCGCCAGCTCCAGGTCGTCCCTCGTGCCGTTCGGCGAGACGAGCGCGACGAAGCCCAGCATGTCGGAGAAGCTGGCGTTCGTCGTGATCCCGCGCTGAGTGACCTCGGCGGGCAAAAGCGGTGACGCCTGCTGAACCCTGTTCTGTACCTTGACGAGCGCCGTGTCCGTATCCGTGCCGGTCTTGAACGTTATGCCCAAGATGTACGTTCCGGAGCTGCTGGACGTGGAGCTCATGTAGATCATGTCCTCCACGCCGTTCAGCGCCTCTTCGAGCGGCGCGGCCACAGTGTTGGCCACCGTCTCCGCGTCCGCGCCGGGGAAACTGGCCATGACGTGTATCTGCGGCGGGGCGACGTTAGGATACTGCCTGACAGGCAGGTTTAGCGCGGATATGATCCCGGCCAGGGACAGTACGCAGGCTATGACCATGGCGAACCTCGGCCGGTTTATGAAAAACTTCGAAAACATTGTTCAGTTATCCCCTTCCGCAGACTCCGACGCGCCGGAACTCCCCTCGACTGGAGTGCCGTCCACGCCCTTTAGGTCGTAACCTGACTCCATGGCCAGTTCAGCCGGCGTCTTGGCGGCGTCCCCGCTCCTCTGCGGCGCGGGATTTACGGGACCTTCGGGGCGGACGGACTGGATTCCTCTCCGCACTACCCTGTCGCCGGACGCGAGTCCCGAAACCACCTCGCACATCGACCCTACCTCCGGCCCCAGCGTGACCCTGCGCTGATGGGCTACGTTGGACTCATCGACGACGTACACGTAGTCGCCCTCCGGATCCGCCAGCACCGCCTCCTGCGGGATGACCGGACCTGTGCGGCGCGCCGCCGGCGTCGCCTGTACCCTGACCACCGCGCCGGGAACCAGCGTCCCGTCACCGTTGTCGAAGCGGAGCCGCATCGTTATCGTGCCGGTGGACTCGTTCATCGAATTCTCCTCAAAATCGCGCTCGCCGTTCTGCGGGTACACTATGCCGTTCGCGAGGCGTATCGAAGTGTTGAATACCCTGTTCCCGGACTTTTTGAAGTCGTCCATACGCTCAAGGTAATCCTTGTCGGGCATGGCGAACACGACTCGGATCGGGTCGGTCTGCACGATCTCCGCCAGCGGCCCGCCGGCGGGAGAGACGTAATTGCCCTTAGTGAAGAACGCCTTCCCGATACGGCCTGCGATCGGCGCTGTGATCTTCGTGTACCCGAGATCCAGCTCGGCCAGCCTGAGTGACGCCTTCGCCTGCTGTATCGCGGCCCTGCACTGGAGGACGTCGTTCTCCGCCATGTCCACGTCCACCGCCGGGATGCTGCGGCTGTCTGAGGACGCGAGGCGCGCGCGGTACTTCGCAGCCCTGTCGTAATTGGCCTCCGCTCTGGCTAGGTCGGCCTTCCTCAGATCAACCGCCGCCGCGAACTGCCTGTTGTCGATGCCAAAGAGGAGATCCCCTGCCTTCACGCGGGAGCCTTCCTTGAAGCGCACGTCCGTTATCACCCCAGAGACCTGCGGGCGGACTGCCACAGACTGCACCGGCTCCACCTTGCCCATGTACTCCCTGCTGATGGAGAGGTCGACGTCCTCTACTATATATAAGACTACGGATGGCACCTGCTGCTGCCGCATCGCCTGGCCCGCCAGGGCATCGTCCTGGCTTTTTGCCAGAAAGAACGTGCTCACGATGTACCAGAGGATGGCAATGATGATTACCATCACGACCGCCGTGCCGATCCACGAGCTGCGCTTCTTGACTATTTCGCTCTTGATATCCCTGCTGCCGTTGCTGCTGTTGTTGTTGTTTTCCTGAGACGACATCTCCTCAACGCACCTTCTCTTTCCGTATGTCAGCCCTGTCGGGCCTCAACTGCTCTTTAAAAGCATCGAATATAAAGTCGATCTGTTTCGCGACGTCCATTGGGAAAATGCCGAAAAATTGCGAGATGACTAGGCCGTGAAAGATCGCCGTAATTAAAGCGGCCAGGTCGCCCGTCTGGACGTCGCCGCGTATCGCGCCTTCCAGACGCATATTTTCCAAGGCGCCCTCGACCATCTTCCGCTGGGTTCCCGCCCTCTCCTTCATAATCGAGAATATTTTCTCGCGGACGGCCTCTGGCCACTCCACCTTCCTTTGCATGAGCATGTTTATCCTCTTGCTCCTGTCGCTCTGGATCGCCCTCTTTATCTCCTCGCGGAAGTAGAGCCTCAGGCCGTCCCAAGACTCGGAATCCGCGTAGTTCGCCTTCAACTCCTCCTCTCCCTCGCAACACACGTTCTCGACCAAGTTTATCAGCAGGTCGTTTTTGCTCTTGAAGTGCCAGTAGACTGCACCCTTGGACAAACCTATTTTTTCAGCGATCTCGTTCATCGAGACCTTTGAGAAGGGCCTTTCGCTCATGATCCCAAGGGCCGATTCCAGGAGCCGTCTCCTCGTCTCCATAGCCTCTTCCTTGGTCCTTCTGGCCATTGCACATCCCCCCCGTTTCGCAAACGCCAGGCAAGATTATACATACCTTCCCACACGTATGTCAAGGCGGCGGTCAAAAAGTCGCGTAAACAGCCCTGGCGAGAAGCTATCCCAAACGAGCGAGGCCGGGCTCCCAGGCCCGGCCTCGTCAATTCGGGAAGCGTCAAGAAAACGCTGATCAATTCACTCAAACGACATCAGACGCGCGGCGGGCGCGGCCGAGAAACCCGCTCCCTACTTCGCCGAGAGAGCCGCCATCGTAATATAGTTGTACGGCTGGTTGAAGTGCGGCAGGAAGAAGATATCGAGCAGCTTCAGCCTGTCTATCGTCACCTTCTCCTCGATAGCGAGCGAGAACATGTGTATGCCCATCGAGATATCCTCCTTGGAGGCCATCTGGGCACCGAGAACACGCCGTGACACCTTGTCGTAGACGATGCGGATCTTCACCTTCTCGTTGGACTTCATGAACGCCGGCCGCTGCAAGTCCTCGAAGTCGGTGGCTAGCGCGTCATAGCCGAGCTTGAGGGCCATCTTGAGGCTGAGCCCAGTGGAGACCATGTTGTAGCCGAAGATGCTGATGCCGTTCGACCCCTGGACGCCGATGGACTCCAGCGGTGTGCCGCAGACGTTGTGTCCCGCAACTATGCCGCTCCGAACGGCGTTCGTGGCCAGGGCGATATATGTAGAGTCCTGCACGGCGTTCGAGTAGACGCTCGCGCAGTCGCCTACGGCGTACACGTCGGGCACGCTGGTCTGCTGTTTGAGGTTGACGCGGTAGGCCCCGTTGGCGATAAGGTCGAGGCTGCCCTTCCCTAGCTCGGCGTTCGGCCGGAACCCGATGGCCATTATGACCATCTCGGCCGGATATTCGCCCTTGTCCGTGACGACAGCGGCTACTTTCTTGTCGCCCTTGAACGCCTTTACGCGCTCGCCGAAGTGGAGTTTTATCCCGTGGTCGGCCAAGACCTTGTCCATGTCGTGAGTGAGCCAGTCGTCATAGTAGCTCGACAAGCTCGTGTCCTCTGCCTCGAAGAGCAGCGCGTCCCTGCCGCGGCGCTTGATGGCCTCCGCCAGCTCGACGCCGATGTACCCCGCGCCAATTACCGCCACGGTCTTGACGGCCGGGTCGTCCAGAAGGGCGTTCGCGCTGCGGCCGTCCTGGAAGAGCTTGACGGACTGGATGTTAGCGAGATCCGCTCCGGGGATCGGCGGCAGTATCGGCAGAGAGCCCGTCGCTATAATCAGTTTGTCGTATGGGAGGACCTCCGTCCTCCCGGCCTTATCTGCAACGGTCGCCTTTTTAGCGGAAAAGTCGATGTTCTTGACCTCTGTCTCCATCATCACCCGGGCGCCTTTCTTGGAGAGGGTGCCGCCCGAGGAGTAGAACAGGCCGTCGGACCCGTCG
The DNA here is from genome assembly GCA_031263445.1 of Synergistaceae bacterium. Classification (GTDB taxonomy): domain Bacteria; phylum Synergistota; class Synergistia; order Synergistales; family Synergistaceae; genus JAIRNC01. The sequence continues at coordinate 241 of JAISFV010000126.1, read as the reverse complement.
ATCTGCCGGCCGATCCAGAGCGCCGTCCCGCAGCCGAGGTAGCTGATGTTGTCGTTGCGGTCGACTATCGTCAGTTCATTTCCTGGGTAATTGTCCAGGATGGTATTTGCAGCAGCGGTGCCGGCATGGTTCGAACCAATGAGCAGAATTTTAGCCATAACGAGCATACCTCCTTAGGTTTTGTGGAAATGACGGTTCCTTGCTGAACAGGCATCGTGGCTCGATTTAAAATTACGTAAAC
>JAISFV010000076.1 GCA_031263445.1 Synergistaceae bacterium | reverse complement strand
CTGGCAAACATCGGCATCCCCGTCGCGGAAAAAGTTACGTCCAAACTCATAAGAAAATAAACCGGCCTCTAAAGCCTTGATACCATGAATGCCGTCAGGCTGTGGCATAGCAAGTCTATCATAAACCAGCATTATACCCGTCATGCGAAAACCAGTCTGAGATATCTGGTTTCGTAAGGCTGTCGGGTGCTGTTTTCATGCTCTTGGCCGTCTCGTCATAAGTTGCCGCCTTTTAATTTTCTTAAAGCAGTTCCATTTGCCCATTGACTAATACGCATTAAATGCGCACAATATATCCAAGAGGTGAGACCTTGAAGCGCTCGGATTTCATAAAGATGCCAGAAAGAAACGGCTGGCGGCTCGAACGCGACAAAGGCCCGCACTCTATATATACCGATGGCAAGGTTTCCGAGCCAATACCAAGGCACAAGGAATTAAAGGAAACTCTGGTAAAGGCGATAATCAAGCGCAGGGGTCTGAAATGACCCCCCTGCCGCAGTCAGCAAAGGGGAGCGTGAAACATGATAAGGGCGTATCCTGTAATCCTCACACCGGACACAGGCGGGTATGTGGTATATGTGCCAGGCATTGAGATCAACACGCAGGGCAGCGATTTGGCCGAAGCTCTATGCATGGCGCGTGACGCCATAGGCGCGTGGGGCATCTGCCAACAGGACGCAGGGCGGGCCATACCTGAACCGGCGGTATCAGAGCCGCCTCATGAGGCAAACGAGCTTATTTCCTGGGTCGACATCGATTTTGACAAATACCGCAGGGCGAGCGATATGACGTATGAAAGGACAAATATCACTCTCCCGCGTTATCTCAAGAACCTTGCCAACGACGCAGGGCTTAACTTGTCTCAAGAGCTGCAGTCCAGGCTGAAAGAAGTCTTGCGCGTTTCCGAATAACGTGATCATTTTTTCGTAACAAAGATTTCCATGTCCCCGTGGAAGATCGGAAAGTTCGTCGCATTACCTCCTAGGGGTTACAATTTATGGAATAGGGTAAATTTCTTGTGTACGAAACTGAGCACGGCATTTTATCTATGTCGCAAGTACCAGTCTCATCAGTCGTTTTTCTCCGCGAATTGCGGCTGTGGGATTTCCGTTTACCAGTCATCGGCACTTGCCTTTGTTTATATAAATCCTGTCACGGCAGATTTTGGTGTTGCCCATCCACTGCTATAAACTTAATTGTTTTTTGCATTTTTCTTTGCGAGGAACAGTCATGACAGATCAAGGTTTTACGCATTGACCGACTGAAGAGATTCTCCATGATTTTCTCCTTAAGTTGACAGCAGCGATCTCCCCGACACAAAAAACCTCCACAGCCGTAGAATAGGAAGACCGTCCGAGCCTGCAACAAACAAAGTACAGGACGCTCGCCACTGGGTCTCAATAAACGCACTATAGCAGTTTTTTGCTTTGTTTCAAGCAAACCGGCGCGAGCATTTTCAGATCTTTGGGCCGGAAAAACTCCCGTTATATTATGGGCGGGCGTCACCACAAGTGATCGCCTTTTACTTCGTTGACGCTCTCGTACGTCTCATTAAATGCGTCGATGAGTATCGCCTTGTCGTTCGCGGTGATGTAAAAACGCCCCAGTCTGTCATCGTCAATTACAAACATAAAAATATCTTCTCCTGCTTTACGCCTATCATATTCGTTATCTATTAAATATGGGGATGCGTTATCGGGCCAATTCTTTATAATTTCATTAAATTCAACGACCTGTTTGAGCGAACCTCTCTTTACGTCGTAAACAGAGAACCCGGCTCCAAACAGATATAGTTTTTCCATGTCGGGACTTGGCGTTATAAAATACGTTTCCGGCATATCTTTCACGTCCAGCAATCGCTCTGTTTTGACTTCCCCTGTTTCGGGATTCATCGTAATCCTGTCCACTCCTTCCAAACGCATCTTTTTATCCTCATAGCGATTTTCCAATTGAGAGTCCAAGACTGCCACTTGAGAGGCCAGAACAGCGTCATCACTCGTTATCCCGATAAAATCATTGATTTTCACATCACCATGGAAAGACGTCAATTTTGCCGCTTTGTTTTTACTAGGAAGATAACCGTACAAATCTCCAAACCACTCGTAGGCATCCCCATCGCTGAAACGCAGAAATTTCAGTGTCTCCGGGTGCCGGTTGGAGTCCGTTATTTCGAACATTCCAGCGTCAGTGTCCGCTTTCACGACGAATTCTGGCTTGTCTGAATCTGGAGTCATCCGAAACAAGCCGCCGTGCATCATGTACGACGCGATGTTAATATATAGGTTTCCGCCGTTTTGGATAAAAGTGCAAATTTCATCAATATAACTCGACTCGTCTCCTGGAAAGTTTATTACAAATTCCGCATTGGCGTTGATTTTGTCCTTGTCGAGAGGTATTTTTACGATTTGTTTATTCAAAGATGCGTATACATATCCACCGTATCCGACGCCGTACTTCGAGAAGTACGAACGTTCATCATCGAGCAGCGAAGTATGTGATTTGTCTGGCACGTCCAAAAACACCAGGCTTGCAATTAACAGCACAAGTAAGATAAAACCTAACGTTCGCCTGTTCTTCATACCTGTAGTACCTCTTGGCTTTGAAAATTTTTGACAATAATTAATAAAGGGTAAACCCCCGGCTCTGCCGGGGGACTCACAAAGTTTGACAGATCCAGGAACGGGCTCAATCCTACGCTTGTGAACCGTTCAAAGTTTACGGGGAGGAAAGGACCCGTGAACATAAGCAGTTTACGCCACAGCAGTTGGGATTGCAAGTATCACATAGTATGGATACCGAAACACCGCCGCAAGGCGTTGTTCGTCCGGCTCCGAAAATATCTCGGCGAAATATTCCGTGATCTTGCCAGGCAGAAAGAGAGCCAGGTATTGGAAGGGCATTTGGCAGCCGACCATGTGCACATGCTCATCCCGATACCGCCGAAATACGCAGTTGCGCAGGCTGCTGGGTATATCAAGGGGAAGAGCGCCATATACATAGCGAGGCGTTTTGGCGGGAGGCGGAGGAGTTTTCGCGGCGAAAACTTCTGGGCGCGGGGGTATTGTGTGACGACGGCAGGGAAGGACGAGGATCTGATCAGAGCCTATATCCGCAACCAAGAGACAGAAGACAGGGAGTATGACCAACGCGAGCTGTTTGATTAGGCGCTTTAGCGGCTGCAGGTTTTAGACCGCTTTGAGCGGTTCACAAAAATCAAGCCCCCGGCTTTGCCGGGGGGCGGTGACTAGAAGCATCTAAATACCAACAAATCGCCTTTTCAATGTTGTCGTATTGTGGGAGCAAGTCAGGCAATATCGGCCGACATCAAAAACAGGCTGACGGAGACGTTCGAAAATCTGGATGCCTGGGAACTGAGTCTCAAGATTGGCAAGTTGCAAGGCATCCTAAGGCGCGAAGCGGTACCGAATAAATGAATGGAGGAATAGGCATGTTATTACGGCCAGATTTTATTTTTGCCGTGACGATACCTGTTTCAACCAGATTATTTGCGACTCAACTCGGCGAGTTGACAAACTCATTCACAGGGCATAGCATGAACCTGGATAAAGGCTGATTTACTGTCAGGCGTTTAAAGGATAAAGAGCCAGCCGTTGCGTGCGAGTTAAAAAACGGCCGGGTTCTGTCTTGACGACGTGTAATCAGCGATTCCTCAAATTCTATCTTATTGGAGTGATACTATGCTTAAAGTCGGGTTATTCTCACTAGGCGTCCCCGTTGTCAGAGGAGAGGACGATTATGTGCGGCGCGTCCTGGATACGGAGATGTGCCGCGACGAGTACCTCGCTTTGCGGGATATCGTCAAGTTCGTCGGAGTCACGGATGGTTTCAGGGACGTGCTGAACGAGTTCCCTACGGAGGGAGGCACGCCCGCCGGCTTCCGCAGGGAGTTCGCCCTAGAGCGCGACGGCGTACTGCGCGTCGATCTGAAGAGGGACATATCGCGCGATAAAAACGGATCTCCGCGCCCCACTAAGATCCTGTACTCAGCCGATACGGCCGACCCGTATGAGGTTGCGGCGATCGCGCCCTTCATCTCTAACCTCACGTGTAACCCAGGGATTGTATACGACCTGTTCATAAACAACCCGAAGGCGAACGTCGGCGGCAAGTTCAAGACTCGCGACGAGGTAATGAGCGAGATAGGGCGGATCCTGGGCCCTGGCGTGGACATCAGCGTGGAGCTAAACAACCCCTTCGAGAAGGACTTCGGCCTGCTGCTCGAAGAAGCGGAGAAGTTCCGCGAGATGATAGGCAAGTACCGCGTCGTGATCAAGGTGCCGCATACGGGGCCGGTGACGCCTGAGAACGTAGGGCAGCTTCTGGAGGGCGACAAAAGGCTCGGTGTTGGCTACGAGGATATAAAGACGGTGGAGGCCCTGCGCGGGCATACGCTCGCTCTCAAGTTGCGCGAACACGGCTTCCGCATCAACTTCACGCTGATGTTCGAGCCGTTCCAGACCCAGCTCGCGCTGCAGGCGCGCCCTTATTTCATCAACACCTTCCTGCGCCACAGGCTGGTGCAGTCGACGAAGATCAAGGAATTTTTGGACGCCTACGCCGCGTCGCGCGACGAGACGCATTTGGAAGACCTGAGGGCGTACCTCGTCAGCAACGACTACTACCCGCCGTCGAAGGCCGACGTCAAGCTGAAGGACGTGCTAAATTTCGGGTACGACATCATAAGGTACAGGCACTTTGAGGACGAAGAGGGGAGAGACGGGCTGGACGGCATGCGCCACAATCTGCGCGTCCTCCGGAACTGCAATCTGCCGGACACTCGGCTGATAGTCTGTTCGATGGAGGGGCCGTATAACTATCCCGACATAGACAAGCTGCTCTGCGAGCCCGAGTTCCTGGACATGCACCACAAGGTCGTGATCACCGCGCCGCCCGATTACCTCGCGCGCTTCACGTCCACGAACCAGGTGATAAGCTACCAGAGGCGCTTTATGAACGCAGCCAGGGGCCAGAAGTAGACAATAGCGCAAAAAATTATATGACTGTCAAGCTGTTTTATGAAGACGCGCTTGAGTAAACTTGACAGTCATATTACAAAATGTCAGCATGGCATTTTGCCGCATGTATTCTGTCACTTCCCGACGCAGAATTTGGAGAAGATGGCGTCGAGCAGTTCCTCGGTAGCGTCCGCGCCGAGCAAGGCCGCTATCGAAACGGAGGCTTCGGCCAAGAGAGAACCCGCCGCGTCTATGCCGTCTGCGCGTTGCACAGCGGCTTTCGCGTCGCCTATCAGCGACGCCGCCTCGGAAAGCGCCGACGCCATGCGTTCCGTCGCGGCGTAACCTTCCTCAGCGGGAACGTTGCCCAGGGCAAGCTCGAATATGGAGTCCTTCAGTGCCTCAATGCCGTCGCCCGTGAGCGCCGACGTCCTTATCCCTTTTACCCCGACGGTGCTGGTCATTTGCGGTCTCATGGCGGCATAGGCGGTTCCTGGTCCGGCTTGCGTCAGGAGGTCGCTCTTGTTCAGCACGAGGATCGTCGGCTTCTTGGGCGGCGCGCCGCCGGCATCCCCTTCTATGGCCTTTGAGATGATCTCCGCGTCGCCTGCCGTCATCCCCTCAGCGGAGTCGATCACGACGAGCCGGATATCCGCGCCCTCCATCGCAGCGAGCGAGCGGGTTATCCCGATGCCCTCTATCTCGTCCCTGGCCTCCCTTATGCCGGCTGTATCGACGAACTCAAGGGCCATCCCCCGCCAGACGGCAGAAGCGGTCACCGTGTCCCTCGTCGTGCCGGGTATCGCGGTCACTATGGCGCGCTGCTCGCCTGTGAGCGCGTTCAAAAGCGCCGACTTGCCGACGTTGGGTCTGCCCAGGATGACCGCCCTGACCCCGCTAGAGAGCATGAGGCCGGCCCGGCAGCGCCCTGCAAGGCCGGATGCTGCCATTGAGAGTTTCTCCAGGCCGTCAGAAATCTCGGAATTTTCCTGCCCGTCCAGCTCCTCCGGGTAGTCCATCCTGGCCTCCAGCTCCGCCCTGAATGCCGTCAGGGCGTCCATCAGCCCGCGTACGCGGGAAGAAAGTTCACCCTGGAGCGAGCGCGAAGCCGAGAGGAGGGCCGCGTCGCTCTTGGAGCGTATGACGCCTAGCACCGCTTCAGCTTGAGCCAGGTCGATGCGCCCGGACAAAAAAGCCCGCTTCGTGAACTCGCCTGGCAGGGCTAGCCGCGCTCCGGCGTCCAGTAAAAGCTCCAGGCAGCGCTGGACGGCCGCTATGCCGCCATGGCAGTGGATCTCGACGGACTCCTCTCCAGTGTAGCTGCGCCCCTCCTCGAAGCGGACGGCCAGTACCTCGTCCACGACAGGGCCGTTCGAGTCCGCGACGACGCCGAGCGCCATGCGGCGCGCCGGGATTTCTGAAAGGCTTTTCCCGCTTTTGCCGTGGAAAATTTTATCAGCTATTTCGACCGAACCCTCGCCCGACAGCCGCACCACGGCGATGGCCGACTCACCCCAGGCGGTCGCGATCGCGGCTATGACGCCGTCAGGACGCATGAAACCCCCGCCGCCGATATGCGGTCGAGGGACGCCTGGCGGTCGAACCCCGCAACGGGCGAGGAGCAGTCGGCCAGAAGCGTCAGTTTTTGCCCTGCGACGCCCAGGCGTCCCGTGTAGGAGAGGATCGACGCCTCGACGCAGTGGCTCAGCGCCTCTCCAGCGAACGTAACCGCGCCGAAAGCGGCCAGACGGCCGAAAAGCGCCTCGTTGAACGACGTCTCGGGCCACGAGCTGTCAATGCCTTCGAAAATCGAGAACTGGTCAGTGTAGGGGTTTTCGCCCTTGAATACGTAGCGCACCGCGCGCCCGGTCACCTCGCGCCAGGATCGCAGGGCTTCGCGCAGCCTGTCCGCGATCTGGTGTCCCCAAGTGGAGACGACGCAGTGCTCCGGCCAGACCGTCACGGAGTCTATGCCCTTGGATTTCATGGCCGAAAACGCCTTACAGGCGCATTCCTGATGCGAGGGAGACGCGGCGCGCCACTCACCGGAAGCGAAGGCGGCCTCTCCGATCTGCGTGAACGGCACCGGGCTGCGCCCCTCGGCGTCGGCCCAGAACCCTGGGTGGAATATCGCTGTCACGTCGTGCGAATCGAGCGAGACGAAAATATCGGAGTACCGGCCGCCGTCTTTCAGAATGTGCGAGGTCAGGCGGCCGATGTCGTCCGCAGCGCCCTCGACGTACAGGCTGCCCCTCTGGTCGCAAAAATCGTTCTGCGGGTCTATTATCACGAGCGCGTGAGCTGTTTTCCCGTCCATGCAAAGCCCTCCCAAAGCATTATGTGACAATTTTAACGGCGGGGGGGATAATGTCAAACTAACGGGCGCGCCAGGAGCTTTGAGAAAAGCTGATTAATTTACTCTGGCGATATTCCAACATTTAAGTAAGTAAGCGTAACAAGTATTTAAAAAGCCTGACTCTCATGCGACTGACGATAAATCAGTTTTTTCTTTACAGGGTTTTCCCATTGGTATATATTTAGCTGCGATTAAAATAATAAATTAATGGGGTGACGCTTTGGAAAGATTGAGTACGAAAAGCAAATTGATTTTAAGTTTTACAATCGTCATCGCAATAAACGCTGGGTTCGCCCTATACTCGATACGTTCGCTCTCCACAATCTATGGAAGGGTAGTGGAGGTATACAGCTGGACAGAGGGCGTATGGGAGGTCGGCGACATGCAGTTCAGCGCGGCTACGGTAAGGATGTATGACTTGAATTACGTCTTTCAGACTGAGACAGCGGAGAGGGAAAATACATTTCGACGCAGGTCGGAAGAGATAGAAAAGCTGAAAGACATGCTCGACGACTATAAAAACGACGTCCTGACGATCCCGTACGACACGGAGGAACAGAGGCAGGACGATCTCCGCGCGATCGACGACATAATAGGCAAGTGGAATACGTTCCATGCCTCGTCCGAACAAATCATAGGCGAGGCTGCCGCAGGCCGGAACCAGAGGGCAGTCGAAATTATAAAAACTGAATCATCGGAATTTTACGCTGCGCTCGAAGGAAGCATCAAAGGCCTGAGTGACTTCAACAGGACGGGGAGCGAAGAGGTAATGGAGATGAGCGGCGAGATTTATCAGGCCACGAAGAGGACTATCATCGCCATACTGGCTGTCGTTTCTACGTTTTCAATTGCCCTTCCTGTTTTCCTCATAAGGGGAATCAACAGGTCCATTGACGAACTGCTCCGGGTTTCGGAGTCGGTGGGCGGCGGGGATCTCACTGTCAAGGCCCGAGTGTTCGCGGAGGATGAGTTTGGCAAGCTGTCACGCCGGTACAATCAGACGATAGATAATATAAAATCCCTCGTGTCGGCCATTCAGAACTCCACGGCCCACATGGCTGAATCCGCAGAGGATTTCCGAGGGAACGCCGCGAAAGCCTCTGCAGGGACAGCGCTGATTGCCCAGAGCGTCGGGAAAGTCTCTCTCCAATCCGACAAGCAGCGTTTCGAGATAGAGTCGATCACCGGAGCGATAGGAAATATCACAGGCGGCATAGCGAACGCCACGGAGAAGCTGGACGCGCTCGCCAGCGACGCGGCAGGATCGGTCGGCATCGCGCAGGAGGGCGGCGAATTCGTGCGGAGGGCTGTCGAGCAAATGAGAGTGATAGAGTCGGCTGTGAATACGTCATCGGAGATAATCACGGAGCTAGGCGACAGATCCAACGAGATCGGGCGCATCGTGGAGAGCATATCGGACATCTCAAGCCAGACGAACCTACTCGCCCTCAACGCCGCGATCGAATCGGCCCGCGCCGGAGAACACGGACGCGGTTTCGCCGTCGTGGCCGAAGAGGTAAAAAAACTGGCAGGAGAATCACAGAGCGCCGCCGACGAAATCTCACATCTGATATCTAGGATCCAGGAGGAGACCGCCAAAGCTGTCGAAGCGATGGCGTGCGGCAGGGAGGAAACGAAGAGGGGAACCGTTGCGGTGAGTGACTGCGGACGTGCCTTCGGCGATCTCGCGCAAAGATCGGTTGACAGCTCCGAGACCCTCCAGGGCATGTCGTCCGTCATGCACGAGATGCTGCCAGGGGCAACCGGACTGCTGACGGCTATCCGTAATGTGGAGGATTCTGTCAGGGAGATCGTAAGCGACTCGCGGTCTATCGTCACCTCTACGGAGGGTGCAGCGTCATCGATGTCTGAAGTCTCGGAACGCTCTCAAACCCTTGCCGGCGTTGCCTCCAAAATGCTGGAGACGACAAGGCGGTTCTCGGTCTGAGCGCGGTTACGGCAAGCCATGCCGGAAGCGTA
>JAISFV010000018.1 GCA_031263445.1 Synergistaceae bacterium | reverse complement strand
GCCGATGGTACTGCAGGGGGTACCTGTGGGAGAGTAGGACGCCGCCAGGATTAAAAAAGAGCGGGCCCCGAGGGACAATCCTCGGGGCCCGCTTTGTTTACGCTGTTACGCTATTCTATGGTTCCTTCACATACCAGACGGCACCCCTAACACTTGCCCGCCAATTGTTTTTCCGCATCCTTCGCCGCCCGAATCATCGCCTTCATATTTTCATCCGGTGTACTCGGCGGCAGCCCGCAATCCGCGCTCAGAATGAAGCCGCCGCCCATCGCGCCGGTGAGACATTCGTTCATGGATTCGTTATAGACCGTTTCCGGGTCTCCATTCATCATGACGGATACGCACGGGGCCTGTCCCATCAGCGATACTCTGCCGCCAATGTCTTTTTTTGCATCTTTTAGGACCGTCTCCGCTATATGGAGCCCGTGCGCTCCCTCCGACACCGCGAGATCAAAGCGGTCATTCCAGTTGCCGCAGGTATGTACCATCAAATGCGCACCCTTGCTCAGAACGAAGTCATTGAATCGCTTGTTGTAGCCTGTGCAGAATTCCTCGTAATGCTTCCTGGAGATGCAGGTTCCTCCCAATGTCGGAAAGGGCAGCCATATCACATCGGCACCAGCGTCAATCAGCATCTCTGTACATTTTTGCAGCGGTTCAAAGACAATTTCCGTCATCTCATGGACGAACTCCGGGTTAGCAATCATGTGATAGTAATAATTCGCGCCGTCCATCAAATCCGCCGCAGCCATGCAAGGGTTATCGACTATGGTAAAGACCGGCTCGTCCGGCTCGGCCTTCTTCAGCGCCTGGATAATTTCTACCTGCGTATGCAGTTGCGCGCACGCATCGATACTGAACGGCTTTATGTTGGACAAATCCTCCGGTTCCTGTATTGTGCTCTTGCCGTTGACGGATTCATGTCCGTGCTTGTCAACGAGGCCTTTGCCCATTACAGATGTAATACCCTGGAATACATCCGTCCACAGACCGTCATAGCCAAACCTTCTCCGTGACTCGACAATGGCCTCGACAAATTTCTGAGGATCGCTGTCGCATTCAGCAAACGAATACCGAGACCTTGAAACAGCAAATTTCGTCGTTACCGGGATAACGGGTATGGTGCCTGTTTTCTTGCGCTCAATAACGTCAAGGATTGTTTGAATCTTGCTCATCTGTCTCCTCCGCTCCTCTCCATGATATAGCCATGCTAATCTGCGTTGATGAAGCTTATCGCCTGCCTTTTGGTATTTTTCGTTGAGAGTTTTTCAAAATGAAATATGATTACTCTGTTGCCCTAGGCTCCGCAGCCTGAGCACCATGAATCCGCGCGGATCCATACGGGCCAGGATGTTTTGCCAGTCAGGCCAGTTGCCCCACGCCTGTGAAACGTGGCCGCTGCGGTCGTTGCTGAGGATCTTGGATTTTCTCAGCGCGTTTTTGAACGTCCCGGCCTCTGAAAAGAAGTCTAACATGTTCGCGCCGCAGATCTTTCCATCCCTGTAGAAGATCTGCGCAAACCGTCCCCCTTCTTCCATGCTCTCGCAGCGGTCGCAGCAATTAGGGTCCCCGATGCCGACGAAGTTCATGCCTAGGAAGTGAACGATGTTGTGAGGCAGCTCTCCCGCGTATTCGATATTCGCTCCCGCCATATTGCAGCCAGCGGCATAGCCCTGCCGACGGGCGTTGGAGAGGATGCCTACGATCTGTTTGGCTCCGCTCGACAAATCCGTCCCCTGTGCCGTATCCCCTGCCGCGTATATGCCCGGCACACTGCTCTCCATTCGGCAATCCACCAGGACGCCTTGTCGTGTCTCAATCTCGTCTCTGTCGACGAAACCGATGTTTGCCCTCACTCCCGCACACATCAGGAGGATATCGGCATATAAGGGTTCGAGGTCGTTCTTGAAGCAGATCTCCAGGCCTTCAGGAGTGTCCGCGGCCCTGCTAATCTCCGTCGAGAAACGGAGTTTCACTCCTGTCCCCAGCAAGCGCTCCTCTATTATCCTGGAACAGTCAGGATGCGCGGACAACGGGAATATGCGGTCGGCCCTGTCAGCCAGCACCACGTCTGAGCCGGCGCGGAGGAAGAGTTCTGTCAGTTTAGCGCCGACCATTGAGGCACCGACGACCACCACGCGCTGTGGTTTTTTCTCCAGCGCAGATTTCAGCCTCATGGCGTCATCGACCGTCCTTATGGTCAGTATCCTGGATGTACTCATCCTCTCAATAGGCGGGATCAGGGGGGAAGCGCCGCTGGCGATTAGACATTTATCGAATCGCATCGTCTCGCCGTTCGATGTCGTAACGGCCCGCCCTGCCGCTGAAAGCTTCACAGCGGGGGAGCGTTTGTGCAACCTCACGCCGTATCTGCTGAATACTTCATTTGAATCCCCATATGGAAACATCGCTGAGTAATCTATCAGGCCAGCCGCGTAGTACGTTACGAGCATCGGGTTATACGTAGGCAGGTCATCAGGCGCCAGGATGTCTATCTCTCCGCAGAAACCGCTTTCCCGCAGGCCTCGGCACGCTTCTACCGCCGCCATCCCATTGCCTATGATCAAAACTGTGTTCGGTTTCATGAATCAGCGCGTCTTGGCGAACGCGCCGGCGAGCCCGTTAGCATACCTAGACTCCTTGTCGTCCTGGAACTTGTTCGGGTCATCGAAGTTCAGAGCGCCGAAGGCGCAGGCTCTGACGCACGCTGGTTTCATGCCCGCCTCAACTCTCCCCGTGCAGAGGTTGCATTTGAGCATCTTGTCGTCCGCGTCATAGCGCGGCACCCCAAAGGGGCAGGCCAACGCGCAACTGTGGCAGCCAATGCAGCGATTTCTGTCGACCAGGTTTGCCCTGCTCCCCTCATCTCTGTAGATCGCCCCAGTCGGACAGGCGATAAGGCATGGACTGTCATCGCAGTGCTGGCACCCGGCGGAAAGGTACTGTATTACCGCGCCATGCCCGTCGGCATACTCCATCTGGTAGATGCGGCGGCAGGACGTCCCCCCCTTCTCTGGGAAGACGTCGTTCTGATCCATGCAGGCCACGGCGCAGGCACCGCAGCCGACGCAACGCCCCATGTCGGTCATTATTGCCCGAGTCATGATCATCGCCTGGCTCCTCCAATCCTCTCTATTTTGCAGAGCGACGATTTATACCCCGGGAACCCTGATATGGGGTCGAGGTAGTCCCACTCGAACAACTGATTCACGTCGGCGCTCCCCCAGCCATGGAACATGTGTACTACGCCCTTCATCACCATCTCTGTTGGGTTTGCCTTCACCTCTATCGAACCGAACGGCGTTGAGATGCGCAGATCGTCGTTTTGGGCGATATTGAGGCTCTTGGCGTCCTCAGGGTTGATGTCGGCCGCAGGGTGATTCGACCTGAGGCTGTGTATCCATGAGAGGTGGTTGACCCTAGAGTGAATGAACATTGGGAGCCTGGAGCCGGTATTCAATATGAAAGGATACTCCTTCGCCATTTCAGGCGCCGCCTCCGGGCTGTATTTCGGCGGAGTGTAGACGGGGAGCGACTCAAAACCAGGGCGTTCACCGTATTTTTCCAGTATCTTGGACTTGAATTCTATCTTTCCGCTGGGAGTCCGCGCGCCGTTTTTATATTTGCGCTCCGGCGGCATTATGGGGTTTTTGAGGAACATCCCCCCTGGGTTCCTCTCCAATTCGTCCACAGTGAGACCGCTGGGAGATAGGATCCAATCCACGCAGGCCCTGTAACCCTGTTTGAAGAGCGGATCGTCCGGACAGAGGCGCTTTGCCAGATCGAATACTATGTCAACGTCAGAACGAGACTCGTAAAGCGGTTCGATTGCGGCACTGCTGAGTTGAACATAACCCATCGCGTGGCAGCGCAATTCGGAACGTTCGAGTGACGTACAGGCAGGCAGTACTATATCGGACTGGCGGCATGTGTCCGTCATGAAGATGTCGGTGTTGACGATGAGATCCAGGTTTTGCCAGCTCTTTAAGAAGCCCTCGGAGTCCGGCCACATGCGGTAGTTCATGCCAAAACCAATCAGGCACTTGAGCGGATATGGTTTTCCTGTGCGCAGTTGCTCCGGTATCAGCATAGCCTGGGCCTCTCCGTTGGCCACCTCCATCCAGACCGGTAACCTGTCGTTCCCTATGCGGGCGGCCATCTCAGAGAGTGGTTTCGGGTTCTCAAATTCCTCCTCCTGAGTCTTCATCTTTCCTGAGACGTACAGATAACTCGGAGGCTCTACGAAGTTGCCGCCCTTGACATCGTAATTGCCAGTCAGTGCCGCTAGCATGAACACAGCCCTGTAGTTCTGGACGCCGTTCGTATGGTGCACTACAGGAGACGCGCTCGGCATGACGCAAGCGCGCCCCGCTGTGGCGAACATCCTGGCCGCCGCGCGGATGCCGGCGGCCGGGACGCCGGTCAGGTCTTCTCCCCTCTCCGGCGTAAAAGTACTGGCGTATTCGCGGTATTCCTCGAAACCGTAGGTGTAGTTAGACACGAAATCGGCGTCATAAATGTTCTCCCCGATGATGACGTTGGCCATTGACAGTGCCAGCGCACCGTCGGTTCCGGGCCGGGGTCTGAGGTGAATATCCGCCCTGGATGTCGTCGGAGTCTGCCTTGGATCCACGACTATCATCTTCATGCCTCTGGAGAGCGCCCTGTCGATTGCGGCCCCCCGGCCGTGCGCGGTGTGGTATGGGTTGCTGCTCCACACCATGAGGCAATCTGTGTTCGCCATATCCGGCCCCCCAGGCGCGCCGAATACCAGCTTTTGAGCCATTGCCATGGCCATAAAGCAAGTGCTTGATTCAGTGCAGTAATTGGGCGACCCGAAGGAGCGGGCGAGCCTTCTGAGATATGGGCGGAAATATTTCGTGTATCCTGAGAAAAAGATGACCGATTCTGAGCCGTACTCCGATTTTGCGGACACGCACCCCTCCCCGATCACGTCGAGCGCTTCATCCCAGGATATCGGCTCGAAGGTGTCGCTGCCCCTCGGACCTACGCGCCGCAGGGGCGTCTTTATCCTGTTCTCATGGTAGACATACTGCCTGTTTGCTGCTCCTTTGGCGCAGAGCGCGCCTTTGTTGAACGGATGTTCCTCGCTGCCCTCGATCTTTATTATCCTTCCGTCCGCCACATAAACGTCCAGGCCACACTGAGTCAATGGATCGCAGATAGTGCAGAGCGATTTTTTTACCTCAATGCCTGTGTCCGGTCCTGGGATCTTGGCGGCGAGCCTGGTTATCCTAGACATTCAAAAATGCCTCCCATAATCGTTGCTTTGCGGGCCAATCGTGAATTGCCAGTATACACATAAAGCGCGAAGGTATATATAAAACGCGAGCGCAGGCACGAGGCCTGCGCTCGCGTTGTGCTATGCGGTGATTTCTTCTTCCGGCACCTGCTCGGGTTCTTCGGCGACGTCGCCGGGTGACTCGTCCGTCGTCTGGTGTTTTTCGGAAATGCTGATCTTGGTGTATCGCTCGATGCCAGTGCCGGCTGGTATGAGGAGACCTATTATCACGTTCTCCTTCAGCCCCTGGAGGTCGTCCACGTCGCCGCGGACGGCCGCTGCCGAGAGTATTTGCGCCGTCTGCTGGAACGACGCGGCGGAGAGGAAGCTGTCCGTCGCGAGCGCGGCCTTGGTGACGCCGTGTACGACAGGACGTGATTCCGGCGCTTCGCGGAGCCTGCGGATAAAGGACACGCGCTGTATTATGCGCTTTTCCTCCGTAGGCGCGAGCTGCGCCCTCACGGTGATCTCCTTCGGCTGGGCTATGATCAAGGCGTCGATCACGCTCTGGTCGATCTCCTTGCCGGCCTCCGCCATGATCCGCCCGGAGGAGTCACGCACGCTCTCCACGAGCACCTTGCCGAACGCGCTTTCCCTGAGCAGTTGCTGGATGAGTTTCTCCTGCGTGAGTATCGAGCCTTCGAGGTCGACAGCGACGATAGCGCCCTCCACGATACCGCGAACGATCCCGCCGTCCAGCATCGCCGGCACGGATTCTATCGCGTTCCCGTCCCGCCCTATGGCCTGCGTGATGGGCTTGCAGAAGTAGTGGTCGATCAGTGTGTGGTGCATCGCGTCGCGTATGTTGATCTGTTCCGTAGCCTTCCAGACCTTTACGGACTTTATCAGGCCGTCGCGCAGGATGCCTAGCGTGTCCCCTGTGAGCAGGCTGTCCTTCTTGGCTAGGACCTCCCCGTCCAGCGTTATGTCCTCCGCGAGGTACTTGCCGCCCTCCATAGACGAGAGCGCTTCAGTGTCGCAGACAAGCATCGGGCGCGGTTTTTTCTTTGCCGCCTCTACCAGCATGGCGTTCGTAAGCGTCGTTCCTGCCTCTATTCTGATGTCGTCGTCTCCCACGAAGTCGTCGATAAGGAGAAGCCCTTCCATCATGTGCCTGAACGCTGCCTCGCCCACGACAACGCGCAGGTCGCCGCCGTCCTCGCGCAATATGAGGTCGGATATGGAACGCCCGGGCGCCAGTATTTCGGATATCATGGCCTCTGTCAGCGTCTCGCCCCTGAACTTGCTCACGATGTCGCCGACCCCGCCCCCCTGGATGTCGTGGAGCGTCTTGTCTGTGAGGAATTCGACCGCTTCCTTCATGGACTCGCTGTTGTCGTGCATGATCGCTTCCACTTCGGCCTCAAAGTCCTCGCGCCATACGAGTTCTCCCGCGACGAAGGCGCTGTCTCCCTCCTCGGCGACTCGGACGCGGTTCACCGGGGCGACTTTGCGGAGTATCGTCTCTATGTGCTTGTCGTTAATCGAGACGCCCTGGGTGCGGTACACTTCCTGGATGCCGTCCAAAAGGTAACGCTGAACCTCTTCCAGCCCCTCGACCTCCAGGAGCTGCTGCGGATCTTTGTAACCCTCCGTGAGCTCCTGCCCGGCCTTCACGCTCGCGCCGACCTGGATGTCGGTCTTCAGGCTCTGTGCGGCGGGAACGTTCCAGGTGATCCTCTCCTCGGATTTGTCACTGTCCGTCGTCTCGACGATTATCTTGCGCTTCCCCTCGCTCTCGCGTATCTCGACGATGACGCCGTCCCTGTCTGCGAGCATCGCGACTTTTTTCGGGCGGCGCACCTCGAATAGCTGCTCGATCCTCGGGAGGCCCTGGGTGATGTCTTCCCCGGTGAACTGTCGGACGCCGCCGGTGTGGAACGTGCGCATCGTGAGCTGCGTCCCTGGTTCCCCGATGGACTGGGCGGCGACGACCCCTACGGCCTCTCCGACGGAGATCTTCTTGCGGGTGGCCAGGTCCCTCCCGTAGCATGTGCGGCATATGCCGTGCCGCAGGCCGCACGTGAGCGGGCTGCGCACCCACACGGACTTTATCCCGAGTTCCTCTATCTTGCGCGCCATCGCGGCCGATATCTCGCTGTCCTTGGCGAGGAGCAGCTCGCCCGTCTCAGGGTGGTGGAGGTCGCTCAAAAGGATTCGCCCGTTGAGGCGCTCTGAGAGCGAGATGATTACCTTGTCCTCCGCTGTGAGCGGACGGACCTCGACGCCCGCGGTCGTGCCGCAGTCGTCCTCGGTTATTATGAGATCCTGCGCCACGTCGACCAGCCTCCTTGTGAGGTAGCCTGACTTAGCGGTGCGGAGCGCCGTGTCCGCAAGGCCCTTCCGCGCCCCGTGCGTGGAGATGAAATACTCCAGCATGTTGAGGCCCTCTCTGAAATTGGCCACGATCGGGTAGTCTATGATGCGCCCCGAAGGATCTGCCATGAGGCCCCTTATCCCGGCCATCTGAGCTACCTGGCCTCTCGTGCCGCGCGCGCCGGAGTCCACCATCATGCGCAGCGGGTTTGACTTCTCCATGTGATCCATTATCCGGTCGGCTATCTTTCTGCCGGCGTCAGACCAGATGAAGTCCTTCTCGCGCATGTACTCCTCCTCTGTGAGGAGGCCCATCTCGTTCTGTTCGGAAAGGTCTGCCTCCTTCACGAGCGAGGACTCGACGATCTCCTTTTTCTCGTCCGGGACCGTGACGTCGCCGATGCCGAGGCTTATCCCGCTCCGCGTCGACCACCTGTAGCCGAGCACCTTTATCGAGTCGAGCATGTCCACCATGGCGTCCTGCCCGATCTGGTCGTAGGTGTCGTCGAGCAGGGAGCTGAGATCCTTTTTGCTGATCGAGCGGTTTATGTAGCGCAGCGCGTTGTGGAGCGACTGATTGAACACGACGCGCCCCGGGGACGTGTCGAAATAGCCCCTCGCGTCGACCTCGCCCTCCGGTATCTTCCACTCCGGGAGCGCCTTCAGTTTTACACGCGAGTTGATGTGAACCAGCTCGTGGTCTATGGCCGACAGGACGTCGTCCATGTCACGGAAGTATGAGCCCTCGCCCTTCAGCCCGTCCCACATGCTGGTCAGGTAGTATATCCCCAGGATGATGTCCTGTGTCGGGGTTACGACCGATTTCCCGCTGGCTGGCGAGAGCAGGTTGTTTGATGACAGCATGAGTATGCGCGCCTCGGTCTGAGCTTCTATCGAAAGCGGCACGTGTACCGCCATCTGGTCGCCATCGAAGTCCGCGTTGAATGCGGTGCAGACAAGCGGGTGGAGCCTGATGGCCTTCCCTTCGATCAGCACGGGCTCAAATGCCTGGATGCCCAGCCTGTGGAGCGTAGGCGCGCGGTTCAGCATGACGGGATGGTCCTTGATTATGCTCTCCAAGATCGCCCATACCTCGTCGCGCCCCCGCTCTATGAAGCGACGGGCGCTCTTGACGTTGGGGGCCAGGCTGTTTTCGACCAGCTTGTTCATGACGAACGGCTTGAAGAGTTCCAGGGCCATCTGCTTAGGGAGGCCGCACTGGTAGATTTTCAGGTTTGGCCCGATTACGATGACCGAACGGCCCGAGTAGTCCACCCTCTTGCCCAGGAGGTTCTGGCGGAAGCGCCCTTTTTTGCCGCGCAGCAGGTCAGTCAGGCTCTTGAGCGGTCTGTTGCCAGCGCCGAGCACGGCCTTGCCGCGGCGGCCGTTGTCTATGAGGGCGTCGACGGATTCCTGCAGCATCCTCTTTTCGTTGCGTATGATGATATCCGGCGCCCTGAGCTCCTGCAGCTTCTTGAGGCGGTTGTTGCGGTTTATCACCCTGCGGTAGAGGTCGTTCAGGTCGCTCGTCGCGAACCTGCCGCCGTCGAGCTGCACCATTGGCCGGAGGTCCGGCGGGATGACGGGCAGCACAGACAGCACCATCCACTCGGGGCGCGACGCGCTCTTACGGAAGTCCTCGGCGATCTGGAGGCGCTTTACCAGCTTGCGCTTCTTCTGCCCTGACGACTCGGCGATCTCCTCGCGCAGCGTGCTGGAGAGGTCGTCTATGTCGATCCGCTGGAGAAGCGCGTAGACGCCCTCCGCGCCGATCCCGCCTAGGAAATTTTTGTCGTAGGCGGCGCACAGGCGCTCCTCGCGCTCGAAGATTATGTCGGCGCGCTCGAACGGAGACTCGCCGCCGTCTATCACTATCGAACAGGGATCCTCGACCGTCTCGGTCTCCGGCTGTACGACGAACCGCCCGACGTACTTCTGGTGATACAGCCTGTACTCGCTCTCCGATATGACGTCGCCCTTGGCGAACGGCAGGTGTATGACGCCCGTCACGAAGAACGCATCCTGGTTTTGCAGGTGGACGCGCGCGAATTCCGCATCGTGGATGAGTTCCCTCATCCTGTCGAGCTGGGACTCCGGGAACACCTCGCCAGTGTCGTCGGCGGCCTCCCTCACCACGCGGTAAGCCGGCTCGACAGTGAACACGTCGTCGCCGAAATCGTCCCTGATGCGCTTTGTCTGCGAGGCGCTGATGACGTCGCCTGTGTCGATAGGCACGTCGTCGACCTTCGTGATCCTAAACGCCTCCTCGGCGTTGAATTTCGGGTCGTAGTGCCTGTGTATCCTCTCCTCGCCGAACGTGACCAAGTCTCCGCGCTTCACGAGATCCGTGCGCTTGCCGTCCGAGACGACCTTGTACTTCTGCTCCCGCTTCCGCGTCGGCGCGAAATACACGACTTTCTCGAGATCCTTCGTGGACGTGCCGAGAAGCAGACTGAGCCTGCTCGGTATACCGCGCAAGTACCATATATGCACTACGGGCGCCGCAAGCTCTATGTGTCCCATCCGCTCGCGCCTGACGCGGTTGTCCGTGACCTCGACGCCGCATCTGTCGCAGATGACACCGCGGAATTTCGGGCCGCTGCGCTTGTATTTGCCGCAGGCGCACTCAAAGCTGCGCGTCGGGCCGAAAATCCTCTCGCAGAAGAGCCCGTCCTTCTCCGGCCTGAGCGTCCTGTAGTTTATTGTCTCCGGCTTCTTGACCTCGCCGCTCGAAAGCTCGCGTACCCGCTTAGGGGAGGAGAGCTTCATGCGGACGCCTGATATGTTACGATGCTCTGCCATTATTCATCATCCCCCGTATAGTCCCCATCCTCTTCTCCGCCTTCTTCGGACTCATGGCTCCCCGAGGAGAAGAGCTCGTTCGACTTGTCCTGCATCCCGGGGTCGAGGATGGAGAGCTCCAGTCCGCTGTACTCCGACGAAGCGTCGAAGAGATCCGGACGCTCGGGCGAATCGAAGGACTCGATAAAGTCGCCTTCGCCGCTGGTGTCCCTGTCTACGATCGAGTCGGGGCGGAGGGATGTGACGCGGTGGCCCTTTTCCTCCTCCTCGCTCATGACGAGCTCGCCGAACGACCCGTCGCTGTACTTTATCTCCACGTCCAGGCCAAGCCCGTGGAGTTCCTTTATGAGAACCCTGAAGCTCTCCGGCACCCCTGGCTTGATTAGGTTCTGTCCCTTTACGATGCGCTCGTATGTCCTGAGCCTCCCGTGGATGTCGTCGGACTTGACCGTCAACATCTCCTGGAGCATGTGCGCCGCCCCGTATCCTTCGAGCGCCCAGACCTCCATCTCCCCGAAACGCTGGCCGCCGAACTGCGTCTTGCCACCGAGCGGCTGCTGCGTGATGAGGCTGTACGGGCCGATCGAGCGCGCGTGTATCTTGTCGTCCACGAGGTGTATCAGCTTGAGCATGTACATTATGCCCACCGTGACCTTCCCGTCCATCGGGAG
>JAISFV010000134.1 GCA_031263445.1 Synergistaceae bacterium | reverse complement strand
GCCATGCTGGCCGACCGCGACGGGGTGATAATAGAGATCCGCGAGACCGAGGGAAAGCGCAAGATAATAGTGGAGACGGACGGCAGGGACGGCGCCGAGGAGCGGATCGCCTGGAACGTTCCGGCGGCGCAGAGCCTCAAATCCGACATCCTCGTCGGGGCGCATGTGCGGGCGGGGCAGGAACTGACCGAGGGCTACAAGGATCCGCAGCAGCTTCTGGAGGTCGAGGGCTTAGAGGAGGTCCAGCGCTACCTCTTGGACGGCATCCAGGAGGTCTACAGGACTCAGGGTGTCTCGATAAACGACAAGCATATAGAGACCATACTCCGCAAGGTGGCCCCGGTGAACCGTGTCCGGGTGGCGGAGGAGGGCGACAGTGCCTTCGTCGCCGGCGAGCTGGTCTGGCGGGGCGACTTCGAGGAAGAGGTGGCTGAGATAAAGCGCGGCAACGAGCTCTACTCGGCGGAGGCCCTGGAGTTTTTGACGGGACACACCCTCATAGACGTGACCGGAAGCGGGGTTGGGGACATAGCCAACAAGTACAGGGGCGTACGTCTGACCGAGGAGACTGTCATGGACATTCTGACGCCGGGACGCGCAATCTCCGAGATAGTGCTT
Source organism: Synergistaceae bacterium (assembly GCA_031263445.1). Taxonomy (GTDB): domain Bacteria; phylum Synergistota; class Synergistia; order Synergistales; family Synergistaceae; genus JAIRNC01. The sequence continues at coordinate 2,788 of JAISFV010000134.1, read as the reverse complement.
CAGGATCAGGGCGAGTCCCTGCGCGTCGTAGTCGGAGAGGCCGCGTTCAGGCACATGCTGGAATCACTGCTCCTCATCGAGGATTTTGCCGAGGATGGAAAGGTTTTGGTCTCGGCCGGCAAGACGCTGACCGCCGCGGATCTGCTTGAGATGGTGAAGCTCAAGCCAAGGCCCGTGCTCGTCTGCGACACCGAGGCGCTCGCGTCTATGGAGGAGAGCCGTTACCTCGCGGAGGACATCGTCCTCGACGGGGAGATCATAGCCCACCGCGACAGCATATTGACGAAGGACATCCTGGAGGTCATGCGCGACGGCTTTGTGAAGACCGTCAAGGTGTGGAAGTCGACGGAGCTTGTAAACATACAGGACGCGATGCACCACATACTCATAGACCATTACTTCTGCAAGCCGCTCACCCAGGCCATAGGCCGCGACGGAAACGCCATCGAGAACGTGCCTGTCATGGTGGACGGCGGGATAGTCCGCGGCCTCGTGGAGGGCTCGATAGTGGCGGTTGACCTGGAGGGCGCCATCCTCACTCATGACAAGCTGATTCAGCAGGTGTTAAAGGACAAGGCATCCGGCAAGATCCTTCTGGAGAATGTGACGGACGCCGACGGGCGCATCGTCGCGGATACCGGTTGTGAGATAGACCAGGACGTCATATCGCGCATCGTCGACGCGCACCCGGATCGCGTGATAGTGAGGGTCCAGTCCGCTCCGACGGAGGTGCGGCGCATCATTCAGCGGGTCTCCTTCATCCACAGGCTGAGGGAGATCCCGGAGTGCCGCCCCGTCGTGCACGGAGTTACCAAGGCGGCGCTGGCCACGGACAGCTTCCTCTCCGCGGCATCGTTCCAGCAGACCGCCCAGATCCTCTCCGCCGCCGCCGTCAGGGGAGAGGTCGACGAGCTTCAGGGGCTGAAGGAGAACGTCATCATAGGCCTTCTCATCCCGGCGGGCACTGGCATCGAGCGGTACGCGAAGGTAAGCGTGGCTGAAAAGCCAAGGGAGTTCGACGATGACGCGCCTCAGGCCGGGCCGAACACAGAGGCGCGCGCGGCAGGCGCCGAATAAGGCTAAAAAAGCCAAAAGAGTCAAAATAACCAAAAAGTCAAAAAAATCGAAGGGGCGGAGGACTCGGTATGAGCCTCCGCCCCTTTTAGGTTGTGCCGCGAGTGATATAATTGAGTGGCGAAGGGCATGTTGAGGCCGTTGTTGTACCAAGTTGCTATCAAACGGCTGTTTTTGATGTGGCTGAGTGTGCATCTGCAGGGGCTTAAAATCTTCACCCTTTAGGCTTTTGATTTTAAATTGATATTTGAAATGGTGTGAGCGCCGATGAAGCTATGTTTGATGAGACATGGGGATGCCATGAGCGCGGTCCTCGACTCGATACGGCCTCTATCTGAAAAAGGCGCGGCGGAGGCCGAGGCGGCGGGGCTTTTTTTGCTCAGGACGGGCGAGGTCCCCAACGTCATTATACACAGCACGCTGTTGCGTAGCGGGCTCACAGCGGAGTGCGTGGCCGCCTCTTCCGGGGCCGGGGACGTACTGGAGCAGTGGCGGGGCCTCGAACCGTACGACTCGCCCGTCGATTTTCTGGCCGATTTGCAGAGTACGTTCGGCGCCTCGGAGCGCAATATATTGGTCGTGGGGCATCAGCCGTTTGTGTCGGAGTTCGCGTCGCTGCTCCTCACAAGGTCGGAGGCGGCGGTCTCGTTGAAGTTCACCACGGGCTCCCTCTGCGGGATGAAGAGCGAGGGCATGGGCAAGTTCTGGACGCTGCGGTTTCACATCACATCGAAGCATCTTCTCAGCCTGGCAATGTAAAACTTGGGATCGCGGGGCTCCGCCCCGCACCCCGCAAGGGGACGCGGTCCCCTTGACCCCATTTATTTGTTTATTATTATGGAAGTCCGGAGGGGGTTTCGCTTTGCGCCCCTCCGGACGATGTGTGCTGAGCCTGTTCTTCTTAGATTGCCTCTTGAGCGGTGCGGGCGATTATTTCCTCCTGGTGGTAGTTATCCAGGTCCACGAAGTAGTCGCTGTATCCGGCGACGCGGACCAGCAGGCCCCGGTGTTCCTGCGGGCGGCGCTGTGCCTCTCGCAGGGTGGCCTCGTCCACCACGTTGAACTGTATGTGATGCCCTCCAAGTTTGAAGTACGTGCGTATCAGGTTCACCAGCCCCTCGATGCCCGGCTCTCCGGCGAGTACGGACGGCAGGAATCGCTGGTTTAAGAGCGTGCCGCCTGACTTCACCTGGTCCATCTTGCCGAGGGACTTGACCACCGCCGTCGGCCCGTTCCGGTCCGCGCCGTGGCTCGGCGAGGTGCCGTCCGAGATCGGCGTGCCCCCAAATCGCCCGTTCGGGGTGGCCGCCGTCATCTTCCCGAAGTAGTTGTGGCACGTCGTGGAGAGCATGTTCAGGTGGTAGGTCGGCCCCAAGATGCCCGGTTTGCCGTCGATGGTCCTAAACAGGCTGTCGTACACGCTCTGCATGATCGAGTCCGCGTAGTCGTCGTCGTTGCCGTAGAAGGGAGTCTTGTTCCACATCGTGAGGCGCATGGCCTCGTTATCCTCCCAGTTTTTGTTGCAGGCGCCGACCAGATCCCCGAGCGATACGCGTCCCTCCTCGAAGACGTGCTTCTTTATCGCCGACAGGCTGTCCGTGATGGTCCCTATGCCGGTGCACTGGATGTAGTCGCTGTTATACCGCGGGCCTCCGTTGTAGTAATCGCGCCCGTTTTCGATGCAGTCGCGTATCACCACGGAGAGGAATGTCGC
>JAISFV010000106.1 GCA_031263445.1 Synergistaceae bacterium | reverse complement strand
TCTTCTGTGGCAGTGACGTAAAGCGTCCTGTTCCTGCTGTCGATGGTCAGCGGCTTGGCCAAGGGGACAAGCCCTGTCAAGGCGGCTGTGACGCTCCCGAGGATCTGCCCTGAAGCGTCGACGGCGTAGCCCAGCGTATAGCCCCTCGTAACGTTTTTGTCCAGCAGCGTCCCGAGGCTCTCCGTCTTGCCGACGACCAGGGTGTTCCCCGTGACCGAGTAACTCAGCTCCGCTACCCTGAGAAGGTAGGAGAAGGCCTCGTTGAAGGGGATGCCGTTAAAAATTATGGAGGGGATCGTCATGTCCGGGACAGACGGATCCAAGAACAGATTGAGTCTCTGTGTGTCAGCGAGCATCATAAAGACGGACTTCAGATCCGCGTCCCTCAACTGGATAGTGACGGGGTTCTTTATGCCCAGCGGGTCACCCTTGCCGTAAACGGGCGGCTTCACGGGTTCCGGTTCTGGCCTGGGCGACCTGTAAGCCTTCACGACGACCGTCATGTTGTCGCTCCCTGAGAGGCCCTCGACAGAATCGATAACGAGCGGTTTGCTCGTCGTGAAAGTGAGGCGGACGCCCTCGCCTCCGTACGGCTCAGCGTTGATCCTGTCCAGGAGCGGCAGGTCGTACTGCTTCCACCAGGTATTTCTGCCAGGCGGGGATATCCTCAAGACGTCCCACTCGTATTCCTCCCACCAGTCGTTCTTGTCGGTGACCTGCGGGAAGCCGATCCTGTCGAACTGGATCACGAGCTTGTCCTCCCCTGGCGCGGACACCTGACGCGGGATGGGTATCATACGCCCTCGCAGCCTCAGTTGGAGGCCGTCCGAACCAAGCTGAGTCACGTTGATGGCGGCGAGTATCGGGGAAGGCGTGCCGGCCATTGACGTTCTGTCAGGGGGCATGTCGGCAGCCTTCGGTGACGGGAGGAAGAATGCTTCGTCGTCGCCGTAGGGAGACGCGCCTCTCTGGCGCAGCTCGGATTCGGAGGCAAAGACCTGGGACGGGACGAAGGACGCCGCCGCAACCATCAGCGCGCACAGGAAAATATATCCGACGAGTGTGTCCCTTACTGGCCTTGTCATCTTTCTACCGCCGCCAGATAACTTTTTTTCATCCATGTATACGTCACACCCTTCGAATCTATTTTTGTAATTCTGGCAGTGCCATCCGAGAACTTACTCCCGCGCCTGACGAGCAACCCGCTCTCCTCACCGGCTATGTCCACGATCGCCACGCTGTCGGTGTCCGTTATCATGACGGCCTTGACGCTCACTTCAGGCGGAAAGAATATCTCATCTGGCGGCAGGGGTTGGGGTGGCGGGGGCGGCGGGGAGAGCGTCGCTGACGACGCGACCGGCAGTATGCCGATCTGTTCGGCCATGTTCGCGGTCTGCATGGCCAGGCTCGTGGACATGGTCATCCCGCTCAGGTCGCTTCCCAGCTTATCGACTTCCTCCGATTCTTTCTCGACCTCCGCGCTCGCGACCGGCGGGGGCGCGTCCGGCGTATCCTCTGAACGGCTGACCGCGTCCATCGTCTGCTTGAAGAAATAAAGGCTTGCCGCGAAACAGACGAGCAGCAGGAGAAGAACCACTATCTGCCCTATCTTGGCAGGCCTGGCTGCCCTTGCCCTCGTTGCGGCAGCAGATGGCTTAGAGAGGGTTCCCGTGGATTTTTTAGCTACGGCCTCTGCCATGTCCGTCCCTCCCTAGCTTCGTATTCTGCTTATGATCGTCAGGGCGCCGGATATCTTGCCGTCCGTCTGCCCTGAAACGCTGAAGTCTGCGACCCTTATCACGAACTGGCTGGCACGGAAGTCGGCCAGCAGCTTCAATATGTTGTAGTACGAGCCGTTGAACGTGACCCTGAGCCTCAGCTCGCTCCCGGGCGCGTTGTTGCCGCCGGAGGCCGATGAATTTGTGTGTTCGATGGAGCGGGAGATCATGATGTTCTCGACCATATTATAGAGGTCGAGCTCGGTCTCCGGGAAAGACGCGTCCCGGTTGCCTGGCAGTTGCAGGGAGTCCATGAATTTCGCGTACCCGCTCACCAGCGCGTTGCGGTCGTTGAGCGTCTTGGTCTTGTTCACGACGTCGTTTTTGACGGCGACCAGGTTGTCTGTCACATTTTTGAGCGTCTGGAGCAGCAGGACCTGGGCCAGCACGAGCAGGATTACAGTGAACGCGATCAAAAAACCATAAAGCCTCTGTTGCTGCTGGGTCCTCATTGCCCCTGCAACTCCTCTCCGCCCTGATCTTGCCCTTCAGGAACCTCCGGCGCCGTTTCCGCGTCCGGCGTCGTCCTTATGTTCAGCACATCGGGCAGTGCCTCGCCGATTTCCGTGACGGACTTTATATTGCAGCTCAGGGAGAAGTCAGTGATTAAAACGTTGTTCAGCGTGCTCTTTGTCATGCTCGGCGGATCGACCTTCGTTATCATGTATTTCATGACGTCGAGCGCATTCACGAAATCCATGACGTCCTGGTCCGTTATGCCTGAGCCGCGCATGGTCACGCTGCCCTGCCGCAGGTCGACGTTTGACACCTTCAGCCCTGCGTTTACGGCCCCCTCCAGTCCTGAAAGAAATTCCACCGTCGGCAGATCCTGCCTGGTGAACTCAAGATAAGCCTTTATCTTGTCCCTCGCCGCCCTGAACTCCGTTATCCTCGTGTCGAGCCCTGAGATGCTGGTGCCGATGGAGGACGACTCCGCCCTCCCCTCATCCAGATCGGCGTTCAGGCTCCTGAGCCTCACCATCATGTTGGCGATGTTGAATATCGACACGACCACAAAGCCTACGAAAAATACGACTATCAGCAATCGCGTCGCGTCGACTTTTTGCTCCTGAATCTGTACGAGATGTTGCGGTCTTAAATCAAAGAGCACATGCATCCCTTACTTCACCTCCAGTGCGGGCCTGAGGGCAAGCCCGAGCGCGACTTCCCATCCGTATTGCTGCGCCGGGGGGTTTGCTATATTCCATGTCCTCCAGGGGTTCACGATCTCTACTGGGCAGTTCACCGCTTCAGAGACGTTCGCCCGTATTGCTTCCCCTTGGTTGGCGCCGTAACCGCCTATATAAACCTTTTCGGCCAAAAACCCCCTCATCTGAGTCGAGGCGAAGTTGACGGTGGCCTGAAGATCCCTGGTAAAGTTTTCGATCGTGCGGCCGGAAGCGTCTTCGGTGGCGAAGGACTGCGTGGTGTTCCTGTAGACGATGCCGTTATCCCTGTACGTCGCCACTATTATGCTGCTCACGACGCCGGCTAAGGCGTAGACGTTGAAACCTTGCGGGGCGGCTGGCCCCATCAGGCAGCGGAGCATAGCCACCGGCGACGGCTCTATCCCTCCGAGCTTTATGTCCACATGCCGGGCTGCCGTCATGAGGTTTTCGACGGTGGAACTCCTCACCGCCGCCGCAATGCAATCGACGGCCCCGCCGCCGGGCGCCGCGTCGTCCCGCCTCGGCCTGTCTATGAAGTTGACGTCGTAAACGGCGTCATCCACGGGTATCGGGAAGAACTTGTCGAACTCGTACCTGAACGCGTCTTTCACGTCGTCGATGCTCATCTGCGGCAGTTCGAACGTCCGTAGGAGGACATCCTTCGACTGAATTCCCGCGTAAACCCTCGCAGCCCACCTTTTGCCTACGGCTTTCTTGAGCGCCTTCAGGTTTTCCTCTGTTTTCTTCTGGGTCGAGAATAGCTCCCCGCCCACCTCCCCCAGGTCATACGGTGCATCGACGCACTGCTCTACCTTATATACGCCCCTGCCGGTCTCGGATATCTCGACATACTGCATAACCCCACCGTACACAAACAGTCCTGCCCGCGTACCGCTTGCCTTCTTGCTGAATAATCCCATGCAGGCGCCTCCTTTTTAATGGGGCTGAAATGGCTTGGGGCTGCGGAGACTAAAAGCCGCAAAGTGCTATACCACAACAATAAAGATATAAACACAACCATCTTGTTTCTGTCAAGAATTATGTACAGAATTAACTTGCCGCAAGACAGTTGTTCATTTATGACAATGTCATTTCTAGCCCAGGCAGTCGCAGATGTCCTTGTTGCGCCCGTCGCCCTCCGCAGTTGTCACGTGGGTCACGGCAAGCGCCCCGCGCCTTTCGAGGGACGCCAGAAGAGAGATGACGGACGACGGCGATATCCCCACGTCGTGTGAAATTTTCCCGATGTCGAGCGTCGCGTCCTCCTTGGCCATCCGGAGCAGCTCATCTGAGATGCACTTTACCCACGAGTCGAACAGTTGCCTGAGCTCTGGCGTCTGAGAGGTGGCTATCTGATTATTGGCGACCGTCATTTCGAGCATCCTCGACGTGACGATCTCCAGCGAGTCGACGAGCTTTGACACCCTGTCGTCTTTGTGCTTTTTCCGCCTGCCGCTTTTTTTCAAACGAACCACACCTTTCCACCCGGGGACATTATACCCCAATGACGGGCGTTGCGCACTGCGCACTGTTGCAATACTCGCGCAGTCATGCTAGGATAACGACGAAATCGGTTTTCCGCTGGAGGCTCAGTCCGTGCGGCGAGGAATTGTGAATCCCGCCAGGTTCGGAAGAAAGCAACGGTAAGCAAAGCTCTTCGGGCGCCACTGGGTTGCTGGGTCTCCAGCGGAGGGCCGATTCCTTTATTGAAAGCGCTGGTTTACTCCAAGCGACATCATCGTTGTATTGCCTTTTCCATATAAAGATGTTACAATCCGTTGCGCTGAATACACACGCAGGAGGACTGTCGCGCTGTTGCCGTCCCTGATACAGGACGGTGGCCGTCAGGTTGAGTCCTGCGGAGGTAAAAAACGAGGAGGAGACAGCATGGGCGTAGTTAATATGAAACAACTGCTGGAGTGCGGCGTTCACTTCGGCCATCAGACGCGCAGATGGAACCCGAAGATGAAGCCGTATATTTTTACCGAGAGAAACGGCATCTACATCATCGACCTTCAAAAGACCGTAAAGGGTTTGGAGCGCGCTTACGATTTTGTGCGTGAGGTGGCAAAAAACGGCGGCTGTGTGCTGTTCGTCGGTACGAAGCGCCAGGCGCAGGATCCCATCCGGGACGAGGCGATACGGTCAGGCCAGTTCTTCATCAACCAGAGGTGGCTTGGCGGCCTCCTCACCAACTTCACCACGATCCGCAAGCGCGTAAACCGCATGGTGGAGCTCCAGTCGATGGACGCAGACGGCACGATAAACAAGTACCCGAAAAAGGAAGTCATCAAGCTGCGCAAGGAGCGCGACAAGCTTGAAAAATCCCTCTCAGGGATCAAGGACATGAAAGAGGCGCCGGATGCGCTCTTCGTGATCGACCCCCGCAGGGAGACGATCGCGGTCATGGAGGCGCGCAAGCTAGGCATCCCCGTAATCGCGATAGTGGACACGAACTGCGACCCTGAGCTCATCGACTACCCGATCCCCGGCAACGACGACGCCATCAGGGCGATAGAGCTCATCGTCAACCTCATGGCCAGCGCCTTCATCGAAGGCAGGCAGGGCGTGGACGGCGTGGCTGAACCCGAGGGAGATGTCGCTGCGGACGAGGAAGAAAGCGAAGTCATCGAAATCCGGGAAAAACTCCACGACGAGTACTCGGAGGTCGGAGAAAAGGTAGTGAACCAGGAACTCGAAGAGCGCAAGGGATGGAAGGAGTCTGTGTAAGATGGCCGTAGACATGGAAGCGGTAAAAGAGCTGCGCAGCCGTACCGGCGCCGGCATGATGGACTGCAAGAACGCGATGCAGGAGTGCGGCGACATCGAAAAAGCGGTTGACTACCTCCGCGAGAAGGGGCTGGCCAAGGCCGCCAAGAAGGCCGGGCGGACCGCCTCCCAGGGACTCGTGTTCAGCTACATACATACCAACGGGAAGATCGGCGTGCTGCTCGAACTGAACTGCGAGACGGACTTCGTAGCCCGCACGGACGAGTTTGGCACGCTGGGCAAGGAACTCTGCATGCAGGTCGCGGCCGCGAACCCCTCTTACATCGCCCCTGAGGACGTCCCCGCTGAGGATCTGGAGAGGGAGAAGGAGATATACCGCAGGCAGGCGCAGGAGGAGGGCAAGCCCGCCAACATCCTCGACAAGATCGCCGAGGGCAAGGTGAAGGCTTTCTACGGCGACAACTGCCTCCTTGAGCAGAACTATATCCGCGACCCGAAGACGAAGGTCAGGGATCTGGTAACGACGGAGATCGCCAAGATGGGTGAAAATATAGTAGTCCACAGGTTTTCTAGGTTTTCGATAGGAGACTAGGCAAGCAAACCAGGCGGCGGGGGAAGATATCCCTCGCCTTTTTTTGTGTTTTTGTGCATGGGCGGCGATTTATTAGGGAGGTGCGTCAAAATGGCTTACAGATACAAGCGGGTCCTGCTGAAACTCTCTGGCGAGATTCTGGCGGGGGGCGGCCGTTTCGGCCTTGACTACGCTGCGGTCAACTCGCTCTGCTCTGAGATAGCGTCCGTTGCGCGGGCAGGAGCCGAGGTGGCCATGGTGGTCGGCGGCGGCAACTTCATACGCGGCGCTCAGGCGGTTGACCAGGGGATGGACAGGGTGCAGGCCGACAACATGGGGATGCTCGCCACCGTCATAAACGCCCTGGCCCTGCAGGACGCGCTGGAGCGCATCGGGACGCCCACGAGGGTTCAGACGGCGATAGAGTCGCGCACGATAGCCGAGCCGTTCATCAGGCGGCGTGCTCTCCGCCACCTCGAAAAGGGGCGGATCGTGATCTTCGCGGCGGGTGTGGGCTCGCCGTATTTCTCGACGGACACGGCAGCCGCGCTGCGCGCCTCCGAGATTAAGGCTGATTGCCTCTTGAAAGCAACAAAAGTAAATGGTATATATGACATGGATCCGAAGCTGTTCCCTGACGCAAAGCTCTTGCCTCGGGTCAGCTACATGGACGCCCTCCAGATGCAGCTCGGTGTCATGGACGCGGCGGCTTTCTCGCTCTGCATGGAGAACAAGATGCCGATAGTGGTCTTCAACATGCTGGAAAAGGGCAGTCTGGAGAAGCTCCTGCTCGAGGGCGCGGAGATAGGATCGACCGTATGCGAGTGACCGCAGAGCGCGCGGGAAAAATCAAGGCAATTCCGACAAGGAGTGATTAGAGTGCCAGGGACGTTGATCAAAGAGCTGAAAACGCGCACGGGCAAGACGCTGGAACATCTCAGGGGGACTTACGCCGGAGTCCGGACGGGACGCGCCCACCCCGCGCTGGTCGAGGACATCAAGGTGGATTATTTCGGGTCGGCCCTCCCGCTCAAACAGTTAGGCACGGTAAATATCCCTGAGCCCAGGCAGATCGTCATAACGGTGTGGGACAAAGGGGCGCTGAAGGCCGTGGAAAAGGCGCTGCAGGCATCTCCCTTGGGCATCAACCCGCGTCCTGACGGCGAGACGATCAGGCTCACGCTCCCGGAGCTGACGAGGGAGAGGCGCACCGAGCTCACGAAGCTAGTGAACAAGTACGCGGAGGAGTCTCGCGTCGCCACCCGCAACATACGCCGGGAGGCAGTCGACAGCCTGAAAAAGATGGAGAAGGACTCCAAAATCAACGAGGACGACCTCAAAAAGTACCAGAAGGAGGTTCAGGAGCTGACGGACGATGCTATAAAGAAGATCGACGCCGTCCTGGCCGAAAAGGAAAAGGAGATCATGGACGACTAGCCCATATTTACGGCAGAGGGGGGATTAGGTATGTTGAACGTGGAAGAGGGCATCAAGCACCTTCAGAGCAGCGGGGCGAAGATTACTTCCCAGAGAGTGGCCATAATGAGATCACTGGGGGACAGGCACGACCACCCGTCGGCGGAAAAGATTTTTCTGGAGCTCAAGCCCAAATTCCCCACGCTCTCGATCGCGACTGTCTACAGCACGGCTCAGTTGCTGGCTCAGGCCTCGATGATACGCATACTCTCCATCTACGAGAAAAAGGTGTTCTTCGACCCTGACACCACTCCTCACGCGCATTTTATGTGTACCAGGTGCAAGAAGATCATCGACCTGCGCGCCAATTACGAGCTGAAGGTCCGGTTGAAGCCGGAGGACGAGATATTCTGTATCGACAATACGGAGGTATTCCACTACGGATTGTGTTCGGAGTGCGTGAGCTTGTGACAGGGTACGTCATACCGACCATAGCAGGAGTCGCGCTGATGGGGGCGCCGTTCCTCTGGTGCCGTGTGCGTCGTGAGGAGCCTGAGGATTACGGCATTTCGTGGAAACTCGAAAAAAAGAGCCTCGTGGAGTTATTGACAGTCACGGCAATCGTCCTGATCCCGCTCACATTCGTCTCGGTCAACTGGCCGTTTGAGACGCTTCCCAGGCACAGCACGGCGTGGAGGTCGCTGAACCTGATGGCGGCCGGGACGTCTGCCGCGATTATAGAGGAGATCTTTTACAGGGGCTGGCTTTTGCCGCTCTTCAAAAAGCGAGTGGGCGCGTTCTGGGCGATAGTGCTGTCCAGCGCCTTATTCGCCCTGTCGCACATCTTCGTGTCCCAGACTATTTTCCTGTTCGCCGTGTTCTTTCCTGGCTGCGTCATGGGTTTTCTCAGGGTGAGGCACGGGAACATCGCGACCTCGACGCTCTTTCACGCCGCTGCGAATGTCTGGGCCGTGTGGTTCGCGCCCCTCAATTGGCCCTCCGTGTCATGGATCCTCGAACGTCTGCACATTTAACTATCATATAGCCATATCAACCCCGCCGCCCGTTAATATTGCACTCAAACCGCAGGGTCAAGGTCTTGTGCGCTGCCGCAGCCGTGCCTGTGGTTCGGGAATGATGCCAAGTCGAAATCAAGGGCCTAAAGTTAAAATATTTTAAGGCAGTGAATATCTGCCATGAGACATACCATTAACGCCGATTGAAATCAAATTGGTATGGCGCAACACTATTGCGTTAATGGGGCGGCGTGATTATAATTTACAGCACTGAAATCAAGTTGCATATTTTGAGGGAGGTATGGTTTATGAAAGCAAGAGGTTTGTCCGTCTTCAAACGCGCCGGGTTTATCGCAGCGCTCGTGCTCGTAGCGCTGGCAGCCCTGCCGGCCTGTTCTTTCGCGGCATCAAAGACCGTGACGGTTTTCGCGGCGGCTTCGATGACCGAGTCGCTGAACGAGATCGTAGGACTCTACAAGGCTGTCGCGCCGGACGTCGAGATCGTCTGCAACTTCGACTCCAGCGGCACGCTCAAGACGCAAATTCAGGAGGGCGCTGACTGCGATATCTTCATTTCCGCCGGGCAGCGTCAGATGAACCAGATCGACATCACGGCCGATGCCGCGGTAAACACCGAGAAGCTCGACTTCGTCCTCCCTGGGACGCGCTTTGACATTGTCTCGAACAGGGTCGTCCTGATCGTCCCCAAGGGCAAGAACACAAAGGGCATAAGCGGCTTCGCCGACGCGGCGACGGACAAGGTCTCGCTGATCGCGCTCGGGAACTCTGACGTCCCGGTCGGGCAGTACTCGGAAGAGATCTTCAAGAAACTCGGGCTGTGGGACAGGCTGAACGAAGGCAAAAAGATCAGCTTCGCCAGCAACGTCAAGGAGGTATTGTCGCAGGTCGAGGCCGGCGCGGTCGACTGCGGGGTCGTGTACAGCACGGACGCCGCCACCTCGGGCGGCGTGGAAATCGTCGCGGATGCCCCTGCCGGCAGCCATGAGCCCATTACGTACCCGGCCGCCATCTTGAAGAGGACGAAGGACGAATCGGCCGCGAAGGCGTTCGTAGAGTTTCTGAAGAGCGACGCGAGCAAGGATGTCTTAAAGCGAATCGGATTCGCCGCTCTGTGAGAAGAACAGCGGGGGAGGGGCGGTTCTTTGCGCCGCCCGCCCCCGGCCTGTCATGGATCTCTTTCCGCTTTACAATTCCCTCCGGGTCGCGTCCATTTCGACGTTCGTCACGTTTTTTGCCGGAATATGCGCCGCCCACTATATAGCCCGCGCCCCGAGGGCGGTCAAGGGTGTGCTGGACTGTGTCTTGACGCTCCCAATGGTGCTGCCCCCCACCGTCGTCGGCTTCTTCCTGCTTAAGACGATAGGCCCCTACGGACCCGTCGGTTCCGTCGTACTCGATTTGTGGGGCTTCCGCCTGATCATGGCGTGGTATTCGGCGATATTCGCTACGACGATAGTCACGTTCCCGCTGATGTACAGAACCGTCAGGGGCGCGTTCGAGTCGTTCGACCGCACGCTGCTTTACTCCGGGCAGACGCTCGGCCTCTCCGGGACTTTTATATTCTGGAGGATAACCCTCCCAAACTGCAAGCAAGGGATCCTTGCCGGGACGGTGCTGTCCTTCGCCCGCGCCCTGGGCGAGTTCGGCGCCACGACGATGGTGACGGGCTATATCCCAGGGCGCACGGCGACTATTTCGACGGCCGTCTACCAGTTCTGGCGCGAGGGGAACGACTCTCTCGCGTATAAGTGGGTCGCGATCAACCTGGCAATATCTTTCCTGGTACTGACGACGGTGAACATGCTCGAAAACCGGTACGACAAGCCCAAACACGCGCGCGCTGCGCCGGCGGATACGCAATAGGCCCTCATGTCCCTGTACGTGAAGATAAAAAAGACATACACGGATTTCACGCTGGAGGCGGAGTTCGAGGCGCAGAACGAGACTATGGCGCTGCTCGGGGCGTCCGGCTGCGGCAAGAGCCTGACGCTGCGCTGCATAGCAGGTATCGTCAGGCCGGACGAGGGCTTGATCGTCTCAAACGGCGTAACGCTCTTCGACTCGCGCAAGGGGATAAACCTGTCGCCGCAGCGCCGGCGCGTCGGCCTTCTCTTCCAAAACTACGCGCTCTTTCCGAACATGACCGTAGAGGGCAACATCAAGGCCGTGCTCTCAAAGCATGGCGGCAGGAAAAACCTGCACGAGAGATTCGGGCGGCTTGCCAGAAATTTCTACTTCGAGGGGCTGGAAAACCACTATCCCTCCCAGCTCTCCGGCGGACAGCAGCAGCGCGTCGCCCTGGCCCGTATCATGGCGAGCGACCCGTCGCTCTTGATGCTTGACGAGCCGCTGTCCGCGCTGGACTCTTACCTCCGCTGGCAGTTGGAGGACGAGCTGGCGCGGACGCTGGAAGGTTTCCCGGGCGACGCGCTCTATGTGTCCCACAACAGGGCCGAGGCCCGCAGGCTCTGCGACCGCGTATGCGTGATCGACCACGGGCGCTTCGAGAGGGCGCGCCCGACGGACGAGCTGTTCGAATCGCCCGAAACGCTGGCTTCGGCGCTACTGTCCGGCTGCAAAAACTATTCACGCGCCTGTCGCCTGACGGACGGAACCGTGCGCGCCGCCGACTGGAATCTGGACTTGGAATGTTCAAAAACGGCCCCGTCCGGGATATCCCATATCGGGGTGAGGGCGCACTACATATCCATAGTGCCGGCCGACGCCGAAACGGCAGACGGACATGGGGCGGCGAACAGCTTCCGTTGCAGCGTGCTCAAGGTGACAGAGGATGTATTCTCGACGATCGTAAACGTATGCCCGCTGGGCGCCGACCCCGCACGCGATTTTTCCCGCATAAGGGCAGAACTCCCCAAGGGCGCGGCCGGCGCCGTCAAAGAGGGCGACGTCGTCCTGGCAGTGATAAGACCAGACGACATAATGCCGCTGCGCGCTAACGTGCCGATCCCGGCAAGCGCGAAATGTGATACGATATAGCCCGTTAGACAGCCTTCCTAACTAAACCAGATTTACAAGCGGGGGGATCGGATTGCCTAAAACGCGGATTGAAAGCCCGGATGACGCTTTAAAGGCGCTGTTGAGGCGTACTGGTATCAAGGTTACGCCTATAAGGCTGGAGGTGCTGGGTTACCTTTTGAATACCGGCCAGCCCGTGTCCCACGCCGACGTACAGTCGGCACTTCCTCTGCTCGACCGCGTCACCATCTACAGGACGCTCGCGTCCTTCGTTGAGTCCGGCATAGCCCATCAGGTTCAGGGGCTGGACGGGATGTGGCACTTCTGCGCCCACGACCCGGATTCGTCCGGGTGCCCCGGCAACCACCCGCACTTCCTCTGCACGTCGTGCGGCAAAATGATATGCCTCTTGGATCAGCGTATGCCCAGGGTCAGCGTGACGGAAGGGAACGTCGTGGAGGGCAAGCAGTTCGTGGCATACGGGCTCTGCCAGGAGTGCGCCGCGAAAAAGGGTGTTTAGGAGGCTGTAAGTCCAATTTATAGTTATATACCCAAAGGGTGAAGATTTAAGCCCTTGCGGCGCTGGCTGGCGATTTCCTCAAACTGGAGATGACAGACTGAATGAAAATGACGCTCATAACGTTGGAGGAAGCGATAGGCAAACCTCTGGCGCATGACCTCACTAAAATAGACGCCAAGAGCCACACGAAGGGCGCGAGGTTCAAAAAAGGCCAGATAATTACGGAGGCGGATCTGCCTGTCCTCCGCGAAATGGGCAGGGAGAACCTCTCGATCCTGGAACTCGCCGCGGATGAAATGCACGAGGACGACGCGGCGGAGGCGCTGTGCCTGGCGCTGCTCGGCCAAAACTGTTCAGCGGCCCGCCCGGAAGAGGGGCGCATAACGATAAAATCGTGCTGCGACGGGCTTATCTCCTACGACCCGCAGTCAGTCCACAGGATTAACGAGGATCCTGACTGGGTGCTGGCGACATTGGCCCCGCACAGGCAGGTCTTTAAAGGGCAGGCGGTGGCGGGTTTCAGAATAAGGCCGCTCGCCATGGAGCGCCACAGGGTCGAACGGGCCGTCGCGACGGCGTCCCACATCGACGTGCTGCCTTTCAAGCCCCTCAAGGCAGGGCTGGTCACGACGGGTAAGGAGCTGGCGGAGGGTCGCGTCGAGGACGCGTTCTCCGGCAAGTTCCGGCAAAAGGTTTCCGCGTTCGGCGGGGAGATGATCGGACAGCGCTTCTCAACAGACGACCCCGTGGCGATAGCGGACGCGATAAGCGCGTTCCTGTCGGAGGGTGCGCAGATCGTCGTATGCACAGGCGGCATGAGCGTAGACGCGGACGACCGGACGCCTGGCGGGATAGCGAAGGCCGCGAGGAAGATCGCCTTCAGGGGTGTCCCGATACTGCCAGGCGCGATGCTCATGCTCGGGTGGGCCGAGGGAGCCGACGGACGGGACGCGGCTGTTATAGGGTCGCCGGCCTGCGTCGTACACGACGAAAGGACGGCGCTCGATAAGATGCTGCCTTTCCTCTTCGCAGGGGAAGACCCGTCGCCTCACGTGCGGCAGTGGGGGGTAGGAGGGCTGTGCGAGCATTGCGAGCCCTGCCACTGGCCGGCCTGCTCGTTTGCTTCCGGCTGCTGACGTCACTGGATGAAAAAAAACGGCTGCTGCAAAATAGCAGGTTTAGTCCTGGCGGCCGGATCTGCCGAACGGATGGGCGAGTGCAAGGCCCTGATGCCTTTGCCCAGAGACAGCGCGCTCGAAGTCATAGTGACGCGCATGAGGGCGGCGGGTGTGTCGTCCGTCACGGTCGTCACAGGCGGGTACGAGGAGACCGTCCGCCGCGAGTCGCTGAGGCTTGATTGCGATACTGCGTTCAACCCAGCGTACAGGTCGGGGATGTTCAGCAGCGTGCTGACAGGGATCAGGGCCATCGGTGACGGCACAGACGCGTTTTTCCTGCTCCCGGTGGACGTCCCGCTGGTCAAGCCGCCAACGTACAGGGCCATGATCGACGCATTCATCGAGGGCTATGATGCCCCTGAAGTCGTTTACCCCACGTTCTCCGGCGAACGCGGGCACCCTCCGCTCATCGGGCGCGAGATGACGGGCCGGATACTCGCCTGGGGCGGAGAGGGCGGGCTTCGAGGCTTGCTCGCGCTGTCAGAGAAAAGCCTCGACGTCCCGACTGCCGACCGCGCAGTACTGCTCGACATGGACACTCAGGACGATTACAGGGCGCTCCTCAGCTACCGCATGGGTGAAAAGATACCGGACGACGGCGAGTGCGAGGAACTTCTCTCGATAGCGGGGACGCCGAAAAAGGTGACACGGCACATGAAGGTCGTCGAGGGCTGTGCCGGCCGTCTCGCGGACGCGCTATCCAAAAGCGGCGTAAGCGCAAAGATCGACAGGAGATTGCTGCGCTCTGCCTGCCTTTTGCACGACATCGCCAAGGGCAAAAAAGACCACGAGGCGCGCGGCGCGGCATGGCTGCGGGAGAGAGGCTACTCTAAAGTCGCCGGCCTCGTCGCCTCGCACAAGGACTTGGGCGGTAAAGCGCTCAAGAGCTCCTCCATAAGCGAGGCCGAACTACTCTATCTGTCCGACAAGATCACCGACGGCGAGGTAATTTTGACGCTGAAAAACAGGATGCTCCGCATGGAGACGCGCTTCGCCCCCGGGAGCGAGGCCCTGGCAGCCGCGACGCGCAAGATAAAGCAGGCGTCTGGCATCCAAAAGAAGATAGAGAAGCTGACCGGTCGCAAACTCGCGGAACTGCTCGCCGACGTCGGTTCACAGGCAGGGGGCGAAGACTATATATAATTGTATAAATATACAAGATTAGGCTTGTAACGATTCACAATGCGACGCGAGTCCGCGAAAGATATTATACTTGCCGTAAGGTCATTCTAGAGACGGCGACGAGCGGACGCGAGGCGGACGCATGAAACAATAGAAGCCTGGCTTCAAGCCAGGCGTTAAGGATCACCAGATTCCGACGTCAGCGTAAAATAAAACACACCCACAACAGGCGCTGACGTCACTCTTTTCAGTACACGCGGCTTTTAGGGCGCGGCCTCCGGCACGACAGGGGGCCGCGCGCGTTTTTGACAAAGCGCCCGGGATCATGTATTATTTTCTTTTGATACTAGGAAAAATTAAATGTATGTCTGCCGCGTTTTGATGACGCGGAGGGAGGATTCTTACATGTTTAAAATCATCACGCTGCTGGGCAGCCCCAGGCGGAACGGCAACAGCGAACAGCTTGCCGCCGCTTTCGCGAAAGGGGCTTCCGCTTCGGGCCACGCCGTGCAGACCATACGCGTTCACACGCTTAAAATCGGGGGCTGCATCGACTGCCGGAGATGCTGGATGAACGGCTCGCACTGCTTTCTGCACGACGACATGACGGGAATCTACGGCGCGCTGGACGCAGCCGATGTATTCGTGTTCGCCGTCCCGCTTTATTTCTACTCGTGGCCTTCGCAGATCAAACCCGTATGGGACAGGCTCCTTCCTTATTTCTCGCCAGACGCGAAAGCCGACATCAGAGGAAAGCGCGCCGTGCTCTTAGCCGTAGCCGGCGACGAATCCCCCTCGTGCTTCGACGGGCTACGCAAGTCATTTGAGCTGGCGTGCTGGTACTGTAAGCTGGAGATCGCGGGAGAGATTTTCGCGAACGGCGTTTACGCCGTAGGCGACATTTCCTCCGGCGGCTGGCTCTCCGAGGCTGAGGCTCTGGGGAGAAGCCTGTGATCTTTTAGGAAACGCCTGTTAATTAGCCTAAACGGCATTGCGCCGTTTAGAAGCGTGTGGCGCGAGGGTCTGAATCTTCATCCTTTAGGCCCTTGACGGCAAATCAAACTTCTTTATTAAGAATGTGGAGGTGGGTCGTGTGAAGGTCATAGCGGTAAACGGAAGCCCAAGGAAGGACGGCAACACTGCTTTTGCGCTGCGGCTGATGGCGGATGTCCTATCGGAAGACGGGATTGAAACCGAGTTTATCCAGGTTGGCGGCCTGAAGATCCAGGGGTGCGTCGGATGCGGTTACTGCCGGACGTCCGAGCGCAACCTCTGCGTCTTCAAGGACGACATAGTCGATGAAGCGGCGCTGAAGCTGAGGGAAGCCGACGGCATCATCCTGGGCGCGCCGACGTACTACGCCGGGATCCCAGGGACAATGAAGTGCTTCCTGGACAGGGTATTCTACAGCAGCTCGGGTTACTTCAAGTTCAAGGTCGGTACCGCCGTCACAGCCGTGAGGAGGGCGGGCGGCGTTGGCGTCGTGCATCAGCTCATGAACTATTTCAACCTCTCCGAGACCGTCACCCCGCCAAGTCAGTATTGGACGGTCATCTACGGACGGAAACCGGGCGAGGCCGCCCAGGACGCCGAGGGGGCGCAGACCGTGCGCAAAAATGCCCGTGCGATGGCGTGGCTCATAAAGATAATAAACGCGAGCAAGGCTACGATACCGCCCCCGAAAGACGAGCAGAAAGTGAACACGAACTTCATCCGATAGGGGCGTCGCGGGGGGAACGGCTGCCCATGTCGGCTGGGTAAGAGAAAATTATGAAGAGCGTCCAGTGAGCTTCGCTCTCTGGACGCTCTTTTGGCTGGAGGCAGCGCCTGGGATTTTGATCATGCGGTTGGCGGTTCCCTCATTGACATTGCCGTGAAATGTTGCTAGCATTTTCTCCGTTGTGGAGCGAGGTGTTAGTTTCGCGCCCGGGGGTGATGGGATGGCAACGACGGCCTGCAAAGTCAAGGTCTTTGGGATGAGATTTTCATTTCTGTTTATGACGGCGTTCATGCTCGCCGTCCTGACTCTGTCGATCCCCTTTTGCTATCGCGCCTCCCAGGCTTCCGTCGGGGACTTTCGCGGTGCTTCGGCGGTATTCGTCCCGGCCTCCGGCGTCAGCAAAGCCCGAACGGGCGAGGGCGCGTTTTGGGGCGTGACGGCGGATCGTCTCCATATTGACATCTACACGGACTCATCCAATACGCACGATTACCAGAAGGCCGTATGGCGCTACCAGTCAGAGATCGACAGGCGGACGGCTCGCGAGGCCGAGAGCGCGTCGCTCCGTGTCCGGCGCAATATGCTGAAAACGTATGAGAGAGAGTACATCAGGTCAGTCTCAGAGGGCGGGTCGTGCGCGGCTGGCCGCTCTGTCCAGGTGAGGAACTGGCTGAAAGCCATTGAGCGGATCCTCCCGTCGTAATTCTGTTTCCGTCCGCAAAAACCACGGTTAAAGCGAGAAAAATAGCGAAATCAAACTGGCAAAAAAGGCCAGCCGTCGTGCGCGGAAGGGCTTCCGTTCAGAGCGGCCCCGTACCTTATTGTATGATTGGAGTTAGTTGACTATGATGAAAATGACATTCCCATGGTATGGTGACAAGGATCCCATAACGATAGACCACCTGAATTACCTGCGCGGGATCAACGGCATATCGCTCGCGGACAATGACTTCCCGGCTGGAGAGGCGTTGCCTGCCGAGTGCCTTCTGGCGCAGAGGGAGAAGGCGGAGTCCGCCGGGTATGTCTGCGATATCCTGGAAGATCTGCCTGTTCATCGCGATATAAAGCTCCGTTGCGGCGAATACGGGCGTTATATTGACAACTACAAGGAAAACATCGCCAGCCTTGCGGAGGCTGGCATCCGCGTCATAGGCTACGGCTTCGCGCCTGAGGAGGGGGACGGCTTCCAGGCCTTGGGCAGCGAGGGGCTATGGGCGAACTTAGCGTCCTTCGTGAGAGAGATCGTCCCGGTCGCCATCAGGAACGGCGTCAGCCTGGCGTTCCGCCTGGGCGGGCCATGCGCGCCGGGTTCAGGTATGCAGAGCCTCATAGCCGGCGAGGGCGACATCGACAGGTTCCTTTCCCTGCACGGGGCGCCGTGCCACGGCATAGCGATGTCGAGCGTCAATCTCGAATCATCCGGTTTCGAGGCGTACCTGGGGATGATAAACAAATACGTCGCGACGGGGCGCATTCACTACGCGCTGCTCCGTGACGTGAAGGCAAAGGAGGACTGCTCTTTCGAGGAGACGGCGCACTGCTCCCCCTACGACTCGCGTGACATGGTGAAGATCCTGACCGCGTATCATGAAACCGGGTACAACGGCTACGCCCGCTTCGATCACAGCCGTATGGGGCTGTCCGGCGAGCCGAACTTCGACATGTACGACAGGACGGTAGGCACCATGTACGTGACCGGGATTTTGCTTACGCTCGACTCCCGTGTAAAGGCAGCGCCGAAGGAGAAGATAGCGTAGCAGCGTCTATAGCGGCATCCGCTTGGCGGAGAAGAGGATGATCCAGAGCGAACCGCTGTAGCCGATAATGAGCGTGAGGCAGACGGCAGCGGAGAGCATGTCCTTCGCGCGCCTTATCTCCTCGCGGTACGTGCTGCCGACGACGTGGTCTATAAAGATTTCCATGGCGGAGTTGACGAGTTCCAGCGTGATCGGCAGGAGGCAAGCGAGAAAGACCAGCACGACCTGAGCGCCGTCGCACTCGAGCACGACAGCGGCAGTGACCGTCAACACGAGCGCCACGGTCTCCTGCATTATGGCTTTCTCCTTCATGAACGCGACCCTGAAGCCGTTGAGAGAGTTTAGGGTCTTGCGAAAAAGGCTGCTGTTCTTCCAGTCCTTCGTTGTCAATCCCTTCACATCCTCACGATATTCAAGAACGATTATGGTTGTTCGCCGGGGCTTTTAAAAATTATGACAACTATGAGCGAGGCATTGTGCCAGCCTCGCCCGGTCTTGCCGCTTTATCGGATCCGCCGCGCCCGCAGCCAGGCGCGCCTACTTCTCCTCTTCGGAGGCTATCTTCAGGACCTGCCTGCCGCGATAGTAGCCGCAGCTTCCGCAGGCGCGGTACGTCTGTATGGTCTCGCCGCAATGCGGGCACGTCATATGGGCCGGCGCGGTCAGCGCGCCGATAAACTTCGCCTTGCGGTTGTGCGTGCGGGCGTGAGAAATCCTTCTCTTTGGAGTTGCCATCGTATTCCCTCCCCTGCTCCTGGGACTTCAGAAAACCGTGCTATTATACATCAAGATCTCGAAGGACTGCAAGGCGTGGATCCAAATCATCGTCGCGGCAGCCGCAATCGCCTTCGTTTCTATCCCTGCCGCATATCGGACAGAGCCCTTTGCAGCCAGGTTTGCAGAGCGCCCCCTCCGGCAGGCTGAGCAGGAGCGCCTCCCAGACGCACTGGGTCACGTCCAGCTCTGCCTGGAAGCTGTCAACCTGTATTACGTCTACGTCCCCGTCCTCCTCCGGCGCGCTTTCGCCGCCGGTGTCCCGTGAATCCCTTGCCGGACGCAGCGAGAAAAGATACTTCAACTCCCCGGCCGCTTCTACGCCGGTTTCGCGGAGACAGCGCGAGCAAGGGAGGCGGAAGGCGGCCCGCACGGAAACCACGGCCAGTATCCTCTCGTTCGCTGACGCAAAGCGGGCGTCAGCAATAACCAGGCCATCTGGCGCGTATTCCTGCCCCCAGTGTTCTATCGGCGCGTCCAGCGCGAGCTCGAACGTTTCGTGGCAAGGCTCGCCGTTTTTGGGTATCCTAGACAACAGGACCTTGCAGTCCCAGTCGCCCGGAGGTGCTTTGACGCTGTTCAAATCTTGTCCGCTCCTTATTTTGCCAGCTTCTGCGTGTCCCTCGCGATAAGGAGTTCCTCGTTCGTCGGAACCACTAGCACCTTCACCTTCGAGTCGTCGGAGCTTATTATCGCCTCTTTGCCGCGCAGGCCGTCGTTTTTGGAGTCGTCCAGCTTGACGCCCATGAACTCGAGCCCGGATATTGCCGCTTTGCGCGTCAGGTCGCTGTTCTCGCCGATACCGGCGGTGAACACGATGGCGTCCACCCCGCCCATGACGGCGGCGAACGAGGCGATGTACTTCTTTACGGACCTGTACAGCATGTCGCAGGCGAGCTTGGCGCGCTTGTCGCCTTTGGCAGCGGCCTTCTCGACGTCACGCAGGTCGCTGGAAATGCCGGATACTCCCAAAAGCCCGCTCTTTTTGTGTATGATGTCGCTCAGTTCGGACGCGCCGACGCCCCGCTCCATGATGTGGAGAAGCACGGACGCGTCGACGTCGCCGCTGCGAGTGCCCATGAGGACGCCGCAGCTCGTGCCCATCCCCATGCTCGCGTCCACGCTCTTGCCGCGGTTCACCGCCGCCAGCGAACTGCCGTTGCCCAGGTGGCAGGTGACGATCCGGAGGGATTCGATCGGCCGCCCGAGTATCTCGGCCGCCCTCGACGAGACGAAGTCGTGGCTAGTGCCGTGGAAGGAGTAGCGGCGCACCCTGTCCTTATCGTAGTACTCGAACGGTATGCCGTATATATAGGCCTCCTGCGGCATAGTCTGGTGGAACGCCGTGTCGAAAGCCGCGACGTTCGGGACGCCCGGCAAGAGCTTCCTCATGGCGAGGATCCCCATCAGGTTCGCGGGGTTGTGGAGCGGCGCGAGAGGCACACACTCCTCGATGCCCTTGATCACGTCGTCCGAGACGAGCACGGATTTGGCGTGTTTCTCACCGCCGTGCACGACGCGGTGGCCTACAGCCGATATCTCGCCCAGACTGCCGATCACGCCGGTACCCGGCCCGGTCAGCAGATCCAGCACGATTTTTATGGCTTGCGCGTGATCCTGGATGTCATGCTCGCGGACGGCTGAATCCTCACCCTTCGTGTGCTTCACGATGGACCCGCCGATGCCTATCCTCTCGACCAGCCCCTTGGCCAGGACAACCTCGCCGTTCATGTCGAACAGTTGGTATTTAAGGGATGAACTGCCGCAGTTTAAAACGAGAATCTTCATCTTATACACACAACCTCCTTGACCGATTCGCTCCCCGGACGTAATGTATCAGGAAGGGGAGTCGTGAACGCTTGAACGCAGTCGGAATTATAGCAGAATATAACCCCCTTCACAGGGGGCATGAGTATCATATCAGGAAATCGCGCGGCTGTGGCGAGTCTAATGCCGTAATATCTGTAATTTCAGCGAATTTTGTCCAGCGCGGGATGCCGGCTCTGGCCGACAAGGGCTTGAGGGCCGCGATGGCGCTCTCCTGCGGCGCGGATCTCGTGCTGGAGCTCCCGGTCGCCTTCTCATCGCACAACGCCGGCGTCTTTGCCGACGCCGCAGTCGATATCCTGGCGGCGACTGGCGTCGTGTCCCACATCTCCTTCGGCATGGAGACGCCCGACCTGCCCGCGCTCAGCGCTCTGGCCGACTTGCTGAACGAGGAGCCGCCCTTCTTCAAGGACTCGCTCAAAAAATTCCTGAGCGAGGGGTTTTCGTTCGTCCAGTCCCGGAGCATGGCGCTCGATCTGGTCGTGCCAGGCGCGCTCCGTCTGCTCAAAAGCCCGAACAACAACCTGGCGCTCGCATACGTGAAGCGCGTCCGTGAAAAAAACTACGGTGTCGTGCCGCTCGCCGTCGAGCGCGTCGGCAGGGGCTTCCATGACGAAAAATCACAGCCGGTTCACGGAGATGGCGGGAATGCCGCAGTCGCGAGCGCCGCCGCGATAAGGTCGCTCATGCGCGGCGGCGAGTGGGAACTTGGCTGTTCGATGACGCCTGACCCGTGCGCGGATTTGCTCCGCGCGGCCAAAAGCTGCGGACGCCTCGTGAGCGACAGCGAACGGTTGTGGCGCGCTGTGAAGCAGGCCCTTCTGCGCGCGGGGCCAAATGGCCTCCGAGAGATATCCGAGATGGGCGAGGGGCTGGAGAACAGGATGGCCGCCGCCGCCTGGAGGTCGGAGTCGTTCGATTCGTTCGTGGACGCTTGCGTCACGCGCAGGTACACGAAGGGCAGGATACAGCGCCACTGCGCGCACCTGCTGATAGGGCTCGGGCACGATGAGAGCCGTGCCTTCCAACGGAGCGGCCCTGCGTACATAAGGGTCCTCGGGGCTAACGGGACAGGCAGACGGCTGCTATCCCTCATGCGTGACGCCGCGTCGCTGCCCGTGATATCGAAGGCGTCCGCCCCCAAGGGCAGTCGCGGAGTCTCAGACATCGCGGCGCGGATGATGGAAATCGAACACAGGGCGACCGAACTGTGGGAGACGCTTACCGACCGCCCCGAGATACGCAGCGAAGCCAGGCGCGTGCCGCTGATGTTTGAAGGCGCTGCTTTTACAGCCGGCAAAGGGCATGGCCTGTGACAAAGCAATTTATCGCTGTCAAGCCGGTTCAAGAAGACGCGGAGGCTTTCTAGCCCGCTGCGCGCAACGGATGATCAGCCCCTAATCGACGAACCCGAAATACCTCAGCCTCATGCGGCAATCGTCGCGGCCAAGTAGCCGGGCCACCTCGAAGACGCCCGGGCTTACCTTGCGGCCCGTGAGCGCCCAGCGCAGCGGTAGCGCGACTTCCTTGAGAGACGCGCCGTTCGCCTCGCACCAGTTTCGTGCGAAGGCTTCCATCGCGCTTGACTCCCAGTTCGGCACGGACATAAACTCCGCGAAGAATTTTTTCAGCGCCGCCCTGTGTTCCGGTGTGATGTCGCTCGCGTCATACCGCTCCTTCACGGGCCCGAAGTCCACGAAATAGTCGCTGAACTCGGCGAGCTCCTTAGTGGTCCTGCCTCTGGCGCCCATCAGCGTGAGCGCGTCCATGAGGTACCGGTCGGAGTGCTTCTGCGGTTCTAGGCCAAGCTCCGCCCAGAACGGCTCGACGATCTTCTTCTTGGCGGCGGGATCCATTGTCTTGAGGTGTTCCTGGTTGACGAAATTGAGCTTGTCCATGTCGAAGACCGCCGGTTTTTTTATCACCTTCGACAGCTCGAACGACTTCACAGCCTCGTCCCTGCCGAATATCTCGACGCCGCCGCCCGGCGACCACCCCAGGAGGGCCAGGAAGTTGAACACTGAGTCGGGCAGGTAGCCCATGTCGTTGTACTCGAACACGCTCGTGGCCCCGTGGCGCTTGGAGAGTTTTTTCTTGTCCTTGCCCAGGATCATCGGCAGGTGGGCGAAACGGGGCATCTCCCACCCGAGGGCGCGATAGAGGAGCATCTGCTTCGGCGTGTTCGAGATGTGATCCTCCCCCCGTATCACCCAGTTGACCTCCATGGCGTGATCGTCGACCACGACCGCGTAATTGTACGTCGGCATCCCGTCCCTCTTCATGATCACGATGTCCTTCACCGACCCGTCCTGGCTGACGGAAGCCTTCTCGCTCTGTATCCTGATGTCGCCGTATATCGCGTCCTCAAGGACGAGGCCGACGCCAGCCGGCGTCTTGAAGATGACCGCGCCGTCCTCCCTGTATGCAAAGCCCGCGTCGAGAAGCTGTTCCGCGTATTTCCTGTACAGATCCATTCTCTCCGATTGCCGGTACGGGCCGAACGAGCCGCCCGTGTCAGGCCCCTCGTCCCAGTCCAGGCCGAGCCATTTCAGGCCCTCCTTGATGGTGCCCTCGTACTCAGCCGTGGATCTCTCGGCGTCCGTGTCCTCGATGCGCAATATAAACGTGCCGTCGCATCTCCGAGCCCAGAGCCAGTTAAAGAGCGCCGTGTGCGCCCCTCCGATGTGAAGCGCCCCGGTCGGGCTTGGGGCGAAGCGGACCCTTACATTCCTGTTCTCACTCATCCTGTTGAAACCTGCCTTCGGTCATCCCGTGAATTGGTATAATATGCCGCTCTCCATTATAATGGAGCAGGATGGATTATAGGAAGGGCAGATTTAATGTCAAGTGCCTAAAGGGTGACGATTTGAACCCATGCGGCGTCTATGATTCCTATACATCAACGGAGGTCGGGCTGTGGAGAACGTGGCGAAAAAAGAGAGATTGCTGCTTGTGGACGGGCACGGGCTCGCCTTCAGGGGGTTTTACGCGATACCGGAGATGAACGCGCCGGACGGGACGCCGACCAACGCAGTAATGGGGTTCATGAACATGCTGATGAAGGCGATGGATCAGTGGAAGCCGGACATGACTGCGCTCTTCTTCGACCCGCACGGTCCTACGGCGCGCGACGCGATGTACGCCGCCTACAAGGAGGGGCGCGCGCCCGTGCCGGAGTCGTTCAAGCCGCAGATGCCGCTCATAATGGAGCTGTCCCGCGCCTTGGGCTTCCCTGTTCTGGTAGAGGACGGCACGGAGGCGGACGACCTCATAGCGGCGACCGCCGTCGCGGCTGCCGGAGAGGGGCTGGACGTGATCATCCTGTCGGCTGACAAGGACCTGCTGCAAATACTCCGCAGCGGCGTCACGGTGGCCAGGCCCGCGAAGGGCATAACGGAATTCAAGCTGTACGACGAAAAGGGCTTTACGGAGGAATACGGCTTCCGGCCCCGGGCTATGGCAGACTACCTGGCGCTGGTCGGGGACTCCGTCGATAACATTCCTGGCGTACAGGGCATAGGGGACAAGACGGCCCGTTCGCTGCTTGCCGCCCACGGTACGCTGGACGCCATATATGCGGCGCTGGGTACCTTTACGGAGAGCCAGAGGAAAAAGCTGGAGAGCGGCAGGGAGTCGGCTTACATGAGTTACGGTCTCGTCGTGCCGCAGGACGTGAACCCCGTCCCCATCGGTCTGCTGCGCGGGCGGGAAGCGGACGCGGACGCATCGCTCAGCCTGTGCGTCCGTCTCGGGCTCAGGCGGCTCATATCCCGCCTCGGGCTGGACGCTTCAGACGCGGGCGACGGCGGAGCCGCTGACGTTCCTGCCGCCCGGGACGAACCGGCGCGGTGCCAGGCGGGCGAGACGATGCTGCGCGCTTCGGATGCGGGTGCCGTCTTTAAGGAAGCAACATTGGTCCTGGCAGACAGCCCGGACATGCTTATGACGCCATCCGGCGAGTCCGTCCCGCTGACAGGGGAAACAATGCCGGCCTTCATGAGCTGGCTTTCGTCCGAAACGGCTGACAAGAATCTGGTGCTGGCAGGGTACGGGGCATGGCTGCAAAAGTTGCCGGTCTTGGCCGCACACCCTGAGATGATCAGGGACGTCGAGATTGCGCACTACTTCCTTCATCCTGACGCGAAATCCCACGGCCTGGAATTCATCTCCGGCGCGCAGGGCATAAGGGCGGACATCCCCGGCGCGGTACAGGTGCTGGAGCTGTGGAGGGGCTTCGCCGCCGACAGGCGCGCTTCGTCCATGGAGAGCGTCATGAAGGAGATAGACGTCCCGCTGGTCACAGCCTTGGCCACGCTCAGCGCAAACGGCATTTACGCAGACCCTGGCATGATGCGCAGGCTGGACGACGAACTCAAGGCGCACATATCGGAGACGGAGAGGGAGATCTGGAGCGCGGCCGGAGGGGTCATAAACCTGAACTCGCCGAAGCAGGTAGGCGAGCTGCTCTTCGAGAGGCTCATGCTGCCTGTGATCAAGAAGACGAAGACAGGCTACTCCACGGACGTAAGTGTGCTGGAAGAGCTTTCGCGCCTCCCTGCGCCGCTCTGTGACATCCCGCGCAAGATGCTGGACTTTCGCGAGTGTTCGAAGATATCGTCCGGGTTCGTGATGCCGTTTTTAAAGCACATTGCCTCGTCCTCCGACGGCAGGATACACTCGACCTTCCTTCACACAGCGACAGGGACTGCGCGGCTAGCGAGCCGCGACCCCAACGTACAGAACCTGCCGGTGTTCGGGGAGTGGGCGGTCAAATTCAGACAGGCGATCAAACCGGGGGAATACGACGGTGCGCAGCGGATTTTCGTCGCCGCGGACTACTCCCAGATAGAGCTGCGCGTCTTGGCGCACCTGTCCGGGGAGGAGCGTCTGCTCGACGCGTTTCGGAACGGCAGGGACATACACCTCGAAACTGCCTCGTGGGTTTTCGGCGTCCCGGCGGAGGAGATCACGCCGGAGCAGCGGCGGTTCGCCAAAACCGTGAACTTCGGCCTCCTGTACGGCATGGGCGCGCACGGCCTCGCGGAGAGGATGGGGATATCGAGGCCCCACGCGGCCGGGCTGGTCGACAGGTACTTTTCAGCGCTCCCGCGCGTGAAGGATTATCTCGATGAGAGCGCGAAGGAGGCTAAGGCCAGGGGCTACACCGTTTCCGCGCTGGGCCGCATCAGGCCCCTCGCTGAGGTCACGACGACGGAGGGCCGCGGCGGCAGCTCCATAAGCAGGGTCGCCGTGAACACCCCGATACAGAGCACGGCGGCCGACATTGCCAAGATCGCGCTCATCCGCTTCCAGGCGCTCATAGAGCGCGACTGCCCTGACACGCTGCTCGTCCTGCAGGTTCACGACTCGCTCATCTGCGAGACGCCGCCCGCAAAAGCCGCCGAGATAGAGTCGCTGCTCGTTGAGACGATGGAGGGGGTGCAGTGCATCGACGTCCCGCTCAAGGCGGAGCCCAAACGCGGCAATTCGCTCGCCGAAGTTTAGCGCCGACGGCTTTTTCAGCGCTTGACAGCCATATGGAAGAGTTATAAAATCACTATTCGGTTGCACCACGCGCCGGTAGCTCAACTGGATAGAGCATCGGACTACGGATCCGAAGGTTACGAGTTCAAATCTTGTCCGGCGCGCCAGAGATAGCAAGGGTTCAGGGGATTGCCCACTGAACCCATTTCGCTTTTTTACAGCATATTTACAGCGTAGAAAGAAATCTGATGACGATTTTTACTTTGTCTACAGGGCGTAAAATTTGCTGGCTCCTTGATCTGACAAAACGCTCCGAGTTCCCCCCGCCAGACACCTACTTGCCCTCCAGGGGACGCGTAATCGGCGGCCTGTGGCCTTCTTCTTGTGAACTGCTGA
>JAISFV010000083.1 GCA_031263445.1 Synergistaceae bacterium | reverse complement strand
ACGGCTATGCAAGCAGGCGGAATACCTGGAGGCGAAATTGCAGGGGGGTTTGGACAGCTACTTGAAGGAAACGTCTCGGGAGGCATCAATGCCATCTCAGGGGGGATAATGAGCACTTTCGGCGGGCTCTGGTAACGGCGGATACGCGTATCGAAACCCGTGGGTTCTCGCCGACGTTGAAATTCAGAGGTTTTTTTGATGGCCAAAGGCTCCTGAGAACAAAATACAAAAAACCCTCAGGAGCTTTTTCGTGTTGAAACCCGTCGATGCCATCAGGATATCAACCCTGCGGCAGCCTTTGTCATAATACGCCTCGTCCGGAGTTCCGCGAGATGACGGCCCGTGTCAATGAAAAACCGTCTCTGCCGGCAAAGCGATCAGCCTGTCTCCCAGGGGGATGGTTTCGCGCCCGGAGTAGATAACAGCCCCCTTGACAAAGCGATCCCCCAGCGAATCGCGGAGACGGGCAAGGCCCTGCACGTCACGTCGGGCGACCGTGTGCGAAAGCTTAACTTCAAGGGCGGCAATATTGCCAGACCTGTCTTCCAGCAAAAGGTCTGTTTCATCCCCGGTCTGCAAACGATAGTGATAAAGCCTGACGGGATGCTCGCTCCAGCTTGACTGTTTTAATATCTCGCCCACGACAAACGACTCGAACAGCCTTCCGGCCAGGCTGCCGTCGCGCCCGAGCCGATCACTGCCCGCGCCGCAGAGATGCGCTGCCAGGCCGGAGTCGGTCAGATGCATTTTTGGCGACTTGACAAACCGCTTGCCCAGATTGGGCGACCAAGACGGCAGAAAGTAAATTATAAATGTTGATTCAAGCAGGCTGATGTAACGCGACAGCGTGCTATTGGGAATGGCGGACACCTTGGATATTTCCGCCTGGTTGAACAAACCGGCAGACCGGGCCGCTAAAAGCCCCAGCAGACGGATTATCCCGCTCCTGTCCTGGATGTTGGAAAGATCGCGGATGTCCCGCTCGGCGAGAGCGGTGATATATGACTCGAACCAGGCAGCCCGGCGCTTTTCGCTTTTCCTGGACAAAACCTCGGGGTAGCCTCCCGCGCAAACCGCCTTTAGCAAATTTTCCCGGGAATATCGGGATGAAGGGCTGGCAAAAGCATGGCTTTCATCAAAAAGGCGGGCGATAAAATCCTCCCTGGCTCCGGCAATTTCGCCCTGCGAAAGCGGGTAAAGGGTCAATATCTCCATGCGCCCCGCAAGAGAGTCCGCGACTTTTGGAAGTGTGAGCACATTGGCCGAGCCGGTAAGCAGGTAGCTCCCAGGACGCCGCCGGCGGTCAACGTCTTCCTTTATCGCCAGCAACAGGCCGGGCGCCCTTTGCGCTTCATCGAGCGTCAGGGGTTTTGCCAGGCCGTCTAAAAACCCGGCCGGGTCGCGGAGCGCCGCCGCCAACGCGGTGCCCGAGTCTAAGGTGGCATAATTTCTCGCGTTGCCGTCACCTTCGAAGAGGCTTTTAACCAAGGTCGTTTTCCCGGACTGACGGGCGCCCCGCAGAAAAACAACTGGCGTATCCGCCAGGGCGTCCAATAAAGAGCTGGATATATTTCTCCTGTTCATGGTAAATATTTTACCATGAAATGGTAAATTTTCAAATCAGCCCGCCGCCAAACGCAAATGAGAGCGCGCTCAACATTCTTGACGTATATCGCGATGGAGAATGTATCATAATGGAAACCAGAGGGAGAGGCGGGGTTTAAGGCGGGCCAGATGTGAGGCCGTGCGAAGCGCCTGGTTTTTCAGATCTTTCGAAGTGAGGTGAGGTCGTGGTATCCGGCTTTTCGTGCGCTGCCGCGTCGACAACGGCGCGCACCCGGTATTCTCCTCCGTGGCGCTCGGCAGTTCGCCGACGCTGAACCTGGTTTACTGGGAAGGCCCGGCGATCACGGTCACAGGCGGCAACGTCAAACCGCTCGCCCACTTCGAGAGCCTGCTCGCCAGCGGCAAGGATCCGCTCAAACCCCACTGGGACATCCTCGACAACGCCATGGCCGAGAACGCCGTGAGGATCTGGCATAACTGCCTCACGCCGGCGCTCTTCGAAAAAATCCTGGCAAACAAGTGCGCCTGTGCCGAGGCGGGCTACGGGAAGGGGCGTCTGCTGCTCTGCTCCCCGCACCCAGAGATGGGCAACTTCGGCTCCGGCCCCTGGGCTGAGAGCCTGAACTTTCTGCTGATCTATAACGGATTGTATTATCTGGCAGGTCGGCAGACCGTTCTCTTGTGAACGACAACGCCGCGTCGGTTCAATGACGCGGCCTCTTTTTTTTCGAGTTTTGAGCATATTGAAGGCAGCAATAGCGGGCAACAAATTGGGTTATAGAAAGCAACCTGGCATAACGTCAAGCCCTGATTGCAAATCAGGATCTTTTAACTCCAGGCGCCTGATTGCAAATCTGCGTGAAAGCTCCAGTAAAAGCCCATGACGCCGCTCTCACAGCTAACGGAGACGTTCTTTGCGCATGTCCCGTCCTGTCCGGGCAGTGTTTCGTTGCTCACGGTCCAAGGGCTGGCCCGCTCAATAGTCACGCCGCCCAGCGGCCAGCGGACGCCGCCGATGCGGACGCCTGTGCACTCCTCGGAGAGCGGCAGCAACGATACGGCCACTGGTTTTTTCTTAAAGACGACGCGCATCTCCCTGCCGGGTTCGACCAGAAAGAGGCCCTCCTGTTCGTCGATCATGCAGAGCGGGCGCACGGCCGTAAATGTACCCGTTATGCTGAACAGGTGGTCGAACCGACCGCCGAAACAACCCGTCAGCACGAGGCCGCAGCGATCTTTTTTATCTATCAGCCCCAAGGCCAGTTGGAAATCCGTCAGATCCTTGCCCGACGGATATACGAACTCCCGCGCGCCGAGACGGAGCGCCCACTCCCAGTCCTCAGCCGCAGCGCTGTCCCTGTCCCCCACAATGGCGAGCGGGGTCAGGCCGGCTCTGCGGCAGACGGCCACGCCACTGTCCACGGCGTAGGCGGCGAGGCTGTTACGGGCCGCGAAATCGGAGAGCCACGGACTGTCAGGCGCGCGCCCGCCCAGTACGAAGAGCGTCTGGGGCTGGCGCGCCGGTCCGAGCGGATAAAAATCCACGCCCAGGGACGCGAGATCAGGGCTCAATCGCCGCCCCTCAGCCTGGCCAGTATCTCGTCGGCCTCTTCCTCGTCCAATAAGATCTCCCTCGGGCGGGCGCCGTCGGCCGGGCCTATTATCCCGGCCTTCTCCATCATGTCGATCAGGCGCCCCGCCCTCGTGAAGCCCACGCGGAGCCTCCTCTGCAACCCGCTGGTCGATGCCATGCCGGTCTGCGTGACGACCTTGACAGCCTCGTCGAGGAGCGCGTCGTCGAACCCGCCCTGATCCTCGAACCCGGCCGGCGAGTCTCCTTGGTCGTCTATGTCGGTATAGACGGGTTCTCCGAACAGGTTGATGAGGTACTTTATCCAGCGCGCCAGGGAATGTTCGTCGATCCAGGGCGACTGCACCCTGACCGGCTTGGGGTTCTGCGTGGACAAAAAGAGCATGTCGCCGCGCCCGAGCAGCTTCTCGGCCCCGCCGGAGTCGATTATGGTCCGCGAGTCCATCATGGAGGGCAGGGTAAACGCCACGCGCGCGGGGACGTTCGCCTTGATCAGCCCGGTTATGACGTTCACGGAGGGGCGCTGCGTGGCCAGTATCAGGTGTATGCCTGTGGCGCGCGCCATCTGTGCCAGGCGGCAGATATACTCCTCCACTTCCTTCGCGGCGGTCATCATCAGGTCCGCAAGCTCGTCGACCACTATGACGATATGCGGGAGCCTGTCTTTCGGCAGCACCAGCTCGTTGTACGACGCCAGGTTTCTGACGCGGCCCTCGGCAAAACGGCTGTACCGCTGCTCCATCTCTCGGACGGCCCAGCCGAGGACGTGGACGGCCTTTTTGGGATCCGTCACGGGCGGGGTCAGGATATGCGGCAGTTTCTCGTAAGAGGCCATCTCGACCCTCTTTGGATCCACCAGCACCATCTTCAGCTCGTCCGGCCGGCGGGTGGAACAGAGGCCGATTATGCAACTGTTCACGAAGACGCTCTTGCCCGACCCGGTCGTGCCGGCCACTAAGAGGTGAGGCAGTTCCTCAAGGCCGACCACGAGCGGGTCGCCGTTGATCGTCACGCCCATCGGGAGCGGGAGGCTCTTGGCCGTCTCCTGGTATTCGTCCTCCTCTATGATCGAGCGGAGCGTGATGCCCCTGCGCATCGGGTTCGGTATCTCTATCCCGACGAAGGGCTTGCCAGGGATGGGGGCCTCGACGCGGAGGCTTGCTACGGCAAGCGCCATCGTGAGGTCGTTCGCGAGGCCTACGATCCTGCTCACCTTGACCCCCGGCGACGGCTGGATGCGGAACTGTATGACTGTAGGCCCTATCAGTATCTCGGCCAGATCGGCCTCTATGCCGAACTCGGCCAGGGAGTCGATGATCCTGTCGCCCCACGGGCGCGCCATCTCCTCCGTTATCCACCCTTCGTCGTCCTCCTCCTTGCCGAACACCTCGGGAGGCGGCGGAAATTGTCCGGGCGGCGCAGATCTCCCGTATCCCATGTCCTCCGGGTCAGGCAGATTGTCCATGTCGCTCGTGCCGTAATCCGAGAACGGGTCAAGGCCGCCGCGCCCCTCGCCGCCGTCCGGGGCGAAATCGGAGAACGGGTCGGGGCCTGGCTCGTCGTCACCGTCGTCGTAGCCGTCCTCCTCCGGCGCATCGTATTCGCCTTGCCCGACGCCCTCATCGTAACCCTCGTCGTCAGCCTCCGACTCCCCGTCATCGTCCTCGGGGCCGTCTGCGCCGCCGGCGTATTCGTGCTTAGGCCTGGAGCGGCCCACGCGCTTTTTGAGCCTCGAAAAAAAACCGTTGACCGCGTCGAACGGCATCGTAAATCCGAAAAAGTGCATATCCAGCCCGATGATGCAGAGCCCGATCAGCGTTGTCCCGAGCGGACCCAGATTTTGGTACGACCATCGCGAAAAGTCCCGCCCCAATGCCCCTGGGGTCAGGTAGTAGGCACCGCCGCCTATGGACGTGAAATCCAAAAGCCCGAGGAAAAGGGAGGCGGATATGTAGAGCAGGAACGTCCCCGCCGCCTGGCGCAGCGGCTGCGGGAGCCGCCTGTGGAATAAGCGCGAGAGGCAGAGGTACGCTACGAAAGACAAGATCACCAGGACGGGTATGCCGAACCTCTGCACGAGCCACGCGCCGGAAGCGCGCCCCAAAGCGCCGGTCAAGCCTGTCAGGACGCTCGCGATCAGGAAAAAAGAGACGAACAGCATGACGCCGGAAAGCACCGTAAGGCCCAGCTCCGCCCTTTCCCGCAGCTCTGCCGTATTCAGGCGGGGCTTGGGCCTGGCCGCTTTCGGGGCGATGAGTTCGCCCACCGAGCTCGCCTTGAATTTGCCCTGCTTGATCTCCCGCCCGCCCTTTTTGCCGGATTTCGGGCCGGAGGCGCGTTTAGCTGTCATCGCCAGTGTCGCTTCCTCCTACGGTGAGACTGCTTATCAGTATCGTGGGCTGCCCGTCCGTCACCGGTACGCTCTGAGCGGACTTGCCGCACATCCCGGGGTCGAGGACGAGATCCCGCCCCACGCCGACTATGTTTTTCAGCGCTTCCGGGCCGTTGCCGGTGAGCGTCGCGCCCTTCACGGCGCGGCCGGCCTTCCCCTTTTCGATCAGATATCCCTCTGACACGTAGAAGACGAAATCGCCGGACGTAGGGTTGACCTCGCCGCCGCCCATCTTCTTCACCAAAAGCCCCTTGCCGATCCGGTCCATCAGCTCCTCTGAATCGCTCAGGCCCGGCGCCACGAACGTGTTGCTCATCCTGGGCATCGGCTGGCACTGGTATGACTCCCTCCTCCCGTTGCCCGTCAACGGGAGGCCGCCGGAGCGCGCGGACAGGATGTCCGTCATGTAGGACTTCAGCACCCCGTCCGCGATGAGCACGGTCTTCTGTGCCCGCGTCCCCTCGTCGTCGAACTGAAAAGAGCCGTACATCCCAGGGACTGACGCGTCGTCGATGATCGTGACGAGCGGGCTCGCGACCTGCTCGCCCATCTTGCCGCGAAACGACGAAAAGTCCTTCTGGACGATATCAGCCTCAAGGCCGTGGCCGCACGCCTCGTGAATCATGGTCCCCCCGGCCGTCCCGTCCATGAGGACCATCATATTCCCCGCAGGGCAGGGCGCGGCGTCCAGCATCAAAAGACCGCGCCCAAGGGCTTCCCTCGCTATCTCCTCCGCGTCTCCGCCGTGCCAAAAACCTTCCAGCCCTGAGAGGAGGGAACGCACCTCGTAGCCCGTTTCGAGCGCGCCGTCCTTCTCAAGCACGATATGCGCCGCGAACGTCGTATAGTCCCGCCTGTCGGCCGCGAGGGACCCGTCGCCCTTCACTATGAGCACCGATTTTGCGGACGTCCGGAGCCGCAGCGTGACCTGCCGTATAAAGCGGCACTCGGAACGCAGCTTTCTGTCTAGGTCGCGGAAAAAGCCCGCTTCCGGCGACTCTGCCCTTACGTCCGCCTCTAGGAGAGGCTCGCGTCCGTCCCCTTGAAACTTCCCCGCGTCTATGCCGGAATCGTTCAAAGCCTCCCTGAGCGCTTCCGCCGCGGAGGCGGCCGTCGTACCTGTCCTGTGCGAATAGACGGTGTTCTCCCCCTTTACCACTCTCGCCCCGAGACCGTCGGCTTCCGACGACGACAGCGTGTCCATCCGCCCCTCCTCGAAGAGGACCGAGTGGCTGGCCCCCGCTTGCAGATACAGATCCGCGTAGCCCGCCTTACGCGAGGCCAGCGAAACGATCTCCCTTATATCGTCCATTGCGTTAGATCCCATGTCCCTGTCCTCCATTGTCCGGCGCGTCCGCCTTCATTCCCTCGTCATATACGCCCAGGCGCTTCAGCGCTATCCCCTCGGACTCGAAAGCGCCGAGCAGGCGTTCCAGGTCGTCGCGGCGGCACGACGGGAAAAGGATGGAAACGAGCCCCTTTTCCGGGTCGTCCGTGCGGAGGAAACCCAGCCCGTCGTAAGCGTCCACCGTCCAGCTCATGTAACAGATGCTCTCCTTCGGCGCGGCTATTTCACAGCGAAGGAGCGTAGCGTCACCGGTCATATCGCAAACCAGCCGCCATCCGGCGTCACTGCCGCCCGTACCCGTGTCCCGGACTCGTCACGGCTGATCAGTCTTTCGCGTCACTGCGGATCTTCCTCTGTGCCGAAAGGTGTTCTTCATACGTGCGGGTGAACACATGACGCCCGTCTCCTCTGGCAAAAAAGAAGAGCATGTCCGTGACGGCCGGTTTCAGGGCCGCCCGCCACGACTCTGCGGAGGGTATCCCGATGTTCTCCGGCGGCAGCCCCTTGTGCTCGTATGTGTTGAACGGCGAATCGATCTTCACGTCCTCGTAGCTCAGCTCCTTTATCCTGACCCCGCGCTGCCTCCAGGCGTAGACGACCGTGGCGCAGGACTGGAGCGGCATGTCCCGGCTCAGCCTGTTTTTGAAAACCCCGGCTATGACCGGCCTGTCGGAGTCGATCAACGCCTCCTTCTGCACGATCGACGCCAGTATGCCGCTCTCTTTCATGTCCTCGCTCGTGAAGCCGGGCGGCACATCGGCGCTGTGTCCCAGCCACCACGCGTCGGACGCCCTCTTCACTAGGCGCGCCGCCGCGCCCTCGCCAGGCGGTATCTCGTAAGTCTCCGGCGCGAGCAGCAGCACCCTCTCGCGTGTTTCGCCCGGCAGGATGACGCGCAGGCCCTCCGCGAAGTTGTCGTCCGACGCGAGCGCCAAATCAAGCGACGCCTCGCCGTCCGCGCCGAGAGAGGAAGCCACATCGCCGAAGAGCGCCCCCGGGAGTATCCGCACGTTCAAGACCAGCGGGGACATGGCGGCGAACTCGAGCGCCACGTCCCGCGCACGCCCGGCGCGCACCCTGTAAATCCCCGGCTTTATCCTGCGGTCGATCCCTAGCCTGGCCATCTGCCTGGCCAGGTCCCTCGACTTCGTCACTATGCCGCTACGGGCGAACTCCGACGCGACATCGGCGGCGCTCTGCCCCGGCAGGACGGTCACCTCTATCTCGCTGCCCGCTTTCTCAGGGATGCCCTCCAGCTCGTTCACGACGTAAAACGCCCAGCCGCAGAGCGTGAAAACGGACAAGAGCAAGAGGAGCGGGGCAATGCGCGCGAGAATGGAAAAACATCTCGGAATTTTCAAAAAATCTCCCCTCATAACCCAGGCCAGGACGCGAAAGGCCCCTAATTTCAAATTGGCATTATGATACCACGAACAGGTCACCGCTCAAAATATCGGTGAGCTTCACAGCGCCGTCCTTCGTGATCATGTAATCGTCCTCCAGCCTCATGCCGAAGCGGTCGCTCTTGTAAAAACCGGGCTCCAGCGCCACGATGTCGCCTAGGGCAAGCCTGTCCCCCGACGCCGCGGAGAGCGACGGCGACTCGTGGACGCAGAGCCCGATCCCATGCCCTGCGCTGTGGGCGCAGAAACCGCCAAGCCCTGCGCTCGCCATAACGCCCGTCACGGCCGCGTCCACGTCCTTCGCCAGAGCCCCGGGCCGCAGGAGCGACGCCGCCTCCGTCTGCGCCCACCGGATTATCGAGTACAAGGATTCCACGTCGCCCGGAGGCTCGCCCACCGAGAACATCCTCGTGATATCGCAGAGGTAGCCTGCGCTCCTAGCGCAAAAATCGACCATGACGAGATCCCCTCCGGCGAAACGCCTGTCGGTCGGGAGCGCGTGCGGGAGCGCCGTCCTCCAGCCGCTCGACACCATCACCGGTATGGGGTCTATGAAATCCGCGCCGCCCGCCTTCATCTTGTATTCCAGCCTGGCGGCGAACTCCCTCTCGCTCATGCCGGCGCAGGCTTCAGACCGGACGCTCTCGTAAGCGGAGGCGGCGATTTGGACGGCCTTCGATACCTCCAGGGCCTCCTCCTCGCACTTTTGCCTCCGGAAGTTCGAGACCAGTCCGGACAAGTCCAGCAGCTCGGCGTCACAGCCGCAGTCAATCAAGAACGCCCTCAAAGCCCTGTACGCCGTATGCCTGATGCGTCTGCCCCCGAAGGCGACCCTCTCCGGCCGCATTGCGCACAGGATGTTCACGGCCGCCTGCAGCGGGCTCAGGAAACGCGCATCCCTGCATGATATCACCTCGCAGCAGCTCGTGGCTTTAGCCGCGTCCAGATACCTCGGATCGACGATGAGCCGCCCGCCGTCGCAGGTCACGAGGAGGACGCCTGAGGTGCCGGCGAAGCCTGTGAGGTAATATATGTCCTCCCACCCGGCACCGTCATGGCAAGGCAGGATAAAAGCGTCCACCTTCCCTTTCCCGAACCGCGAGAACTGTCCCTCTCCCCCCAAGAGCGAGCAGACGCGGCCAATCCTCGCGTAGTGGGCGCTTCGGCTCACGCCGGCCTCCTGCCGCGCTTGAGCAGCGGCCAGAGTTCTTCTCCGGGCTCGGCGGACAGGGCGGGATGGCGGCAAGACGCCCCGCCGTCCGCTGGTGCCTTCATGACGCCGACACGCGCTATTTCTATCGACGCGTCCAGAAAGGCGCTCTCGACCAACGCCGCGTGGTCCGCCGGGACTGCGGCGATCATGCTGCCCGACGCGACGAGCCGGAGCGGGTCGAAGCCTAGCGCCTCCGCTGCCCTCCGCGTGAACGGGTGCAGGGGGACGGCGTCATAGGATATGTCCGCGTCCAAGCCGGCCAGGCGGCATATCTCGCCCAGCCCGCCCAGAAAACCGCCTTCCGTGGGGTCGTGCATGAACGAGGCGTGTCCGCGCAGCAGACGCGACTCACCCAGCACGGACGTATGATCCATCCAGCCGCGCGTCAGCGCCGTTTCATCGTCGGACAAAACGCCCGCGAGCAGATCCGGCCTGTCCGACGCTAGTATCGCCATCCCCTCGATCCCGACATGCTTCGATACGAACAGCACGTCGCCCGAGGCAACGTCGGACGCGCGGAAGGCTCTGTCCGCCGTGCCGATCAGCGCCGCGTTCAGGACCGGGTGCGCGTAGAGGTCGTTCAGCTCGGTATGCCCCCCGACTATGGCTATCCCGTCCGCCGCGCACGCGTCATGTATCTCCTTCATTATGGAGGCGACCGCACCCTCGCCCATGGATGGCGGCAGGATGATGGTCACCGTCATGAAGCACGGCTCCGCGCCCTTGGACGCGATGTCGTTCACGTTCACCCGCACTAGCAGCCGGCCGGCGCCTGAAACAGCGCCAACTATCGGGTCCGACGCGAAAACCAGGAGCTTGCCCTGCGGCCACTCTATCACGGCGGCGTCCTCGCCGACGGCAGGGCCTATCAGCACCTCGCCCCTTGCCGCGCCGGTATTCGCGAACACCGCCCTCTCAAGCGCTTCGGCCGAGAGCTTGCCCGACGGCGCGCCGTTTGCTGAAACCTCTTTTTTTTCACCCATCTCCATCTTGGCCTTTCTCCCCGCCGTCCCTGAAACTGTAGACGCACCCGCAGTAATTTTGCCTGTAGAGGCCCCACTCACGGCTCCTCCTGACGGAAAGCGCAAAGCCGCCGCCCTTGCGCCAGACCCTCGGCACCCATTCGACCCCTAGTCTGCGGCAGGCTTCCTCCCCTATCACGTTTATGAGCGCAGGGTCCTTGTGCGGGCTTATCGTGAGCGTCGTGCCGGCGTAGCGGAAGCCGTTCCTGGCGGCGTATTCGGCTGTGGCGTCCAACTGACGCCTGAAGCAGAGCGCGCACCGCTTCCCGCCCTCCGGCTCGCCCGCTAGCGCGGACGCCTCGGCGAACCAGCGTGACGGCCTGTAATCCCCCTCCGCGGCGGACGCCCCAAGGATCCGCGACAGCGCGCGCACGGCGCCGATCCTACGGCGCCACTCCTCCTCCGGGTGTATGTTGTCCCCGTAAAAAAAACCGCATACGTCGAAGCCTTCCGCCATGAGCGAGGGCCAAGGGACAGACGCGTCCGGCGCGCAGCAGACGTGCAGGAGGAACCGCCCGACTCCGGGCTGGTCCGCCGAAGGATCCCCTAGCGCGTCAGAAGACATCGGCCGCCGGCGCGCGCTCCGGGACTGCCCTTGCCTTTGCGGCAAAGATCAGAAACCCCGTATGCGCCGTCATCGTGTCGTCCGGCCTGATCCTCCTGGGATCTGTTTTTAAGTACCGCATAAGCAGCTCTAGGATCTGCACGTCGACGAAGCCGTTTTCCCTGAGGGCATCGAGCGTCTTTTCTATCTGGTTGAACGTGGGTACGAGCATCCCAAGCCTGTTCCCCCACGCCAAGGCCTCATGCGCCGCGCCTATGTAGTCCCACGGGTTCTGCACGTCGAGGAACACGGCGTCGGCGTCGCGCTCGTCGAAACCCTCCGCGATATCGCGCACCTTGAACTCCACCCTGTGGCGGACGCCCCAGCGCTCGGCATTGCTCTCCGCGAGCCTCGAGAACTCCTCGCGCCTCTCGTATGAGATGACTTTTCCCCCGTCGCCCACGAAGTGCGCGAAGACGGAAGTCATCCCGCCGGAGCCGGAGCCGCACTCCACTACCGTTGCCCCGGGGCCGAAGTTCATGTGCTGGATTATGAACCCGCTGTCCTTTGGGAATATCACCTGCGTCTGGCGCTTTATCCTCCTGGCGTATTCCCCTATCGAGGGGCGCAGGACGAAAAACGGCTCTCCTTTATTAGTCAGTATCACGTCGCCGTACTCCAGGGGTACGATGTCGTCGTGCCTCATCTGCCCCAGATGGCTGCCCTGGGTAGCGCCCGGGCTGACGCGGACGAGAAAGCTGTCCCCCTTGGCAGGGGACCAGAGGAAGACCAGCTCTCCGGCGCGCGGCATTTAAAGGAGCGACTCCACGGCCCGTGCTATGTCGCTAGGCGCAAGGCCCATCCGTGCTATGACCTCTTTGGAGTTGCCAGAGTCCCCGTAGCGCGTAACGCCCAGGTTTTTCATCCTGACGGCGGTACCAGCCCTAGCCAAGCAGAGGCCCGCGATCGCGCCAAGCCCCGTGTCGGCTTCATGATCCTCGCACGTCACGAGCGGGCGTGTGCCTATCAGCGAGACCAGTTCCGCTCCGTCGATGCCCAGGGGGGAGGATGAGTGCAGCACCTGCGCCGATATCCCCTTTGCGGCCAGCGCGTCACGCGCAATGATCGCCGAACCGGCCATATGCCCCATCGCCAAGATGGTAGCGTCACTGCCGTCCCGCAGCCTGTCTATCTCGCCGTACCTGTAAGCGTAGTTTTGGCCGAAGAACGGCGTCCCGTCCTCGTTCAATATGGCGGGGAGGACGCTCCTGCCGACAGCGAGGAAGATGTTTCCCTGCTGTCCGAGCATCCACCGGGTCGCGCGGTCCGTCTGGTTAGGATCCGCCGGCACTATTATCCTGCACCCCAAAATTGCGCGGGCCAGCGCCACGTAGTCTATGCACTGGTGGGTCATGCCGTCCTCGCCCACGTCCAGCCCGACGTGCGTCAGGACGGTCTTGAGCGACGCGCCGTTTATGGCGTTCAGCCGCTGCTGGTTATAGGCCTCGTCCAACCCGAAGACGCCGAAGTCGGCCCACACCGACACGACCCCGGCGACGGACGCGGCACCTGCGGCAGTCGCGGTCGCGTGTTCCTGGATACCAGCCTGGATGAAGCGCGCCGGGCATTTTTTTGCAAAAGCGTCGAGCTTGACGGACGCCGCGAGGTCGCAGTCGAAGGCGATTATCGGTGTCCTCCCGGCCACGCCGGAATTCCTCTCCGCCACGTCGGCCAATGCTGTGCCGAAAGCGCCCCTGTTGTCCTTTTTGTCCTGAGCAGTGTAAACGATCGGCGTCCCGGTGTCGAGCGACGGGGCCGGGCTCGTCGCCCGCCTTTCCCCGGGGAGCGGCGCCAGACGGAGCGCCCTGAGCCTCTCCATCTCGGCCATGTCGCCTCCTAGCTCCGCCAATGCCTTCGCGAGCAGGTCGCCGGAAGCAGGCTTGCCGTGGTATTCCTCCGTACCCTCCATGAACGAGACGCCCTTGCCCATCACCGTGCGGCAGAGTATCACCGCAGGGGACTCGGACGCGTCCGCGCGCCTGAGAGCGTCGTACAGTGAAGCGTAGGAGTGGCCGTCGCACTCGATGACATCCCACCCGTCGGCGCGCCAGAGCGCAGGTATGTCAGCGGGCATGACGTCATCGATCCACCCCGATATCTGTATGTGGTTGTAGTCTATGAGGGCCGTGACACTCCGAAGCCCTTCCTTTGACGCGATCCTCCGGGCCTCGGCGATCTGCCCTTTGGGCTGTTCGCCGTCACCCATCACGACGAAGACCCTGCTCTTTTCCCCGCGCGCCCGAGCGGCAATCGCGAAGCCGAC
Source organism: Synergistaceae bacterium (assembly GCA_031263445.1). GTDB lineage: Bacteria > Synergistota > Synergistia > Synergistales > Synergistaceae > JAIRNC01. The sequence goes on along the minus strand of JAISFV010000083.1, from coordinate 17,480 downwards.
ACCGGCCGAAAGCCCTTGGCCCAGGTTGCCGGTACCCCAGTCTACCCCTGGGACGCTGCGTTCTACGTGTCCCTGATAGGGGCTTCCCGCGCGCCTGAAATTAGGGACAAGCTCGTCCCTGTCGATAAACCCCCAGGCGGCAAGCGCGCTGTAAAGCCCGGCGGACGTATGCCCGTGGCTGGCTAGGATCCTGTCGCGGCCGGGCTCCGCGAGGTTTTTCGGCGTCAGGTCGGCCACGGCCAGCAGGATATTGTATATGTCGATGCTGGAGAGCGCCCCGCCCGTATGCCCGCTTCCCGCGATTGCCGTCATCATGACCGCGTCGAGCCGGCATGACGCGGCAAGGCCCTCCAACGCGCCCGACTGTTCGGCAGTCAGGCGATCCGCCGCTAAGTTTCTGACGCCAGAAAGTTTCCCCAATGAGCCGCTCATTTCGTCACATTCGTCCCCTCTCAGGTCATATTGCGACATATTCTAGCATCATCGGGTCATTTTTTGCGCGGCCCGCGAACGCGAAAAACAAAATCCCGGGCAACTGCGATTTTCTCCGACGCCCGGGATCGTTTACGGGCGCGCTACCCGCCCCATGAAGAGGATGGCCCCGCTGTCGTTGTCCTCTATCAGGAAGATGAAGGGATGGTCGGCGCGAAAGACCACGGGCGTCTCCTCCGGCGCGTATGGCGCGCTCATCCGTGCCATACCCACGGCAGTCGCGGCCGCAGCCTCCGTGCCGCGCTCGTCGGCCTCTACGAAAGCCTTGTGGGCTACCGCGTTGATATAGAGATCCCATTTGCCGTTCATGAGAGAGAAATCAGCCGCCTTGTCGTCGAAAGCGCTCTTCACGCCCAGATCGCGCAAAGCGTCCACGAGGTCGAACGTGCTTTCTGCCTTGAACTTCGGAACCCAGAGGTCGACCCGCCTTCTCTCGGGCCTAAAAAACAGAGACGCCGGCAGGTCTGAATCCAGGCTGCCTTCGAGCGCGGAGAGGCCGTCCCGTTCCTTGGGGAGGACGAGGAGCATCGAGAACGCGCCGCCCGCATACGGGAGCCTTGCCGCCTGGAAGCCGTCCGTCTCAAAATATTCCGCGTTTCGCACGGAGTGCATCATCGGGACCGCGGCGCTCCCCCCGCCGGGCGTGAAAAATTCCTGCTCCGACGTGTCGCTCTTTGAAAACCCGTCAGCCCAGGCCGCCTTGAAATACAGGGCGTTCACGAGCACGAGCCTCGAATCGGGGCCAACGCTGTCGGGCGGCAGGATATCCGTAATTTTCCCATTGGTGCGCATAGCGGTCCAGTCGTTTATCGTTATGCGCGAGCGCTCGGGCTGCCCCTGGAAATCGACCGGCGTCAGTTCGGCGTCATACGAGTCCTTCAGGAGGCCGGTGAACGACCTGAGAAACCGGTAGCCTCCCTGAGGCCAGATTGAATTCGCGATCAGGAGCTCCGCCCCTCCCGGCGCGCTCATCAGCCCTTTCCGCAGGGCCGCCCCTGAGCCGTGTATGTCGTCTGTAAAATGAAGAACTTTTCTCATCTCGCCCGAGGTGTCGCCAGCCGCGCCGGCGTAGGTCATGGCCAGCGCCGTCGTGACGCTGTACGGCGAAAAGCAAAAGTTCTGCCGCGCGTCACCGGCCGAGGCTAGCTTGCCGTACATGCCTGCGGCGAGCGAGTTTACGGCAGATGCGGCGGAACTCCCGGCCGGTGCGGCTGACGCAGGCCGGGCCAGGCCCGCCGTGATCAGTGCCACCGCCAGCAAAAACAATCCCGGCAGGTTGAAAAAACCTCTGACGCCGTGGGAAATACTCATCTTCCTCACACTCCATCCATAAATTAGAAACACGGTGAATGTACATCGTATTAGGGCTTGCTGGAACGTGAAAAACGACAATTTTTTGCCGGAGTTTTATTAACGCAGGTAATAGTCAGCCATCGGATGAAGCCTCCGCGCTCTGTCGAGCGCCCGCAGTATGCCGTCCCGGAAGGATTCCAGCGGCTCAGTCCCCTCCGGGAGGCCGCGGCCGTCCGCGATCCTGTCGCCCTCGATGTAAAGAGCGCCGCCCTGCTCGCTGCCGACTCTGATGTCATACGGCGCGGTCTCCATCTGAAGATGATCCCAGAGCGACAGCGCCGTCCGTCCGAACAGTTCCAGCGTCGCTTCGTCGCCTTGCCCCCTCCAGACAGGCTCGTCCCCGATCAAGAGGCACGCGTCCCCCGAGATGACCTCGACGCTGGTTCTGAGCGCGCCGAGCGCGTATTTCCTGTTTATGCGTATCCCGTTGTCCTCCATGTACTTGGCGGCCGCCGCTATCCGCTGTTTCTCCTCCGGATGCGTCCGGTAAATGCCTGGATCCACGTAGGCCCGTTTCAGGCCCTCCTCCTGAAGCCGCTCCTGCAACGTCAGGACGCCGATCGGGTTGTAGCCGGCCTTAGAGAGCGCCCTGATCCCGTGCGCGTCGGCCTCTGTCTCGATATCCACTCCGTAAGCCCCCATGACCGCGACCTGCAGCGCGTTGGCGGCGATTATCCCGGCCGCGTGTCCCTTGCTCGCTATCATGGCGGCTATGGCAAGGAGCGTCATCCTGTCGTTGCGCGCCATCTGGATCATGACGTGCTTTTTGTCGGCGTGAGCCATCTCGTGCGCGATGACCCCCGCCAGCTCGAGATCCGACTTCACGAAACCGAGCATGCCGCTGCTCACGTAAATCGGCCCTCCTGCCAGGGCAAAGGCGTTTATCATCTTATGGTCTATTACCTTCGCCTCGTAGGGCAGTTCGCGATCCATGAAGGGCTTAAGGCGGTTCACTATGGTCTGGACCCTGGCCGTCAGGGCGGGATCCGCCATGACGCGCATCTGCCGCTCGACTTCCCTGGCGCCCTCCCTCGCGAGCTTTTCCTCCTGAGGGGTTATGTCGGACAACGCGGCGTCTGGCGAAACAGCGACGGGAGCGGCGATCGCCGCTCCCGTAAAAACCACAAGCAGGGACAGTGCTCCAAGTGAAAAAACTAGGTATTTTTTAATGCGGTTGATTTTTTTCAGCCAGAACACTCCCGCCTAAATACTGGTGGCGACTCCCTGGGAATAGCCCTTCATGGCGACCCGGTTCCGCCCCATGGACAGGAGCGTCTTTCTCATCTCCGCAAGGTTCTCCTCGAGGCTCTGACGGATTTTGCCCTCACGGTCGAGGAGCACCTGCCCTATTTCGCGGATTTCATCGATCCTGCGCACGATCTGGTTATACCCGCTCTCGTCTATCCTGTCGGCTATCGCGTTCCAGAATACAGGCCCCTCGCGTCCCTCGGCCAGGCCTAAGCCTGTTGAAATGCAGTTCCAGCGCTCCAGCAGGGATTCCTGGCGCGATATGATGGACTGCTTCTGCTGGAGGACGATGAGAAGCCCCTCCATGTCAGACTGCCTGACCTTCTCCTCCTCTTCGTCGACCAAGCCCTCGAGAGAGCGGTACAGCTCCAGCTCTTCCTCTACGAGGCTGTTCACCTTGTCAAAAAGCTCAGTAGGCAAAATTTGTCCCTCCCGCAGGCGGAGTCACCGCCGCAACTTTTTTTCCTGAAGCCTCCACCTTGAGCTTCGAAATCGCCTCCACCCACGTCGCTTTGAGCTCCTCGAGCATCTGGCGGACCATTCTTATCGGGACGCCGTCCTTCTTGACGTTGGCGTCCACGAGCTGGTAGTACATGTAATCGTAAAGGCGCATCAGGGAAACGGCCACATCCCCTCCCTGCTCCAGGTTAAGCGTTATCATCAGCTCGCGAACGACCGCCTGAGCCCTCTTGAGGTGGTTGTTGATCTGCTCCACGTCGTTCACGTCTATCGCTTTTTCGGCGGCAGCGCACGACCGTATCCCTATGTCGTACGTTATGATCAGCAGTTGCTCCTTGGACGCCATCTGAATCTGGTTGACCCTGTACGTGTCCTGAGCCTGCTGCGCGAAACGTTCATCCATCCAGACTCGCCCCCTCGTCTCTGTTATTTTCGGACGGTTCAGCCGCGTTGTTGAGTAGTCATCGAAAGAAACGCTGACTAATGCCACTTTGATTTCAAATTGGCGTAAGCTGCCGAAACCGCCCGCGGGCGTTTCCCGCGCAGGCTGTGCAAAGGTTTGAATCTCTGTACTTTAGGCCACTCGCGATAAACAGTCTTTTCACAAAAAGCGCATGGAAAGATTACACCGCCTGAGGGGCGAGCGCAATGCCAATAAAGCCTAAAATTTATTTTGTATATTACGTAACGAAAAATGCATAAATTTAACGTCCGATGGCAGAATCCGTCCTCAGCCTTTCCCCATGAAACGGAGCATGACCTCCAAGAGTTTCTCCGCCTCCAGCGGTTTCGCCACGTGCGCGTTCATGCCGTGCGCCAGCGCTTCGTCGATATCCTCCTTGAATGCGTTTGCCGTCAGGGCTATGATCGGCACGCTGTGAGAATCGGCCCTCCCGAGCGCACGGATCCTCATGGCGGCCTCGTAGCCGTTCATGCCGGGCATCTGGACATCCATAAAGATGACGTCGTAGGCGTTCTCGGGCGAGCCTTCGAAAAGCTTCAGCGCCGCCCTCCCGTCCTCGGCCTCGTCCACCGACATGCCGGCTGACTCCAGCATATCGCGGGCGATGAGTCGGTTTATCGGGACGTCGTCCACGAGGAGCGCCCTCTTGTCCGTGAACTTCCCGAACGTGTCGGCCGCAGTCTCGTCGTATGGGATCTCCCCCGATTCGCGGAGCCAGATCTCGAAGCTGAACTCGCTCCCCTCCCCCGCCTTGCTCTTTACCGCGATATCACCGCCCAAAAGCTGCACGATCTTCTTGCTGATGACAAGCCCGAGGCCGGTTCCGCCGTACTGCCTGGATATGTCCCGCCCGCCCTGCTCGAACCGCTGGAACAGCTTGGGCAGGGCTTCCTCGGAGATGCCGATGCCCGTGTCGCTCACTGTGAACGAGACGCGCGCCCTGCCATCCCGCCTCTCCGGACACTCCATGCGAAACTCGACCCTCCCGCCTTCCGGGGTGAACTTCACCGCGTTGCCGAGGAGGTTTATCAGGACCTGGCGGAGACGGAGCGAGTCGCTGACGAAAGTGACGGGCGGAACAGACTCGAACAGGACGCCGAACGTGACGCCCTTCTCGTCGCACCTCGGCTTGATTATGCCCACCACGGTGACAGCGAGCCGCCTCAAGTCCACAGGCTCCTCGGACAGGTCGATCTTGCCGGCCTCGATCTTCGATATGTCCAGTATGTCGTTCAGCAGACCGAGCAGGTGCGTGGAGGAAGACTCTATCTGGCGGACGTGAGCCTGTATCTCGCCCATGTCGTGACCCTCGCTGAGCTTCCTCTTGACAATGTTCGTCATGCCTATGATGGCGTTCATGGGGGTGCGGATCTCGTGGCTCATCCGCGCCAGGAAGTCGCCCTTGTGCTCGTTGGCCCGATTCGCCTCCGTGACGGCTTTCTCCAGATCCTGCTGCTGCTTCGCCATCTCGGTCACGTCCGTCGTCGTTACTACGTAGCCGATCTCTTTCCCGTTCCTGTCCACGAGGTACGCCGCGCTGCCCTTGACGTACCGCCCAAAGTCCTCCAGGAAGCAGACGGAAGCCTCGCGGCTCTCCTTCAGCGCCCTGATCGGGCAGTATTCCGAGTCGGCCGGGTAAATGCTGTTGTCGTTGTACGACGTCCCGATCACATCCTCTAACTTCATCCCCAGGGTGCCGAGCGCCTTGTCGTTCATATATATGATATTCTTGTCCATGTCGGTTATGCAGAGCAGCCCGCTCACGCTCGCCTCTATGCTGTCCGCCATCTCGTCGAACTCGTCGGCCAGCGTACCCAGCTCATCCTTCACGGGAGCGTTGAAGCGAAACTGACGCTCCCCGGCGTGGAAGCGCGCGATGCCCTTTATGAGGCTCGTGACGCTGTCCGTAAAAACGGAAGCCATCCATATGGCGATCAGCACGACTAGCACGATCATGGCACCCGCAGATATGACGAGCTGGGCGGCCGTGTCCTGCAAATTCTTGCTGATGGCCTCGCTGTTTTCCGCCTCCGCCGACCGCAGGCTGTCGTTGGCATACGCAATGAGGCTGTCCAGCTCTTCCTTGGTCTCCATAGCAGGGCGCTGGAAGTAATCGAGGCCGGCGCCTATCGTAACGACGCCGAACCCCCTCTTCGACTCTCCATACCGCCCAGTGTAGTACGGGATGGCGGCGGCGGTCGTGAGCTTCGTGAGCCCGCTCCATAGGATCAGGAAGGAGCCGGAGCCGCCCTCGGAGGTGAGGTCGAACCAGCCTGTGCACTGCGGCGCGAAGTTGAGATAGCGCCCGTCGAGGCCCACGAGCCCCGCCTCCGTTAGGGCAGGGGCAGGGCGCTTGTTCACGGACTGCTCTACGAAGGTCGGTTGATCCTTTATGAATTCAACGTAACCCTTGCCGCTCTCCTGCCATGCTTCGTAAATGCTCTCCTCCAGCCAGGGGACCTGCGGCTCGCCTGTCTCGGGGTCGTATCCGGTAATCGAATGGTGGCGCGGGTGGCAGATGCTGCGGCACTTGTAGTCCCATATGAACGCGTAGTTACCCTCGTAGGCGTTGGGCAGCTCCGTGTAACGGTCCTGGGTGGGCATGAGGTGATCCGTGAACTCCATGATGTGGTCATGGTTCAGTGCGAGCGTAACGTAGCCGATTTTCTCCCCGCTTCGGATCACAGGGGTGGCCCAGCGGACGATGCCCTCAAACCTCCTGCCGTTCGGGTTCTCCATCCCGGCGTAGGCATCTTCCTCCGGCTGGAACTCCAACCCGCGCGCGGCCAGGTTTTCCGGCGTGTACATGCCGATATGGCGCGACGGCACATATGTGCCTATGACCTCGGAGACGTATATCTCCCCAGGGGCGAGGCCCTTCAGCTCCTCGAAATACGTTTCGGCCTTTGCGAACGTGTTTCGACGGTCGGAGACGTTTTTCAGCAGGCCGCTCACCCGCTCGGACGTCACGGCCTTTATAACCTCGTTCCCGTCGAGGTCGATGAAGGCCGCTTCCAGGTAAAGCGGCGCGTATTCGTACTCGAACGGGTCAGGCTGGCGATACTGGAAGCTCCTGTCGTTCTCCCTGTTCGACGATCCGACTGTTTTGCCCGAACGAGGCGCCTCTACAGGGACCCAGTACTCCCCGTCAGGCGCCAGCGCCCATTCGCCCTTCTTTATGAGCCGGCCGCGCTTTCCCTCCGCAAACCGCCTGTAACCCTCGGCGTCGGGCGTCATGGCGGCTAAAAATAGGATATCGTCGTCCCTGCCGTACAGGAATTCCGCCACGGCGCGCGCCGCGTCGGTCGTCATTCGTTCGATGTCCTCCGTGGCCCTGTCGTTCAGGGCCGCTACGGAGTTGTTCACAGAGATCTCGCCTGTTTCGGACAGGGCCTCGTTCATGGACGACGCGATATCCTGCATCCTCAATGCAAGATCGCTGCCCAGCGCGTCAAACTGCCTCCAGGCTATATAAGTGAGCAGCACGATGGGGATGACCTTGATAAAGAGGAAGATAACTATGAGCTTGGCCCTCATCCCCCAGCCAAGCCGATTCATAAGGTTTTCGATTGCAACGCGGAGGATCATGGTGATTTTTTTCATGCACACCGTCTCTTTCGGCTATCTAGACAACGCGCCGACGGCAAAATATGCAAAGGGAAAGCTGGCTTGTCGTTTGGATCGGCGTTTCCCAAGCTCAAAAAATGACGTCTATGCAACGTCATTATAATATATTTATCGAATTTTCGCGCTAGCTGCCCGCTGGCTGTCTTTTAAGGAAACGCTGAGTTATTTGCCTGAACGGCATTTTGCCGCTTTAGGGCGCTGCTGCCGCAACGGTTTAAATCCTCACTTTAGGCCCTATGAGAATAAGCCCGCCTTCTCCTCAGAGCTAAAATCATACATAAAAAGCCGCCGCTGTCACGTCCTCCTCCACCATCCTCTGCTCTCTGGCCGATTTGATCGCGTAGATAAAATGGCGGGCGTCCGAAACCATGCCCTCCATCTCCAGCCTGTCACGGTAGTTAAGGAACATTTTGGAATTGAGGCGCCAGAACGCCTCCACCAAGTGAGGCGGGTCGTCCATGACGAAGCGCGCGAGGCGCGTGTTCTTTACGATGTCTACCACCAATGCCCAGCCCTTCGTGAGCCTGGACACGAGCACCACTATCCCGCCGGGCTGCGCCATCACGCGGGCGTCCTCCTCGTTGTAGTCCGTACCCTCCATAAAAGTGAGCTGTTCGCGGATGTTGGCAGCCACGTAACTCCTGTTGTACGACTCGAACTTACAGTAGTAGCCCAGGTACGCGTCGAGCGTGAGCCAGTTTTCGACGCCGGAGAGCGACAGCATCCAGTTGGACGGCAGCTCGTCCCCGCATTCGCGCGGCGCTTCCCTGAGCACTCTGCCGCAATTCATGAGGCGGTACATCATGTACCACTCGCCGCGCTCCTTTTCGAAAAAAATGGAGTATATCTGCGCGAAGGCCGTCTCGTCCTGATTCGCTATGACCTTGAACATCTCCCCGTAAGGCATGAACCTGGCGGCGTCTTCGTCCGACTCGAAAGCGGCGAGCCCCTCCGTGACTGCCATGAGCCGATGCCCGCTCCAGAAAAGCGCGCCGCCCGTCTCCTCGGGAGGGTTCAGCAGGGGGACCGAAAAATTCACGAAATCATTCCCCTCCAAAACATCCCATACCTCCGTAGGTATCTCAAGTTCCGGTTTCAATGCCGAAATGGATATCAAATCTTACACCCCGTTCGAGGGTCCGATAATCCATTATCGCGATTTATAATCCCTTACGCTACAACATCGGCCATAAACGGCGGGCGCTTTATGGCGGGACGCTGAAAAACAAACGGGATTCATGGCCGGCCGCCGCTTTTCGCGCGAATTTTTGTACCGTGCCGTCAAAAAACGCCAGGAATGTGTTAAAATCCACAATGACTCAGGGGGTGATTTTTTGAAAATCAGCGAAAGCAACACCTATAGCGCGGAGGTTCTTGCCGTAAGCCACGGCGCGGTAAACGACGAGGTCGAGGTCGTATTGGACGGCGGCAATGAGAGGCTGACTTCCATCATAACGAACAAGAGCGTCAAGCTGCTTGGCATAGCGCAGGGCAAGAAGGTGACCGTACTGTTCACGCAGTCCAGCGTCATCCTGCTGGCAGACTCGGACGGCATCCGCTTTTCGGCCCGAAACCAGCTCGCTGGCACGGTGAACTCCATCAAAGAGGGCGTAGTCAACGCGCGGGTGTCCGTGCGCCTCGACTGCGGCGAGAGCATCACGGCTATGATATCCATAGACTCGCTGAAGAGCCTCGGCCTGGAGGCAGGGACCAGGGTTACCGCGCTCATAAAGGCGTCGAACGTGATTTTGGGGACGAGGGAATAAAGGAAACGCCAGAGACCGGCATCGCTGAAAGCGTGAACGCCGTTTCGGCCATTTAGCCGGCACTTCCTTGATTCTTCAAAGCTCCGGCCGCCGCCGGGGCTTTTTTCATCGTCGGTAAAACTATCGAAGGGATATCGCGTCCAATGCCCAAGGAGCTTCCGCCTATAATAAGGTCTCTCAGGAACAGGAATTACAGCCTGTTTTTCGCGTCGCTCTGCGTATCGCAGGTGGGGCTGTGGATGCAGAGGGTCGCCATGGGGTGGCTCGTCTACCGCCTTACGGACTCCACGAGGGCGCTTGGGGTCATAGACTTCATGGGGGCCATCCCCACCGTGATCCTGATCCCGCTGACCGGATACGTCCTGCCGAAGTTCGACCAGCGGGCAGTGCTTCTCGTGACACAGGCGCTCCTCATGGTTTCCGCGGCGCTCGTCGGCGCTCTGACCCTGACTGGTTACGTCTCTTACGCGTGGCTCGCCCTGATAGCGCTCGCAATGGGCGTCATAAACGCGTTCGACTCGCCCGTCCGGCAATCGATCATCGTAAAGCTGGTCGACCGCAAGGAGGACGTGTCGAACGCCGTGGCCCTGAACTCGTCGGTGTTCAACGCGGCGAGGCTGATCGGCCCGTCGATCGCCGGCATCGTGATAGGCAAAGTCGGCGAGGGCGTCTGTTTCATCCTGAACGCGGCCTCTTACCTCGCGACGATCTTCGCCGTGAAGGCCATCAGGATCGCCCGTGCTCCCGAAGAACCCCTTGGCGGGAAGAGGGAGGGGATATTGAAAAGGCTGCGGATGCTCCGCGATTTCCCGCCGTTCGCATACACGCTCATGCTCGTTTCTCTGGCCGGCGTATTCGGGGTGCCGTACCTGGCGCTCATGCCGGCGATGGCGCGCACGGTGCTGGGCGGGACGCCGCGGACGATGGGGCTTTTGCTCATGGCGGTCGGGGCCGGGGCGCTAACCGGGTCGCTCATCATGGCCGCGCGGAAGTCCCCCGTCGGCCTCGACCGCTGGGCCATCCGCTGCTGCCTCGCGTTTGGCGCGTCCGTCTCCATATTCGCCCTGTCCCGCTCCGTCTGGGTGGCTATGCTCCTGGGCGCGCCGGTAGGGTTCTTCATGGTCACGGCGCTCATCGCGTGCAACACCTTCCTGCAAACGATGGTGGACGACGAACACCGGAGCCTGATGATGTCCCTCTACGTCGCAGCGGTCACGGGTATAGCCCCGTTCGGGAGCATAATCGTAGGGCAGCTCGCTGAGATGATAGGGACGTCGGGCGCGCTCTGCGTGAGCGGGCTGATCTGCGTCGTGACCTCGCTTTACTACTCGCGCAAGCTGGATCAGTGCCGCACCCTGATACTCAGGAACCTCAGGGCATTAGGCTTCCCCCTCAAAGAGGGTCCCCGCTGGGAAAAATGACGAACCAGGCAGTTTGCCGCGACCTGATAAAAACGGAGGTGTCTCAATGTCAGTGCTGGTCACAGGAGGGGCGGGTTATATAGGCAGCCATACGTGCGTCGAGCTCCTGGACGCCGGTTATGACGTGATCGTAGCCGACAGCCTCGCCAACTCCAGCGAGGAATCCTTACGCAGGGTGGAGAGGATAACCGGGCGGACGGTCAGGTTTTACAGGGCGGACGTATGCGACTCGCGCGCATGCGACGGGATATTCAGGGAGAACCCCGGCGTGGAGGCGGTGATCCACTTCGCCGCGCTCAAGGCCGTGGGCGAGAGCGTGGAGAAGCCGTTGGAATACTACGCTAATAACCTGTCCTGCGCCACGGCCATCCTGGGCGCAATGAGGAAATCAGGCGTCAGAGACTTCGTGTTCTCGTCATCGGCCACCGTGTACGGGGATCCCGTGACGGTACCGGTCAGGGAGGATTTCCCGACATCGGCGGCGAACCCTTACGGAGCAACAAAGCTCTTCATCGAGCGGATGATAAGCGACATATGCACGGCTGACCCAGGCTTCAACGCGGCCGTCCTGCGCTACTTCAACCCGATAGGGGCGCACCGGAGCGGCATGATAGGGGAGGATCCGAACGGCATACCGAACAACCTGGTCCCGTACATAGCCCAGGTTGCGGCAGGGCGTCTCGACAGGGTCAGTGTGTTCGGCAGCGACTACCCTACCGCCGACGGAACAGGCGTCAGGGATTACATCCACGTGGTAGATCTAGCGAAGGGCCATGTCGCTGCGCTCGCGAAACTCAAGGGCAATTGCGGCCAGTTCGTCTGCAACCTAGGGACTGGCATAGGCTACAGCGTTTTGGAGGTGATAGCGGCGTTTGAGCGGGCTTGCGGCAAGCACATACCGTTCGAGTTCGCGCCCCGGCGGCCAGGGGATATAGCGGCCGTGTACGCCGATCCGTCTAAGGCGCGAAGGGAGCTGGGATGGAGCGCCACGCACGGCATTGACGATATGTGCGCCGACTCCTGGCGATGGCAGAGCGGGAACCCGGACGGTTACGGCAGATGAGGGAGGAACGCGCATGAATGGGAAACCGATGTTGGTGATTCTGGCTGCCGGGATAGGCAGCAGGTACCGCGGGCTCAAACAGATAGACCCTATCGGGGCGAACGGGGAACTGCTGATAGACTACTCGATTTACGACGCCCTTAAAGCCGGCTTTGAGAAAGCGCTGTTCATCATCAAGGACGAAATCAAGGACGATTTCATGGAGGTCATAGGCAACAGGATTGAGCGCAGCATCGAGACGCTTTACGCCTACCAGGAGCTCGACTGTCTGCCACCTGGCCACAGCCTGCCGGCCGGGCGCATGAAACCGTGGGGCACGGCGCACGCCCTTATGGCCGCAGAGCCGATGATCGACGGCCCGTTCGCGGTCATAAACGCCGACGACTATTACGGGCCTTCGGCGTACAGGACCATCTTCGACTGGCTCTCCGCCTCCGGCGGGCAGTCGGGCAAGTCCCATTTCGCAATGGTCGGTTACAGGATAGAGAATACCGTCTCGGATCACGGGGCAGTTGCGCGCGGCGTCTGCGTGGCTGACGGGCTGGGGTACCTCGCGAGCATCGTCGAGCGCGCCATGGTGGAGAAGACACCAGGCGGGGCGCGCTTCTCGGAGGACGGGGGAAAGAGCTGGACCGGCATCCCTGGCGGGACGCTCGTCTCGATGAATTTCTGGGGGCTGGGCGGAGGCTTTTTCGACAGTCTGGAGGGGGATTTCGCGGAATTCCTTGAAAAGACCGTCCCGACCGACCCCTTGAAGAGCGAGTTCCTGCTGCCGGTCGAAATCGACTCCATGATCCGGCGCGGCATGGCCGACGTGAAGGTCCTGGAGAGCCGCGACAGTTGGTTCGGCGTCACTTACAGAGAAGACCGCGCCGGGGCTGCGGAGGCCATGGCGAAGAGGCACAGGGACAAAATTTATCCGACGCCCCTCTGGGGATGAACGCGCTATCGGCAGCCAGGATGGCGCCGCCCTGGCTGTCGTACAACACCCCTGTCCGGCATATATGGCGGCTTATACCTTGACCCCCCGTTTTATTTGTCATATCATTTAAACTAGGAATTGATGGAGGTCGATGCACCATGAGCGGGGTCTTTCCGATACTAAAGACTGACGATTTCATCCTTCGCGAGCTGACCGAGGACGACCTGGGCGCGATAAGCTCAATCTGGGGCAGCCCGGTCGTAACGGAGAAACTCAGCTCAGGCCCGTTGTCGCACGAGGAGTCCGTGCAGATGCTTTACGTCCTCCGGTCCCTATGGGACAACGACGCCGGCATCCGCTGGGGCGTCGAGCTCGACGGACAGCTCATCGGCACGTGCGGCTTCAGCAACATAAAGGCCAGCGCCAGGCGCGGGGAGCTGGGATACGAGCTGGGACACGAGTTCTGGGGAAGGGGCCTCATGCGCAAGGCGCTGCGCCCCGCCTTAGACTACGGCTTCAACATAATGAGGTTCGAGCGGATAGAGGCCTTTATCAACGTGGACAACGACAGATCCGCCGCCCTCCTCAAAAAACTCTGGTTCGTGGACGAAGGCGTACTCAGGGATTATGCGCCGACGCCAAAGGGACTCATCGACCAGAGGTGCCTGTCGCTCCTAAAGCGCGACTGGCAAGCTCACTGATCGGATTTTTCAGCCTCAGGGATTTCAGAATCCAGGCTATATATTATTCTAATTCGAAATCAACGCGCCCCGCGCATCACTGCCGCAGGGCGAATTTATTCGGGCGACGCCCACTGCAGGCAAAGGTCATTTAATCAGCGGTTCCTTAAAACAGCCCGCTGACCTTGCCGGTGGAGTCCACGTCGATAGAACAAGCCGCAGGGCGCTTGGGCAGACCAGGCATCGTCATTATAGCCCCCGTTACCGGAATCAAAAATCCAGCGCCGGCCGACAGGCGGACCTCCCTCACAGTGAGCGTGAACCCCTCAGGCCGCCCTTTTTTCTCCGGGTCGTCCGACAGCGACGTCTGAGTCTTGGCCATGCAGACGAGGAGGTTTCCCATGCCGAGATCCGAGATCCTCTTGAGATCCTTTTCAGCCTTGTCCGTGTAGGTCACGCCGGCGGCGCCGTATATTTTCGTGGCGATCGCTGCGATTTTCTCCTTCGGCGGCATGTCCGGTGCGTATAAAAACCTGAAGACGTTCGGCTTTCCGCACGCATCTATCACGGCATCCGCCATTTCCAAGCCGCCGCTCCCGCCCTGCGCCCAGATGTCTGATTTCACGACAGGCACGCCAAGAGGCGCGCACATGTTACGGATAAGCTCTATCTCCCCCTCCGCGTCCGTAGGGAACACATTTATCGCCACCACTGCCGGGATGCCGAACGACAGCATGTTCTCGACGTGTTTCCCCAGGTTCGGGATGCCCCTCCGCAGCGCGTCCATGTCGATATCTGCCAGTTTGTCCTTAGGAAGCCCGCCGTGCATCTTAAGGGCGCGCACCGTGGCTACTATGACTACTGCGTCAGGCGTGAGGCCGGCCGAACGGCACTTGATGTCGAGGAATTTCTCAGCGCCTAGGTCTGACGCGAAACCCGCCTCCGTGATCAAATAATCGGCTAGCTTCAGCCCGTACTTCGTCGCCGTCACGCTGTTGCAGCCGTGCGCGATGTTGGCGAACGGCCCGCCGTGGACGAAGGCAGGCACGTGTTCTAGTGTCTGGACGAGGTTCGGCTTGATGGCGTCCTTGAGCAACATAGCCATGGCCCCCTGCGCTTCGAGGTCACGGGCCCGCACTGGCGTGCCGTCGAACGAATAGGCGACGATTATCTCAGACAGCCGCCTTTTCAAGTCCTCTATGCCGTCCGAAAGACAGAGAATCGCCATCACCTCGGAGGCGACGGTTATGTCGAAGCCGTCCTCCCTCGGTACCCCGTCGGCCTTCCCGCCAAGCCCGACAACGACATGCCGGAGCGCGCGGTCGTTCATGTCGAGCACCCTCTTGAAAACTATCTGCCGCTGATCTACGCGAAGCGGGTTCCCCTGCTGGATCGAATTGTCCAGCATCGCGGCCAGCAGGTTGTGAGCGGAGGTGATGGCGTGAAAATCCCCCGTGAAGTGTACGTTGATATCCTCCATCGGGACGACCTGGCTGTACCCGCCGCCGGCTGCGCCGCCCTTTATCCCGAACACCGGGCCCAGCGAAGGCTCGCGCAGCGCCACGCAGACTCTTTCCCCTCTCTGTGCCAGTGCCTGCGCCAGCCCGACGGAGGTCGTGGTCTTCCCCTCTCCTGCCGGCGTAGGCGTTATCGCCGTGACTAGGATCAGCTTCCCGTCAGGCCTGTCCTTGATCCTTTCCCAGAGCCTGAACGAGACCTTTGCCTTGTACTTCCCGTAAAGCTCGAGCTCATCCTCCTCTATCCCCAGCTTCGCGGCGATTTTTACTATGGGCTCCATTTGAGCGGACTGGGCTATTTCTATGTCGCTTGGATATGACAAATGGATATTCTCCCTCCTGCTAGACTAATTAATCAGCGTTGCCTTAACGTAAAAAAACGCTCAAAGGCCCGCCAGACGGAGCGTGTTTTGCATCAGCGACGCTATCGTCATGGGGCCTACGCCGCCTGGGACGGGAGTGATAAAAGCGGCCTTCTGGCTGGCGGATTCGAACTCCACGTCGCCTATGAGCCTGCCGCCTGCCCTGTTGATCCCCACGTCGATCACGACAGCCCCTGGCTTGATCATGTCCCCCGTGACAAAATTCGGCCTGCCGACAGCCGCCACGACGATATCGCCCCTGCGGACGACGCCCGCGAGGTCCTTCGTGCGGCTGTGGCACACCGTGACGGTGCAGTGTCGCGCAAGGAGCATGGCCGCAGCCGGCTTGCCCACGATATTGCTCCTGCCGACCACTACGGCCTCAAGGCCCTTCAGTTCGATGCCCGTGGAGTCTATCAGCGTCATAATGCCCTTGGGGGTGCATGGCACCACGGCGCTCTCACCAGACCATAACTTGCCGATGTTGACGGGATGGAACCCGTCCACGTCCTTTTCAGGGAGGATCGCCGAGACAATCCTCTTCGCATCGATCCCCTCCGGCAGCGGCAACTGCACCAGGATCCCATGCACTTCATCCGAGAGGTTCAGCCTGTCTATGAGCGCCAGAAGCTCGTCATGTCCGGTGTCCCCGGATAGCCGGTGCATAAAAGAATTTATCCCTATCTCCAGGCACGCCTTCTCCTTCTGCCTGACATAAACAGCCGAGGCTGGGTCATCCCCCGCCAAGACAACCGCGAGCCCAGGCCTGTCCTCTAACGGACGCGCCGAAAGCCGCGCTTTCATATCCTCCCTGAGACCAGCCGCTATTTTTTTGCCATCGATTATGCTTGCCGACATCCGCACCGCCTCTTTGCCGAATGAATGGCGAACGCGCCCATCCCTGGCATTTCCTGATAAAATGCCTTTTTGAGGGACGCGCCAGACCGCCTGAAACGCTAGAGCAATCATATCACGTAAAACCGATGTCCATACGACGCGAAGCATAAATTCGCCTCACGCACCGCGAAACCACACACACAAAATAATTTAACCGCCTGAGTTTTGATGTTGACGAAGCCAGGACCGTCGCGTATAATCTCACGTTGTGCCGAGGTGGTGGAAATGGTAGACACGCACGTTTGAGGGGCGTGTGGAGCAATCCGTACGAGTTCAAGTCTCGTCCTCGGCACCAGAATTAAACTTACAATCGCTCAACTCTGTCTCGGACTCGGTTGAGCGTTTTTTTTGTGCCTTCGGGCGGCTTTTTTGGGGGGCGTCTTGAACATCAGACTTACATTCTGGACATGCCAGAGCTATGCTGACATCCACTCTGGCCGGGTATACCGTCACGCGCTCCACGAAGGAATCGACTATGCTGCGGAGGGCCTTATGCCTGTCCATCTCGATAAAGGCCATGAGCTGTTTGCGAAAATTCTTCAAGTTCCATTTGTCGGCGGCCGGTAACGGGTTCAACTGCGCTTTCGCCTTCTTTAGATCCTCGTTTAAGGTTCTTATCTGCTGTGACAGCTCATCCATCCGTCCCTTTACGTCGGACAGGTTTACCGAGCCTTCTTCTACGGCCAGCGTAAGATTACGGCGGCGGCGTTCGAGGTCGGCTATGCCCTTCCCTATATCGCGGGTCCGCCTTCCTTCGTCCGAGTTTCTTGCGTTTCTCCCTTCCCTGGCTACTTCTATCATCCCTTCGAGCAACCCGTCCGTCATGACCTGCTCTGAGAAAACTTTCATGACAGCATCTTCGACGCGCTTTTGAGCGATTTGCGGCAAGCCGCAGGCAGCCGATCCCGAATCGCGTGCTTTGGTGCAGCGGTAGTATCGGTATGCGCCCTTCCTTCCGCTGGTCACCCCGTTCAAGGCCCTCCCGCATATGCCACACACCACCTTGCCTGACAGCGCGAACGGCTCGGCATCTGTTTTCTTCGTGCTGCCCGGCGCGTTGCCGGAGTGAGATTTGCGCACCATGCTATTCACCTCATCGACGAGTTCCTGCGTGACAATCGCTGGCCATGCGTTCTCGACGACCACCCATTCTTCCTCGGGTTTATCTTTCTGGCCGGGAGTATCGTAATCGGCGCGGTTGAATACTTGG
>JAISFV010000081.1 GCA_031263445.1 Synergistaceae bacterium | reverse complement strand
CTGTTGGATACGACGACGATGATATCCGGACCGCTCAGCATGGTCACGAGGAACGGGAAGTACAGATACGGTTCAAAACAGATGAGCAGGCCGACTGACATGCCGTCTATCGTTGTTATCCCGTTTGAGCCGAACCAGTCTGCCACTGCGCCGTCGTCGCTCCACGGTTTCCACATCGAAAATGGAACGGGGAATCTCTGGACGACAGTGTCATTATTCGCGCCCCTTATCTGCACGACGTTGTAGTATTTCTTTGTTCCTGTCTTAGTCGTCTCGGCTCCGGTAAAATATGTCTTCCCGCGCGAACGAAACAAATCCGTAGTGGGTTGCCACAACGCCTCGGTCGTCCTTCCCCACCAGCCTGAGACTGTTTCAGGCAGGACGACGTATTTCGCGGGCGACTCCTCAAGGAGGATCGACAGGAGCTGATACCTCAGGAATGGGCTGATCGAATCGTCGCTTCCGCTGTAGAGTCTCCCGAACGAAGTATTGACACCCTCCCAGTTTCCAGGTTTTTTGACTTCGTGCCGAGACATGGGCGACATGAATGCCGCATACAAAACAAGCGTGAGCAAAGCGGCGCGAAAGACTCTGGGATGCCTTTCGCGGCAATGCCAGAGTGCGATCCATATGACCGGTATGACAACGATGCCGGCTATGCCGGCGTTTGGCAGCAGAAAACCAGCGCACAGCAGTGGGTTGGCCCACCCCCACAACCCAAGGGGAGGCACGGTCACGAGAACAAGGATAGCGACAATACGAAATGCCTTGGAGGGCGCCGATGAATCCGATCTCGTCCATAAAAAAGCCCACGGCGCGGACAGCGACAACGAGGTGCCGCACCACAGCAGCAAAAGATAGCGCGCTGTATCGAAACCGGCGCCAAGGCTGAAATAAAACCTTGTCCCCGCGATGATGCCGCTCGAAACCGACATATAGTACGCCAGGACAGCCAGAAACGCCGTGAGGCGCGATTGTGACATAAACCAGACGAGGGGCAGGAGGAAAAAGAAGGCGAAATTGACCTGTGACAATCCGCTCGCGGCCCCTATGAGGGCCGCCGCCCCGATCAGCACCGCATCCGACAGACCGAACCGACGGACGCGGTTTTCCGCATTCATTTCCACACCAATACAGGACTGACCTTTTCCCGTATCAGCCCTGCCGGCACAGGCCCGTGATAACGGGAATCGAACGCGCTCGAAACGTCGGCCATCAGCCATACCGAACCGTCAGGGACGATCATGGGATATTCGACATTACACCAGGATTTCTTGAGGATGCGGGCGCTGGGATATCGCGTTCCGTCCACGATCACCTCATCGCCGGAACGTTCTATCATCGCGCCCGGGAGAGCTGCCACGATCTTTATTATCCTGGAGGACTCGAATGTCATCCCGTCCGCATAAATCTGAGGATTTTCCAAAAAAAGATCATAAATATCATAAACCACGACATCCCCCGCCTCTATCGCGGTCGCCGGATACGAGCGCCACAATCCGACCGGGACGTGTGATGAAGTGATATTGATGCGCAGGTCAAAAACGGGAAAGGCAGCGACCGCCAGTGCAACGCAAATCAAGATCAGCGTCAGGTTACGCAAGCCGGTTACGTCTATTTTCATGACAAGCTACGCAACGAAACCTCAAGCCCGCGAATTCAGCGCGAACTTTCAGAGGAACCGGCGCGCCTCGGTGAAATTGCCGGATCCGCGACCATGCGCCCTGCCCATACTTCCATCGCTTTGCTGAGGTAAAATGTCCTGGCCTCCAGGAGGCCGATCGAAAAGCCTATTACAAACGATGTCAGGCAACCGATCAGGACAAACAAAAAGGCCGATCTCAAACGTATCATCATGATAACATAACGGCTCCCTTATGGCGTGATATACGGTTCGGCGAAGGCAACATCCTTCGTCGTGATTATACTGAATCTGTATCCCGGAAGTATCCGAAGCGTAGGCGAGACATTTATGTTTTTCTCCGCCAGCTTGGCTCCGACTCCCGTCACGCTCTCCATAACCGCTTCGGCCACCTTGTTCTCGTTGTTTTCCGAGTCCTTGTCGTTATTGGTCGCTACTTTTCCAGCCGCCGTGAATACGGACGCGAGCAGCGCCGCCCCTATGACTCTGCTGTAGTGGTTGTCGATTTTTTGTTTGAAGCCGGCGTTGCCGGATTGGTCGCCTCCGATCATACCTTCGAGGTTGAGCGACGTGCCGTCAGGGAATACGATCCTGTTCCAAACGACGACGATCCGGTGCTGCCCGTAAACGACGTGCGAGTCGTAGGTACCGACCATCCTTGCCCCTTGCGGTATGAGAATATACGCTCCGCTTGCGGTATCATAGACGTTTTCCGTTATTTGTCCGAGGACGGAACCTGGGGTATCGCTGTTTATCCCTCCGACCATGACTCCGCTGATGATGGAGCCGGCTTTGAGTTCATAACGGCTCCGGGGCGCCCGCCTCGCTGAAGACAGGTATTCGCTGTCGATGTCCTTTGCTACGCTCTGCGAGTTTATGAAAGAATTATTTCTGTCCTGGTGGGCCATCGCGGCCGCATTCGTATCCTCCGTATTTTGCGAAAACAGGCTTCCGCCGACTCCCCCGTTCATCACGGCCCGATCCAAATCCGAAGCGATCTCCTCCGGTGACCGGTTATCCATATCGCCGGCATAGGCGACGGCCGGGTACGTACTGATCAGAGCCGGGTTCGCCGTCTCATCCAAAGCGGCATCAGGCAGTTCCTCGGCCTCATACTGAACAGCGCTGCCCGGCGCTTCGGCAAACTTGATCTCCGGAGTGGCCTTCAACGCGTCCAAAATGAGGCTGCGGGCATCAGTATACTCATCTGACGGCGGTTTTCTGACAACCCTGACATTCTTGAGCTCGGAATTTTCGGATCCCTGCCCGGCGGCTGCGGCACCTGAAACGGAACCGACCGATCCGGCGAGAGGCGTCCGGAGTTGATATCTTCGCTCGTCTATATCCTCCGAAAGCGTCTCGTATAGAGCGTTGTAATATCCGTTGTTGCGGCTGGACGCCGGCGACAGGTCTGGGAATACCTCGTCGTTGCTCCGCTCCGCAGTCCGTTTGTCCGAACTTATGCTGTACAGGATAAAAACGAGAACCAGGAAACATGCGATCATTATAAACAACACTATCCTGTTGTTCCTCGGAGCGTTATCGAACCCACTGCCGCCGAGATTCCCGGCGTCCGGTGAATTTCTTCCGCCAGCCATGTTTTCCGCCTACTTCTTGTCGTCCGGCGGAGCGCCGACGGGGGTTTTCCTGTAGATGGCCACTCTGTCTTTTCCAACGGTCAGTATACCAATGTCGAACAGCCTGTCCACGATATAGACATTCCCATGAAGCCTGTAATTGGTGAGTTTTTCCTTGCCGCTTTGTTTGATGAACATTGCCGGCGCCTCCGTGAACTTCATGGCCTCGGGCATCACTATATATGTCTTTCCATTGGCATCGTAAACGCTGGTCGGTTTCCATGCGACTTTTTTATTGCCGGCGGTGACCTTGACGGTATAGTCCGTGTAGATAGCGACCGGATCGACCATGCGGGCGTTGCGTTCCTGCACTGCGGAGGCGGTTCTCACGTTGTCCGCCGTTTTGTACTGCGCCAGCAGATCCTGCCACGATTCAGCGTCCGCGACCCTTGATGTGTCGGGCGTGACGGGATAGATAAAACCGACGAAAGGCATATACTGGCCGCTCACTACGGACACCAGTTCCAGCGAGTACGTTCTCCTGTCCGTGTGGAGCAGAAGATTAGCCGCTATGTCGGGCAACTGGGGTTTGACGATGATGTGCGTCACGAGGTTCTCTGGCCCGCCGCTCCATGCGCCGGACACCGACCAGCGCGTCGAATCGGACATGTGGACGTTTTTGATTTGTTCGCCCGGTTCCAGCTCTATATCGGTAAGACGGAGCGGGCGGCAAACTATACGCGGATTAATCGTGCCGTAATAGAATTTGATCCGCCCGTTGTCCTGCATGAACGGTTTCGGCGCGCCTTTGGCTTCGGCATAAGCATTTGCGAGCACGACGGCTGCTTCGTCCACCGTCCTCATCAGCGGCACCCGGTCTATTTCAGCCAGTTTTTTTTCAAATTCCGCAGAATCGGGGTCGTCGAACTCGATGACCGTATTGCCCTCGTCATCCGTATGGACCATCCTCGACGGCAGTTGGACGGGCAATCCGTCGAGAGGATCCTCGCCCCACCCGATTCCATCGACGCCGTATTTTTTTACCAGCGTGTCGAAAACCTCGTCCGACGACGCCTGGTTCTTCTCTTCGGCTGCCGCCGGCGCCATTTCCGTGACCGTGACGGCAAGCGCGTCGTTCGACACGGGAGGCGCGTTTAAATTAACCGCGTCGGTCGCGTCGGCTGGCCTGATTCCCGGCGCCTCGATCGAGAAATTGACCGCGACGATGACCGACAGGGCGCAAGTCATGATAATAAACCATTTTACGTTTGCTTTGTTGAAAGATTCATTCGATTTGAAATGCTTCGCCATTTTTTTCATCTCCCATCTTCAACTCATATTCGTGGATTCCTGAATTGTGAAATCCGTCACATAAACGCCCATTGGATTCGTCAGAATATTTTCGAGGTTGGTCGGCGGAGAGACAGCTACTGTCAGGATACCCTCATACGTATTCGTGACTATTCCGCTTGTATCTCCTGCGGTACTTTCGACCCATCTCGCCCTGTACGTATTTTGGGATATCGGAATAATCGACCGTATTTCAACCATGACAGGGAATTTCGCCTGGGTCGGCGGCGAAGCCCTGAAATACTCGTTGAGTTTCCGTTCGGCGGGGCTGTCGGCCGCGACGCAACGATACGCGTCCTCCGCGAATATTAGCTGAGCCTCTCTGTCGAGCAGCCTCGACCTGCTGTCGACTATAAAAAGCCCCACTTGTGAAGTTACGATCCGCTGATTGACGCCGGATATGTCGGCCTTCTTTATCGGTATGGCATATCCGTGCTCATCGACCTGGATGACGTACGGCTGGATCCTGACGCTCAGTGCCAGCATGACATTGCCGATTACGCTGAAAACGAGCAACAGCATCATGGTAAACGTCGCTATTCTCCATTGCGACACCGATGAGGCGAGAGCTTGATAGATATCGGTATATCGTTTTTTCGAATTCATCCACGGCGTCTTGGCGAAAGACTCGATCGCGCTCCGCTCCGCATCCGACAGCGCAACTCCCTGCGACGTCCATTCTTCCTCGTCTTCCGGCGACTTGGGCGGCGGCATGTCTCCCCTGTCAGGCAATCTTTTTTTCGTTATGGATTTTCCCTTTCTCGAAAATAAAGACACTTTATTTCCTCCTCAAAAAAAGGCATAATATATAATCAACTATCGGATTTTTGTCCCTGATTCGTCATGCCTCTGAAAACCGATCTCTGAAGCGGAGGCATCCCGCTGGCCTGCTTCTGGAAACTATCCACCGGCATCGCTTCGTTCCGGACCGCCTTGCCGAGCGTAGACTCGGAGGATGCCATACCGTTTCTGATAGCATCCCTCATCACCGCGCTGAGAGCCTCGAGAGCGCGCGGATCCATCTGCTTTTGCTGCAGACCGCCGAAACTCGTGGCAGGGACTCTCGCTTCGGGAGCGCCCAAATGGCCTCCGGGAGCGCCTGTGTCAGACCGCCCGGAGCGAGCTGGGCCGTCGCCCGCCCCCTCCAGTCTGGCGGCTATCTCCGAAATGCCGGAAGCCGCATTAGAAAGACCCTCGCCGCCAACTCCCGATGCCGCGTCTTTGTGCCGTCCCGCACTGCCCGTACCGGCACGGTCAGGTGCGCTGGCCGCGCCGCCGGAAGGAGCAAAACCGGACGAGGCGGAATCGGATATCCTTTCAGGCGGCGCTTCTCCGTCGCGAGAAGACCCTGCACGCGTCCCCGGCATCCGGGAAGCTATTTCGGAGGCCGCAGAGGCGACATTCGACAATCCGCCGTCCGCGGCTTCCCCAGGCGCGGCGGCCGGGCTCCCTGATGACTCTGAAGATTCTCCGGCGGAAGAGGAAGATACCTCCGCCGATTGTCCGGAACGGTCCAGGCGACCGCGATCAGAGCGCCCGTCGCTCCCTGGAACGCCGTATTCCGGCGACCCTGCCGGCATTGTCCCGCCCTGTGCCGATTCCACTTGCCGCGCGGCAGCCTTGGACATCCCGGGGGCTATATAGGGCAGCTCGCCTCCGGCTGCGATAGCCCCAGGCGACGGCGGGGCGGCCGGGCTCCCTGATGACTCTGAAGATTCTCCGGCGGAAGAGGAAGATACCTCCGCCGATTGTCCGGAACGGTCCGGGCGACCGCGATCAGAGCGCCCGTCGCTCCTGGGAACGCCGTATCCCAGCGACCCCGACGACATTGTCCCGCCCTGTGCCGATTCCACTTGCCGCGCGGCAGCATCGGGCATCCCAGGGGCTATATAGGGCAGCTCGCCTCCGGCTGCGATAGCTCCGGGCGCTGGTACGCCGCCCGTCGTTCCGTCACGAGATTGTCCCGGGCCATCGCGGCTCGCCGCCATCCCTGCGGACGCATCAGCCCGTGAGCTGTCCATGCCCGCGTCTGCCCCGGAAATTCTCGAAGCTATATTCGACAGCTCTCCTGGCACCCTCTCCGGCATTGCGTCACCGCCGCTCACACGAGCGCCTGAATCGGATGAGACGGGACCCGGCGATACAATCGGCGCATTCGGCGTCTCATACCGCAAACCGCCGCCTGAGGCTGAATCCGTTACCTCCCCGGTCTGAAAACCGCCGGCCTCCATCCCTGCGCCGGGCGATCCAGCTCTTGAAAAAGAATCCGAGGCCATCGATATTTCGCCGATCTGTTCGGCAAATGACGAATGCCCTGGAGAAGAGCTGTTTTCCCCGATTGCGATCATATCATCCGACTGCCTGGAGTAAGCGTCGCGCAAATCCACTCCGGCGTGATGTGGCGAGGCGGCCGCGAGCATCGGAAGGCTGCTCTGAAACCACGCGTTTGCGACCAGCGACGCCGCGAACGACGGTATATTTTTGACCGCGAGAAACGTAAGTACGGACAGTCCCGCCAAGTTGAAGGCGTGGATGAAAAAACCGTCTCCGCCGACGGTGGCGATGTCCGATATAGTAGTGTTGATGCTGGTCATCATGGACATTACGATGCCGAGCACGATTTGAAGCGTGGTCAGCTTCAGCGCGATGGAGATTAGCACCCTTACGTAGTTTTCGGTGAATTTTTTCGACCACAGAGAACCCCCCATACCGAGAAATATCACTCCGAAAGGGACGGCCACGTAGAATTCAACCAGATAGACGGCGGCGAACGCAGCCGAAAATGCCAGAGCGGCGAGCGACATCGCGTACGGAACGACCGCCCACACCGCGCTGTGAACTCCCAGCCTGAACGCGGCAACAGTCAATTTATAAATTATCTCGATGCCCGTCGAGAACAAGGATGCAGGGCTGATGTTGTCGAATCCCGTAGCCTCGCCGACCATATTCCTCAAACCGGTAACTATCCATTGCCCCAGGTCTGGTTCCTGGGTGAGCAGCCAGTAAAAAAAACCGATGAAAAGCATCTCCTTGACGAGCGCTCCAAAAAAGGACTGGATCGAAAAATCGCCCCGAAACAGAAGATTCATGCCGGCCCAGGCCAGCTGTATCGTGGCCAGCGTAAAGAACATGATGCTCGCGCCCGTAATGAAGACGTTTCTCAGCTTGTCCATATTGTCGTCGATATTGGTTATAAAATAATCCACAGCGGCGGAACCATCGGCCGTGGACGGCGCGGCAGCGGACGAGGGCGCAACGGCGACAGTCAAGGACAAAACCGCAGCCAGCGTGAAAACCGTCAGTATTGTCCCGGCGTACTCGGATTTTTCCATATCATTATCCCTCGTTCAAAGGCCGATTCGTCGTCAGCGTACGACTGTATCTCCATAAGCGCGTCATCCGTCAGCGCTTCGAGCTGACGCTGGGCGTCGAGCCTCGTCCTGACTATTTGCATATCCATGAAGCCCGACGTCTGGCTGCCGGCCTGCATGACTTTACGGTATCCTTCCGCGCCTGACGAAACGTCGTTGAGCCTTTGTATTTCATTCTGATAGGCCAGTACCCTCTCCGCTTCGCTGTTATTTGCCTCGATTGCCGCATATGACCTGTTTCGCCATCCTTTGTCCGAGGTCTGTCCGGAGACGCCGAAATCAATATAACCGGGCCCAGGGGTACCCCTGTAGCCGGGATATTGCCTGTCGTACATCTCCCGGCTGAGGTTTTCGGCAAACGTCAAGGCGCCGGAATCTCTCAGCCGCTGATATATTTCGGAGGCATCCGTGCCGAGATCGATAAATACAATTTCAGAACCGGAGAGAGGCTCATGGTCGTCCTCGTAATCCTTTTTCTCCTGTTCGAAGGCTTTCTGCCCGTCATCGAGTTCCTGCCAGCTAAGGATCAGTGACGTCAGCTTCGCGATGCCAATCCCGCCCTCCGCGGCCAGAATCAGCTTGCCGACTAGACTGCCAGCCGAGGCGACAGAGGGGAATATAAAAACCGCGGATAAGAGCGACGCTATCAACACCCGAACCGGGCGGCGAAACCTCATCAGTATCTGCCCCCGGCGCTCTGCGCCTTCCAATTATTCACAGCCTGCGTAAAAGCGGACTTCTCGTCGGTTTTCTCTTGGCGCGCGAGGAGCGCGACGCGCTTCCGCAGTTCGATCTGCCTCGCTATGGACAACCTGGCCTCGGCGAGTTCCTGATTCGTGTAGTTGATCGTCTGGTTCTCGGCCTGTAGTATCTGGCGATAATATTCCGTCTCGTACGACGCCTCCTGCAGTTCGTGTATTTCACCGGACTGAGCGTCCAAAACCAGCTTCAAGTCGTCGTTGTTCGCCGCGAGCGCTCCGTACGCGTAACTCTGCCAATCATCCGCCCTTTTTTTGAAATCCGAGGCGAAATCTATCGCGGCGCCGCTGGGGGTTTCCAGTTGCCCCGGGTTTTGCGCGTCGAATTTTTCACGCGACAGATCTGCGGCGAATGAGAGCGCCCCTGATCTCGACAGGACGTCGATCATCCGGCTCATACTGTCCGTGCGGCTCTCCCATACGACATCTTCCAGAGCCTCGTGATCGTGTTCGTAATTTTCTTCGACCCGTTTGTTCCTGGCCTTCTCCAGCGCGAGACCCTTTGCCTCCGTCGCCACTGTCTCCGCCTCCGCCTCGAGAGTGGCGAAACTCGCCGCTAGCAAGGCGTATTCCGCACCCTCTATGATGGCAATCCACATCGCTATTTCAGCGGCTTCCTCGGCTAGCTGCCCTGCGGAGGCGGCGCAGGGGAAAAAGCACTGCGTGAGCATGGTGGCTGATAAAAGGACGCTCAATAATTTTGAACGGTGTTTTATGCTCACTGCGGCGCCCCCTTCAATAATTTGTGCCGTGACTCTGTGGTTTCCAGCCCTGCACAGCCTGCCTAAACGCCGCGTGCCTGTCCGTGCGTCCCTGCATCTCGTTTAAGGCGAACTTCGTCTCTGCTTCTATCTGGCGTCCGATATCCACGCGGAGACGGGATACGATTTGATTCGTGTGATTGCGCATCTGCGCCCCGGCCTGGAGCATCTGAAGATAGCCCGCCTCGCTCTCGCCGCTCATTATGGACGCGTCGTTCTGTCTTTTTATGACGCTCTGCGCGTCCAGCACGCTTTGTGACTCGGCGTTGTTTGCTATCGCGACCCCCAGAGAGTAACTTCTGAAATCGTTGGCCCTGAGGCGATAGGCGGCAGCGAAATCAATGTAATTGCCCGGCGCCGGCAGCCTGTATCCCGGATTTTGCGCGTCGAATTTCTCGCGGGAAATGTCGGCGGCGAAAGAGAGGGCCCCGCTGGATTCCAGCGCCGTGTATATTTTCTCCAGACCGGCCGTCGGATCCGACCATATTTTATATTGCGCCGCCAGAGGCTTGTGATCGCGTTTGTAGTTTTCCTGATTCAGTTGATCCGACTCGTATTCCATATTATACAGTTCTTCGGTGTTATCCGTGATCTGCCTGTCGTAAGAATACGCGGTCCACTCCAGGGCGACAAGGGCGAGCATCTCTGGTCCCAGAATGCGAAGCTGATTGAGCAGATTGCCCGATTCCGCCGGGGACGGGCAAAGGCAGTTATCGAAAATCAGTACCATAATCGCCAGCAGTGAAAGCGTTCTTTTTTTCATCAGTAATTCCTGCCTAGGCTTTGAGTTTTCCAAGTCCGCACGGCACCCTCAAACGCGGCCATTTCGCCGTCCCGTTCCTGCTGTTCGTTCAGCGCGTATTTCGTCTCGGCGTCCAGATGTCTCTGGATGTCGCTCCTAAGCCTCGTAAATTCCTGGTTCACGAACGTCGATATCTGATCTCCGGCCTGCATTGCCTCACGATAGTATCCGGTGCCATACGAGATATCCCTCAGCTCGGCGATCACGTCCGCCCGCTCCGCGATGCCCTCTGCCTCATGCCCGTTGGCTTCGAGAACGCCCTTTATATATTCCTGCCAGGCTTCAACCCTGGCCTTGTATTTCTCCGGGAAATCGGCGCTGCCGGGGAGTCCGGCCCCGTATTCAGGGTTTTGTTCGAGGAATCTCCGCTCGACATCGGACGCGCTCGCGTACGACATAGCGCCGGAAGCGTTCAAAATCGCATAGACAGACCTTATGTTCGGCGATACGTCCTCCCATACGGCCTCCCCGGGTTCCAGCGGCTCATGGTCTTTTTCGTAGTTTTCATCGTCCCGCTCGTCCATCTCCTCTTTCACAGCTATCGTACCCTTTATCTTATCCAAAATCAGAGAGAGCAGCGCGATGTCCGCCGTCTCCTCCGCAATCATCGTGCTGACAGCCGTAATTCTTTTTTCGAGGTCGGTGTAATCCCCTGCGAAAGAACGCCCGGGAAGCAGGGACGACTCCAAAAAAAGCGCAACCAGCAGACACCGCGTGACGTTTTTTGCGATTTTATGATTCATGAGCGCTCGCATGGTCAGTATTGCCTGCCCGCGCTCTGAGACTTCCAGCCGATCGCGCGCTCGAACGCGGCCATCCGCACGGTCCTCTTCCGCTGCCTTTCGGCGGAGATCATGGCCCTGGCCTCGATCTGCCTCGTCATGTCGACCCTGAGGTTAAGTATCTCCTGTCCCGCGAAAGCATATATCTGATTGCGCGCCTGCATGACCTGCAGGTAGCCCTCCGCAGAGAGCGACGAGTCGTTCAGCCTTTTGAGCAAGCCCGCCAGGTTGTCTTTTATCTTCGAGGTTTCGCCGTTTCCGGCGCTTAACGATCCATACGCGTAATTCTGCCTCTCTGTCATCAGGTCTTTGAAGTTGGCAGAGAAATCGGAGATATTCGTGTCGTATCCTGGGTAAAGCTCCTCGTAACGCCGCTCGAAATCGGCCTCGGCCGCGTATGTCAGGGCGTCCGCCGCCGAAAGCACCTCGTACAGCCGGTCAATTTTAGCCAGCAGATCGTAAGTTACCTTGTCATTCAAGGCAGCGTGGTCTTTGTTGTAATTGCTTATATCCTCCTCGTTCTCGTCAACGGCGAGATCGTAAAGGGCCTTCTTTTTATCGTATATCATTCCGTCGATGGTGACTATAAATCCTTTTATAAGGGCTTCGGCTGTCTCTATTTTAGCGGCATTCCCAGCGCCCTCCTCCACGGCTTTATCGATACTGTGTTTGAGGCCGTCTATCACCGCCTGCTGCGCCGCGTCGGGGACGTTGCCGGCGGCAGTATAGGCCTGGTTGATCTGGTTGACCAGATGGCTTATTTCTGAGGCCTCCGGAAATAACGACCCTGCGTCGGCAGTGCCAGCGCAATACGCGGACGACATCATAACGTAACAACACAGGCATATGAGAGAAACAATTTTTTTGTTCAAGCCTCCGGTCACGCCGATTCTCCGAAGAGCGTCTTATATCCGCCCATCCAGCCTTCGGCGGCGTGGTCGAGTCCACGCTCGCGCAGCCAGTAGTACGGCCAGGTTTCGCCGTATTGCGTGCGCAGCGACGTGACGCGCGCGATATCCTCCTTCGAACCGGCGCCGACGAAACTCAGCGTCACAGGCCCGAGGCCGAGTTCGAACAGTTTCCTGCCCACGGGGCTCGTCATATAATAATGCCTCTTGCGCACCGCAGTCGCTATAAGCTGTATCTGCCTGTCGTTCAGCCCGAATACCCGCTTGTAAAGCTCGGCGGATTGTTCGCTCCTCGCGTCAGGGTTGGGCAGGAATATCTTCGTAGGGCACGATTCAACAAGCGCGCTGGTGATAGGGCTCTCGGCAATATCCGACACGTTCTGCGTCGCCAATACCACGGCGCAGTTCGATTTTCTGAAAACTTTCAGCCACTCCTTTATCTTGCCGGCAAATACGGGGTTGCTCAGAGCGAGCCACGCCTCGTCAATCACGAGCAGCGAAGGGCGGCCCCTGAGGCGTTTTTCTATCTGGCGGAAGAGGAACATTAGCACAGGCACCACGATGTTCTTGCCGTACTGCATCAGTTCCTCGATCTCGAACGTCACGAGGCTTTTTGTGGCGATGTCGTTTTTCGTGCCATCCAGGAAATCCCCGGCCGCGCCTCCTCCTATCTGATAATAAGAGAGCAGTGCCCTTACGGCGCTCGACTGGACGGTGCTGATAAAAGACGTCATGGATCTGTCGCCGGCGCCGCCGGGCGTCGAATTCCCCAGCGTGGTAATGGCATCCCGTACCAAACCGCGGTCGGTGACGCCGACGGCGTCCGTCTTGTTGTCCTGGAGTTGCAGGTCTATGAGTGAATTGACGAACTCGTATGCCCAGCCTCTGTCCTCCTCGGAATCAAGTTCGGACAGCGGACAGAAACCCCCGTTCTCGGCCGCCGCGCCGACGTTGTAATGGACGGCGTCATTGCAGGCGGCGGTCAGCGCGTACATTGAATATCCCTTGTCGAATACGAACACCTGCGAACCCTTGTACCTCTCGAA
>JAISFV010000168.1 GCA_031263445.1 Synergistaceae bacterium | reverse complement strand
GATATTTCAAGGAGGCATGTTGATTTGTTTAAGACTATCCTTTCGGTACTGTTTTTGTTTTTGTGCATAGGGCTGATCTGCGTGATCTTGCTCCAGCACAGGAAGAGCGGCGGTTTCTCCGGCAGCTTCGGGGGCGGCGGAACTCAGATGGATATGTCAGGCGGCACTTGGCAGCGCATGTCCTCGCTCAACAAGATAACGTTCGCGATGACGCTCGTCTTCATAGTCCTCTCGATCATCCTCGTAAAGATGCCTGGCTAAGCGATTCCAGCGGCTCATGCCGCTACGCCTGTCGGCTTGAAGGGCGACGCCACGGTTCACGCCGGCTGGTGCCGCCTTTTTTCGTTCTGTATTCCTATCAGATTAATAGGGCTGTTGCCATGACGAATATTTTGATTTAAAATCTTGACATTGCGCGACGTTTTTTGTCCATATATCGGCGGTACTGGGGGTTCATATGCGACACGGCCTGTTTGTAGCGTTTTGTATGTTGGAGAGCTTCAGGTTCTGCCACTTGCGCCTGTCGTTGTGGATGGCGGGCAGTACTGGCCTCGCGGGCAGGGAAAATATCATCTTCATGGTGTACTGCCTGGGGATTGTGGCGGGCATGACCGTGGTACCGTCTGCACTGCGCAGGCTGGACGCGGGCCGCGCTCGGCAAAGTGCCGCGCTGGCGCTCCAAGCGCTGGCGTTTTTGGCGATCCCGTGCGTACTGGCGGGCTATTTTTCCAATGGGGGGACCGCGCTCCTTTTCCAGTTCCTGGCTGACGCCGCTATGGCGGGCTCGATGAGCGTCTGCCTGAACCGCGCGGCGACAGGCGGCGTCCCGCCGGAACGTATCGGACGCTTTACAGGGCTTTACATCTCGGCTGCCGGGCTTGTCACGATAGCGCTGTTTTTCCTGCCTGGCGTCGCCGCCCCTACCGGCGTCATACTGGCCGCCGTCTGCTGCCTGCCCGCGATCGCGGCAGCGGCATTCGGGCGGCAGTGGCATACAGAGCGTGCCCTTGAGACCGCCGAGCCGGAGCCGCTGCCGCGGGGGATAATGCTCAAGACGGTCGTCGTCATAGGCTTGTCCGTCGTAGTCTCCGGCATTTTAGACAACATCTTCTTTTTCGAATCCGCGTTCGCCAAAATCCCGCATCTGATGTTTTTCACGCTCGCCTACGGATGCGTCACCGTCGTAGTCGCCGGACACGTCTGCGACAAGGTCAAATGGGCGCCCGCCGCGACCGTTTCGCTCCTCCTCGTATGCCTGGGGCAGTCGATGTCGTTTTTCAGCGACCGGGAGCTGCTCGTCTATCCTTACGCAATCCTGACCAACGCCGGCAACGTCGCCATTGAGGTGTTCCTAACCGCGATACCCGTCGCATACTGCGCGAGGTACGGGAAGGGGAAATTCAGCGCCGTCCCCGGGCTCGGGTACGCGGGGCTGTACGGCGGCTTCCTCGTGACGAGCTTCGCGTTCGAGTTCGTGCCAGAGGAATTTTATAAGACCGCATTAGGCGTGACGCTGATAGTCGCGCTGACGGCCATGTACGTCGTCCTCACGCTGGGCGCTGAGTACGACAGATTCCTCTATGAGCGGGCCGCAGCAAAGAACCCCTCCGCAGCCGATTACGGCGAAAAGATGGGCTTCACGGCGAAGGAGCGCGAGGTCATGGGGCTTCTCGCCTCCGGGATGGCGACAGCCGAGATAGCGCGGCGGATGTTCATCTCGGAGAGGACCGTCAACTTCCACTTGAGCTCGATGTTCAAAAAGACGGGCAGCAAGAGCCGCATAGAGCTGATCGCAAAGGCCAGCCGCCCGGCGGATTTTGAACACGGCTCCTGACAGCGGCAGGGCTGAACGCAAAAAAATTTACCCCGCAGGTAAAAAACCTCGCGGCCGGCAGTTATTATAGAGGCACTGTTAATTTTGACAGTGCCGTTTTTTGCGGTTTTGAAAAACCTGTCAATCGTGACAGTATACAAATCTAGCGTGATCTCCTTAAAATCTAGTTCTCATATCTATCCGCTCCGCTTTCTGTGTCGCGCGTGTTTTTTTGCCAGGCGCTCTTTTGGCTGTTTTTATATTTCAGCAAATCGACATTAGGGAGGGCTGTTTGCCGTGGACAAAAAAATCTTGGCATTGGTCGCGTTGCTCGTCCTCATAGCCGGCGCTTATTTATATCAGCCGCTGGCGCGGCAGGCACCTCTCGACGCACCGGCAGGGAGCGCGCCGGAAGCTGACGCGACGCACGAATCGCCAGGGCCGGACGACGGAGGCGCGGCGGGTTCTGAGGCTTCGGCCCGGCCGGTGCCGCCGTTCCACATAGGGATCGTCACGTCCGACAACTCGCAGAGCTATGACGAGCTATTGGGGGCGCGTGAGGTCATACGGCTTTACGGGGACGCGGAGGACGGCGGGATGATCCGGCACGTCACGTTCCCTGAAAACTTCATGGCTGAAATGGACGTCGCGATGTCGAGGATAACGGATCTGGCGGAAGACCCCTTGATGAAGGTCATCGTCGTGAACCAGGGCTTGCCAGGCACGACGGAGGCCATCCGCAAAGTGAGGGAGCGCCGCCCGGACATACTCTGCCTCGTCGGTGAGGCTCACGAGGACGTGCGTGACATAGCGTCAATAGCCGACCTCGTGGTGTTCTCGGACTTTATATCGCGCGGCTACCTTATACCGCGCTCCGCACAGAAGCTGGGAGCGAAAGCGCTGGTTCACATCTCGTTCCCCCGGCACATGATCGACGAGCCGATGAACCGCAGACGGGCGATAATGGAGCAAGCGTGCAAGGACCTCGGGATCTCGTTCGTGTTCGAGAACGCGCCTGACCCTATGGGTGACGCCGGGATCGACGGCGCGCGCCAATTCATCACAGACGCGTTCCCGTCGTGGATCGAGAAATACGGGAAGGACACGGCGTTCTTCTGCACAAACGACGCCCACACGGAACCGCTCCTGCGCCAGATAGCCGCGCATGGGGGCTACTTCGTCGAGGCTGACGTGCCCTCCCCCATGCTTGGGTATCCCGGCGCTTTTGACGTCGATGTCAGAGGCGGCGAGGACGGCTGGCCGGAGATATTGAAGAAGGTCGAGGACGCCGTAGTCAAGGCTGGCGGCGGGGGGCGTATGGGGACGTGGGCTTACTCGCTGGCGTTCTGCCACTCGGCGGGCCTGGCCGAGTTCGGCCGTCTCGTCGTGTCAGGCGAAGCCGAGATCACCGACAAGAAAAAGCTCCTTGAGTGCTACGAAAAATTTTCGCCCGGCGCGGCGTGGAGCGAGAATTACTATACCGACCCGTCGACGGGCAGACAGGTAAACAAATGCGTCCTTGTCTACCAGGACACCTACGTCTTTGGCAGGGGATACCTCGGCGCTGCCGCTGCGGCAGTGCCGCCCGAGTATCTCCGGATCTCCGCCGTCCCGGACAGAAAGGCGCCGGCTCAGGCATTCCACATCGGCATAGCCACTGGCAACATAACACAGGGCGCGGACGACCTCCTGGGCGCGAAGGAGATGATACGAATCTACGGTGACGTGGGCGACGGCGGGATGATCAGCCACGTCATCTACCCCGATAACTTCATGGACGAAATGGAGACTACGGTGAAGCTGATCGAGTCCTTTGCCGACGACCCGAGCATGAAGGTCATTGTAGTCAACCAGGCAATCCCAGGCACGGCAGAGGGCTTCCGCAGGGTCAAGGAGAAGCGCCCTGACATCCTGTGCCTCGCGGGCGAGACCCACGAGAACACGGACGTGATCGCTTCTGTCGCCGATCTGGTCGTGAACGCTGACTTCATATCGCGGGGCTATCTCATACCGTTCCTGGCGCGCGAGCTGGGCGCCAAGCAGTTCGTCCACGTATCGTTCCCGAGGCACATGGGCTACGAGACGATGAACAGGAGGCGGGCGATAATGGAGCGGGCCTGTGACGACCTCGGCATCGGCTTTGCGAGCGAGGAAGCGCCGGATCCAACCGGCGAGGCCGGGGTCGGTGGCGCGCGTCAGTTCATACTGGAAACATTCCCGTCGTGGATAGGGAAGTACGGCAAAGACACGGCCTTTTTCTGCACGAACGACGCCCACACGGCGCCGATGCTTCAGATGGTGGCATCGAGCGGCAGTTACTTCATCGAGGCTGACCTTCCGTCGCCCTTCATGGGATACCCCGACGCTTTCGGCGTCGACGTGCAGGGCGAGCCAGGGGACTGGCAGGGCGTCTTGAAAAAAGTGGCGCCCGCAGTCGTGGAGGCCGGCGGCGGCGGGCGCATGGGTACGTGGGTTTATTCCATGGGCTTCATACAGACGGCCGGGATGGCGGAGTTCGGGCGGCTCATCGCGGAGGGCAGGGCCAAGATAACTGACACAAAGACGCTGCTCGAATGTTACGGGAAATTCTCGCCTGGCGCGAAGTGGAACGGCACGTACTTCATGGACGCGCTGACCGCGAAACCAGTGAGGAATTATTTCCTCGTTTACCAGGACACATACATTTTCGGCAAGGGGTATATGGGGATGACCTCCGTAGAGGTGCCTGAGAAATACCTGTCCATAGGGACGGACCGTGAATCTTCGGGAAGCAGCAAGGAGGGACTATAAGCAGCTTTTGCTCGTGTGCGCCGTGTTCCTGGCGATGACGCTGGCGAGCTACTTCTACGTCAGCGTCGTGATGAGGCGTCAGGTCGACCTGCACAGCCGAAGCGAGATGCTGGCGTACCAGACCGCGCTCCGGTCACTGATACTCGCACACGAGGACGCGCTCCAGCACGTCGCGGTGTCAGTCAGCATGGCGATAGAGAGCGGGGCGGGACCCGACGGGCTGCAGGATATTTTGAAGTCCTGGACGCAGGCGTTCCGACGCCAGAAGGACATCGAGGACGTGTTCGTCTCCGTTTACGGCTATCTCGACGGCAACTATCTCGACGGTACGAGCTGGATCCCCGGCGAGTTCTATTACCCCAAGACCGCGCCCTGGATGCGCGGCGCGCTGACGCAGAACGGCATATTCCACTCTAAGCCGTACATCGACCCCCGGACCGGCAACGCGGTGACTGCCGTCTCCATGGTAGTCTTCGACGAAAACGGCGAGAGCCGCGGCGTCCTCGCGCTGGACTACCTCCTAACTCCCGTGATCGACCAGATAAAGGCGTACAAGGTCGCCGACACAGGGTACGGTATGCTGACGGACGACTCGTTCGGCGTACTGACGCACCCGAAGGGAGAATACGTCGGCAGACATATCCGCGAGGTGCCGGGCTACGCCGGCGTCTACGAAAAAATGGAGGGCATGGAGGGCGGAGTGCTGGTCGAACGGCTTTACGACGGAGAGGCCGAGCAGATAGGCTTTTTCAGCCTGCTCGAAAACGGCTGGTGCCTCGGAATCATTGCCCCGGTTCAGTACTACTACAGCGAGGTCAAGAGGATGATCCCCGTCATCGCCCTCCTGAGCGCGACGTTTGCCCTGATCCTGTGCTGCATCCTGATCCGCATGAGCGAGGCTAGAATCCGCTCCGAGGAGGAGAGCCGCTCGAAATCCACGTTCCTCGCGCGGATGAGCCACGAGATACGCACCCCCATGAACGCCATCGTAGGAATGAGCGAGCTTGCCCAGCGCGAGTACGGCAGCGGGCAGGCACTCGAATACATAGCGTCGATCAGGCACGCGGGGTCGGATCTGCTGTCCATAATCAACGACATACTCGATTTCTCGAAGGTCGAGTCCGGGAGGTTCCAGATAACGCCGTACTCATACGAGACTGCGTCCATGCTGAACGACGTGCTGGCTATAACAGGCGTCCGGGCGCGGGAAAAATCGCTCGACATGATCACGGAGATAGACCCTGATATCCCGTGCAAGCTGATCGGGGACGAGGTACGCGTGCGACAGGTGCTGCTGAACCTCCTCTCGAACGCCGTGAAATACACGAACAAGGGCGGGGTGGCTTTCTTCGCCAAAAGCGAGTGCGCCGGCCGCGACGAGGTGACGCTGACCTTCACGGTCGAGGACAGCGGGATCGGGATAAAGCCGGAACACATGGGCGATCTGTTCGGTGACTTCGTGCGGCTGAATTCGAAGGGGACGAAACACGTCGAGGGCACAGGGCTGGGGCTTTCGATATCGCGCAGCCTCTGCCTCTCAATGGGAGGGGACATCACAGTGGAGAGCGAGTACGGGAAGGGCTCGGCCTTCACCGCGACCGTAAGGCAGAGCGTCGCGGACTGGGCGCCCGCGTCTTTTACCGGCAAGGGGATTTCAGGCAAGGAGCCCACGGGGCCGCCATTCACCGCGCCGGGGTTCCGCGCGCTGATCGTTGACGACATCCGCACGAACCTCGCGGTCGCGAAGGGGTTCTTGTCGCCGTTCAAGATGGACATCACCACATGCACCAGTGGGCGCGAGGCGATAGAGGCAGCGCGGGGGCGCGCGTTCGGGATGGTATTCATCGACCACATGATGCCGGAGATGGACGGGATAGAGACGGCGAGGGCGATCCGAGAGCTGCGAGGGTACGGCAATGTGCCGCTCATAGCGCTCACGGCGAACGCCATGACGGGCATGAGGGAGATGTTCCTGTCCAAGGGGTTCGACGATTACCTCTCGAAGCCGATGGAAGCCCCTAAGCTTAACGAGGTCATGGAGAGGTGGGTGCCGCACGGTGTCCGCGCCGCGATCCCGGACGACGCTCCGGATGCCGCGCAAGAGGCGGTTACGATAAAAATCGAGGGCATAGACACGCAACTGGGCCTGAAGAGACTGCGTGGCTCGACGAAGGATTACCTCGAAGCCCTAGTGATATACCGCAGGGACGCAGAAGCCGCACTGTCGGTCATGAAGGACATGTCCGCGAACGACATCGCTGGCTTTACGATACAGGCACACGCGCTGAAGAGCGCGTCGGCTAACGTCGGGGCGACAGCCCTGTCGGAGGAGGCGGCGATATTGGAAGAAGCGGGCAAGAGGCTCGACTCACAGGCGATACGGGATGGGATCGACGCCTTCATAGAGCGCCTGGCCAGTGTGGCTTCCGGCATAAGGCGGGCGCTAGAGGCCAAGGGCGCGGCCGACGCCCGCGCGGGCAACACAGGAAGTGCGCTGCCGCCCTGTGGCTTACAGGAACTGCTCGACGCGATATCCTCCAGGGACATCGGGGCAATAGACATGGCGCTAGACGGTCTGTCCGCCGCCGCACCGCACGGCAGGGCGAAGGACGCACTGTCGCTCGTCTCCGACCACGTGCTGCTGGCGAATTTCGACGAAGCTGAGGCCATTTTGAAGGGCCTGTTAGAGGAGGCTGCGCTATGACAGATTCAATCAACCCCCGCAGGACGAGGGTCATGGTCGTCGACGACAACATCACGAACTTGAAGTTCGCGAAAGCCGCTCTGACAGACGTTTACGACGTTTACACCGCGCCGTCGGCAGCCAAGATGTTCAGCGTCTTCGACTCCATAGAGAACAGCCTGCCCGCGCTGATACTGCTCGACATAAACATGCCGGATATCAACGGCCTCGAAGCGATAACGATACTGAAAAAGCGGGAAGACACGAAATCCATACCGGTCATATTCCTCACGGCCCTGGGCGACCCGGACAGCGAGGTTGAGGGATTGGGGCTGGGCGCGGTCGATTACGTCACGAAACCGTTCGAGCCGCACCTGCTGCGCAAACGGGTTGAGATCCACCTCACGATGGAGTCACAGAGGCAGACGCTGGAGAGACAGAAGCTGGAACTGCGGGATTTCAACGAGAACCTGCTGCGCATGGTCGAGGAGAAGACGGGCCGGGTGCTGGAGCTGCAGGGTGCGATACTGAACACGCTGGCTGACTTGGTCGAGTGCCGCGACGACATCACGGGCGGCCATATCCTGCGCACGCAGAAGTGGCTGGAAATACTGCTCACGGCATTGCAGGATTGCGGCGTATACCACGAGGAGACGGCGGACTGGGACATGAGGCTCGTGTTGCAGTCATCCCAACTGCACGATGTGGGCAAAATCTCCATCAGGGACAGTATCCTGATGAAGCCGGGCAAGCTCACGCCCGAGGAGTTCGAGGAGATGAAGCTCCACTCCGCCTTCGGCGCCAAGATAATTGAGAAGATCGCGACCAACACGTCCGAGAAGGACTTTCTGACGCACTCGAGGATTTTTGCCAGGACTCACCACGAAAAATGGGACGGCACAGGATACCCGGACGG